>NZ_CANRMB010000001.1 GCF_947631635.1 uncultured Dysosmobacter sp.
CGGCGCTGGGGAACGCCGGACGGGAACGGCAAAATTTTTTACACTTCTATTGCTTCTTTATCTCACACAAGCTAAAGTCTCGGGCTTCTTTTCCAGAAACATGTAGTAATGGGTAGGGACGACACGGCCGTCCAACAGGGCGGAATAATCCAGAAGCAGGCCGATCTCCCGCAAAAAGTCCAGCCGTGCGCAGTCCGGCTCACTTTTCCGCACCATGAGCCGGTAGCCGGCGGTGTAGCAAACCGATTCACCAGGGCGGTATGGCTCCGCAAAGAGATAGCGCGGTCCGTAGTGTGTTTTGAAAGGGACACCGGGCAGGATGCCGTCATCCGTGTGACGATAGTAGTCCAGATAATTGGACACTGTGCTCCGCAGGATGGACAGCCGCTCCAGTTCCGCGCTCAATTCCCGCTTTCTGCGGTCCAACAGCCGAAGAAGCGTATCTGTGGAGGAATCCGAGATAATATCGTGGATTTCATCCAGATCAAAGCCCAAGAGCTGCAGATGGCGGATGCGTTCCAGTGTAAAGAGCTGGTGGTAGGCATAATAACGGTAACCTGTTTTTTCGTTGATCGTGGAGGGGCGCAAAAGACCGATTTTGTCATAATATCGCAGCGTGTGACTGGACAAGCCCAACAACGTGGAGATTTCACCAATCGTAAAGTATTCTTTCATGTTGAATATTCCTTTCTGAAATATAAGAAACATTAGAGAAAACATTAGAAAAAGTCTGATAACAATATTGACAAATTGATGATACTTTTGACATTTTAAACGAAAAATCGGAAAAAGTAAAGAAAAATTTGTCCATTATAGAAACGAACTTTATTATCGACCAATATTTTCCAAAGGAGGATACGCAAAAATGAGATTGATGCATACAAAACTTCCGGACTTTATACGAAGGATTCGAGAGGCGTCCGTGAAGAATACCCCGGACATGAAACTGGAGATCAAGGGAATGGAGAATGTACAGTCAGCGAAGCTCCAGTCCCTGCGGACAGGCCGGATCGTCAACGCCGTGGAGGAGATGGCGGTCTCGGAGGGTGTGGACCATATGGAGATCTTGATCCGCCCCCGTATGCCGGAAACCATGCACACGGTCATCATCAAGGGGTATGACAAGGACGGAAAAGCCAAAAAGGCGATCGTGGAGACCGTCGACATGCTGGTCCCCACAGAGGAACTGGATTTGTTCGACTGCGAAGAAGTGATCGACAGACGGCCGAAGATGACCGTTTACAGCAAGATTTGACGGGGGGGTGGAAACATGGCTCAACTGAAATACAAACTGCTCCCGGAGAACAGTGCAGGCGGCATTCTGCCGCTGAATGTTGCGATCGTGGATTACGCCGATATCCAGCAATGCGGACTGACGATGCCCCAGGCGTGCCAAATCGTGGCTGACAATGTGGACGGCCCGACGGCGATCAACATCATGGATTTGACTGCTGTTACCACGACCAGCGACGGCATCATGGTCCCCAGCGCGATCCGCGCGATGGCCGCGTCCGACCGCGGAAAGATCCATCCGGAATTTGGCTACATTCCCATGGCGGAGATCGAGCACAGCGAGGCGCTGATCCAGAAGGAACCGCACCTCCGCCAGTGGGACATCAATTATCCCGGCCGCCGGCTCTTCCGGGGACCCGACGTTGCGGATAAGCCGGTGCCCGTGCATAACGTCGTTATCACCGGCCGTGCCTGCAACAACAACTCCGGCACAGAGATGATGCATCTGGTGACCATGGGGGAGATCCTGATGCCATACATCGGCCAGCATGTGATCGCCTCCGGGGAGGGGAAACTGCTTACGGGTATGTCTGGTGAGCACCTCTCGGTGGGCATCGGCATGACGACGGCGGAGAAATTTGGACGGGTCTTTTCCACATACCGCTACCGCGCCGGAGATACGGCTCACGGCTCGGGAGCCCAGGCGAAGACCCTGAAGCGGGATATCCCCTGCATCGTGGCATCCAAGGCCACACATGCGGGCTTCGTCATCGCGGCGCTCAAAGCCGGGATGGTCCCGGGCCGGGACATCGGCTGTTCCCCTGTGAACCTGGCTATTGCCCGTGCCATGCATCTGCCGATCGACTATGACAACATCACGCCCCGGGCCTGGCTGGAGCTGGAGAGTGTGGGTTTCAGCCGGGAGTATCTGGAGACGCCTGTGCCGAAGCTCACGGAGGCGGAAGTCCTGGAGCACGCCGACGAGATTTTGCCCGGCGTGGACAATCCGCAGCTGCATACGATCGATGAGCTGGTGCAGACCTGCTGGGCCGAGGTCAAGGCATGAACCGGCAGGAATATATCATTGCCGCGGCCGACAAGAGCATTTTGAAAATATTCGGCGTCAGCATCAAGGGGCTCAATACCCGGGATTTGGAGCAGCGCCTTTCCGAACGCCTGCATACCCTGGTCCGTGTCATCGGCGTCACTGGACAACAGATTGAAATGGATGTCTATGGGATCGAGCCGGAGCAGATCCGGCGGGATGAACAAGCGCTGCTGCAAGCGGTCTCCCTTGTGGAAGGCGTGACTGCCAATGAACTGTGCACGCTCGCGGTCAGCGAAAAGATCGTGGACGTGGATATCCAGAAGGTTCCGGACAAGCCTTATTACGGCTGCGCCAGAGAAAGGTGGGTACAGTTTTGATGGAGAGAATCCGCATCATTCCGACAGGAGATGAGATCCGGGCGGGCATTGTTCGTGACCTGGACAGTCCCATGGTGATGAGTTCCATCCTGCGTCAATACCCGACAGCGGAGGTCCTGCGGGTGGCTCCCGTGAATGATACAGCCTTGGACATTCTGGCGGCCCTGACGGCAGCGGCGGATTCAGGAGCAGATCTGGCGATTTTAATTGGCGGCAGCGGCGGAGGGCATCGCTTTTCTCCCACCTTGGGGAAAGACTTCAGCCACTCCGCAATGGATGAGTTTGTTCAAAACGGTTGTGCCCGTGAAATCTACGGAAAAAATGGGCATCTTTGGTGCCGCCTGGTGTGCGGCAAGCGGAATGGGATGATGGCCATCAATCTTCCCGGTCCCTATGTTGAGGCGGAGGCGGCGATCAACGCATTCCTTGCCGCGGAACCTGAACGTATGGATTTTGAAAAAATCAACCACGCCATGGCGGAGGCAGTCTTTGCGCAGTATCCCGCCGGCAGTGCCGAGAAGCGGTAAAACGATGGACTGCTTTGCTGTAAAAATAACCCTGCCAGGGAATAACACACTGTCTGTCGGCGGCCTCTGCGAACCGGGAAACGCAGAGAGAATCGCTGCCCGGTGCCGCACGCTGGAGGGCTTCCGCTGCATGGAAGACGACCTGGTTGGCATAGACCGGGCACTGGCGGCAGCACTGGACGATTTCGCGGATGACGGCGTATCCGTCATGGGGGCCACGTTATTTTGCCGGCGGCAGAATGCTGTTTTCGCGGCAAATGGCTGGCGGACCGGCGGTGTGATCGGCGTTCCCGGGGCATCTTCTGAGGATGCCGCTGGCGCGCTGGAGCATCTGCCCAATGGACTGTATCTGTATGCGGCCCCTGGCGGTCCGGGGTTTGCGGCGGCCGCTGCGCGTGAAGACGCTGAGACGCTTATGGACCTTGCAAGGGCCGGAGAGCCGGAACCTCTTTTGAAGGCCCTGAAAGCGTGTGCGCCCTCTGGGTATCTCTGTGTCTTTGACGGCATGGGGCCGTCCGCCGCTGGACTTCTCGCAGTTGGCGCCGGCAAACGTCATCTCTATTTGGACTTTCACGAGACCTGAGTGCTCAAACAGAGAGAAATATCTTGCAGAAAAATTTTCGTACCACAGAAACATCCCCATCTGCGCTCAATGATATAACGGTTCCGGTAAAGGGCATGGATTTATCTGATAAATTTAGACTGAAACCGTTTTATCAGAGTAATAAAAAATATGGAGGAAACAACATGGAAAAGGGAAAAGAGATTGGAAAGCGACTAAAAGCACCGGATCTGATCGTATTTACGTTCATCATGATGGTTATTGCCATGATCTTAACGTGGATCATTCCGGCGGGACAGTACACACGCTACTTTAATGAGGAATTGAACCGGACCCTGGTCGATCCCAACTCCTATCAGGCCGTGGCGCAGACACCTGTGAGTATCATGGCTATGCTGGAGGCAATTCCCGGCGGCTTTGTGAAGAATATCTCCGTCATCGCCTATGTGATGGGATGGGGCGGCGCTTTTGGCATCCTGATCCACACCAAGCTCATCGAAGACGGCATCAAGGTTGCTTTGCAGGGCAAGAAGAAGGCTTCTTTTTTGATCGTTGTCGTAATCAGTTTCCTGTTCTCCGCCGGCGGCGCGTTTGTCGGCATTCAGCAGAGCTTTTGGTCCTTTACGCCGGTGGTGGCGCTTTTGACCGTAGCCATGGGATATGATGTGGTGGTCGCCTTTGTGGCGGTTGCCGTGGCAAATAATATCGGCTATATGTGCGGCCCCCTGAATATGTGGAACGTCGGCGTTGCGCAGCAGATCAGTGAGCTGCCGCTCTTCTCCGGCCTTGGGATGCGCCTTTTCATCTGGGTGCTGTTCATGGCCATGCTCCTGGTGTATACCTGGCTGTACTGCCGCAAGATCAGCAAGGACCCCACCAAGAGTATCGTCTATGATCTGCGGGATACATCGGAGGCTCTTGCCCAGGAAGCCGCCCCGGTCACAAAGCTGACCAGCCGCCGGAAGATCGCTCTGGTCTGCCTGATTGCGGAGTTTGTGGGCCTGGTGATCCTGATCGCGTTCTTCAAGATGACCAGCAGTGGAAAAATTGCCGCTTATCTGATTGGAACCGGCATCATTGTGGCCGTGGTCAATGGCGACGACTATAACGAGATTTCTGCGGGCTTTGTGGAGGGTATCCAGCTGGTTTTGGTCCCGTGCATCGTTGTGGGAATGGCGGGCGGAATCCTGTCTATTCTGGAAGACGGCAATACGCTGGACTCCATCCTGCACTGGGCTGTGACCGCGCTGTCTGGAACATCCAACGCCTTCGCGCTGATGATGATCTACCTGTTCCAGTTCCTGTTCAATTTCCTGGTTCCCTCTGGAACAGCCCAGGCGGCAACTACGATGCCGGTGATTGCACCGCTGGCAGACCTCGTGGGCGTCAGCCGTCAGGCGGCAGTTGTTGCCTTCCAGTTTGGCGACGGCTACAGCAACATGATTTGGCCGACCGCATGCTTGGCCCCCTTGGCATTTACCAATATCCCCTTCAAGAGATGGGTAAAGTGGTTCCTGCCGTTTACAGCTGTCTTTATCGTTGTATCCTGCCTGATCCTTGTGTATGTGGGCAGCGTATATTGATATCGTCCATGAACTGGAAAAATCGTAAAGCTGGTTTTCAAGCGGGCAATGCCCGCCGTGCGCGAAGCGCACGGTGAATGACGATGAAATCGAAATCAAGGCCGGCGGGGATCAGGCTCAATTGCCTGGCCCCGCCGGCCTTTTCCAGTGAAACAGCTTATACTAATCCCTAATAAAACGATTTAATCGTTTTATTAGGGCCGCGTAAGCGGCCCCGGCGGCATAGCCGCCAGGGATGTTGTCAATACTTTTCCTGCGCGCCGCAGGCACGGCGGCGCATTGCGCCGCAATAAAAAACTTTTTAAAGTTTTTTATCAGGAAATAGTATTATATAGTCAACGCAGTTGAAAAGGAGTATCTACTCCTTTTCAACCGGCGGACCAATGGTCCGCCGACGCGCAAAGCGCGTATGCGTTCCACTGGCTTTTACATTCCTTTAGATCAACAGACTTTTATTTTCGAAAGTCTTTGGGCTTAATGCCGGTCGCTTTTTTGAAAATGCGGGAAAAATAGACCGGATCGGTGAAACCAACCTGCTCTGCCACCTCATAAATTTTCAGGTTTGTGGTGCGCAAAAGAGATTTTGCCCGTTCGATGCGGACATTCTGCACATAAGCGCTGATCGTCTCTCCTGTCTCCCGGCTAAAGAGACGGCTCAAATACACCGGACTCAGATATACCAGCCCGGCAAGGGTCTTTAAGGAGATATCCTCGGCGTAATGCTCCGCGATATAGGCTTTCACCAAGCGGATCACATTGGCGGAGTCCGCGGATGCCCCGTCAGACTGCTGTAAGACCTGATCAAGAAGCATCTGCATACCATCCTCGGCCTGCTGCACGGAGTCATAGCTGATTAATTGCTTGAGCCCGCTCATCGTCATCAGTTCCCCGGCGTCAGAGGCAAGAGGCAGGCTGAAACAAAGCTGATAAATGTACAGGCAGATATTCTTGACATGCTCAATGGGCAGCCGGTTTTGCCGGATAAAACCAAAAAGCTCTTTCAGGATCTCATGGCTGTCCGCCCGGCTGCGCCGCTCCACCTTGTCCTTCAGCCGGTCGATGTCATGGATTACACGCTGGATAGCCTGAGGCGGGATGCCTGGGATCTGGTCAAACCGCACAACAGGCTGCTCCATCGTATACCTTGCAAATTGGGCGGCCTGATCCGCCTGATCCGCCGCGTCTGCCATGCGCAGGGGGTTATCCCAGTGCTGGCTGATGCCGACGAACAGGAAAAAGCGGGACATACTGCCAATGATATCTGTGGCTTCCAGGCACCTTGTCATCAACGACGCTGCGTCAGATGCGCAGACCACCACATAGCACATCTGGTCGCCCCGCGGTGCAAAGTACACCTCGCACTCCGTCAGACAGTCCCGCAGGACCTCCTGGGACTGCCGGAGATAAGGCAGGCAGTCGTTCCCCTGGCTGTTGGACTGATCAACGGGGACGATATCCATCCGCAGCACATGGTAGGAGGCCAGGTCCATATCCAATTGTGCCATACGGTTGAGCACATATAAATAAGACAGGTCAACCCGGTGGATCAGATCATGCAGCAGCATCCCGCGCTCCAACAGCAGATTCTGCTGGGATTCGCTGGCCAGCTTTCTGGCCAGCTCCTGACTGCTCTGCTCCTTGGCGATCAGCGCCTTTGCCTTTTCAATGGCCTTTACCAGGCTGTCCACCGATGTGGGCTTTAAGACAAAGTCCACCACACAGTATTCAATGGCCCGTTGGGCATACTCAAAGTCCGGAAAACCCGTCATGATAATGACCTTGGTCTGGGGATGCTCCTGCCGGATATGACGCGCCAGCTCCAGGCCGTCCATCCCCGGCATCCGAATATCGCTGATCACGATATCCGGCTGAACGACGGGAAACTGTTCCAGCGCGTCCACACCGTCCACTGCCTGTGCCGCTATGCTGCACCCAATGGCGTCCCAGCGGATGCAATAGACCAACCCTTTGCGGATCGCCGTCTCGTTATCCACGATCATGACCTTGAACATTGACTCACTCCCTCTTCCCACGCTCGCTGATATCCGCAGGCAGCGTGATGGTGATGTCGGTGCCCTTTCCCGGCTCAGACTGGATGTGGAGTCCGTATTCCTTTCCATACAGCAGCTGGATGCGTCGGGCAATATTCGCCACAGCCACCTGATTGTGCTTGGCGTCCAGCTCTGTCCGGTGCGTCTGCTCAAAATCGATCTGTGTTGCGTCAAAACCGACGCCGTCATCGGAAACGCGCACGCAGACTGCCCGTTCCTCCTCCCAGATACTCAGACGTACGGTGCCCCCGCCGCGTTTTGGCTCCAGACCGTGGACAATGCTGTTTTCCACCAGCGGCTGTATGGTCAGCTTAGGCAGATAATAGCGCAGGATCTCCGGGTCCTCCAAGTCGATGGAATAATTCAGACTATCGCCAAAGCGCTCTTTTTGTAGCTCCAGATAATACCGGACATAGCGCAGTTCCTCTTGGAACGTGATGGTCTGCTCGTGCTTGTGACTGATGTTGACCCGCAGCAGCTGAGCAAGATTGGTCACCATGCGGCAGATGCCGGTCTCGCCGGCCTCCATGCAGCGGATGTTGATCAGCTCCAGCACATTGAAGATAAAGTGGGGGCGGATCTGCGACTCCAACAGCCGAAACTCCGCATCCCGCAGCAGAACGCCCTGCTCATAGACCTCTCCGAACAGCGCCTCCAGATTATCCGCCATGTTATTGAAGGCATTCGTCATCCCCTCCGTCTCCACATAGGGGGATTCCTCCATGCGGACGGAAAGGTCTCCTGTGGCCAGGCGGTCCAGCTTTTGCAGCATCTGCCGCAGCGGCTTGTAAAACAGGTAGATGGCAGCGACTCCCAGTGCCAGGGTCAATGCCAGGACGACCATGGAGAAGAATATATACACCTTCATGGTCTCGCGGCTGGTCTCAACGATCTCACTGTGAGGAATAAAGATGTCTATGGCGGCGTGGGTGGGCAGCAGCGCCTGCCTTGCGTGATAATAACGCCGGTTTCCGAGCTTCAGATAGCCGCTTCCCGCCCCAATGGCCTGCGCAAACAGATCCTCTGTCTCACTGAGCGGCTGGCCGGCCGTGGTGAGCAGCACCGCTGCCTGCTGGTAAATGGTATTTAAAGCGGCGGTGTCCGCCAGGCCGTCCACCTGCAGTTCAATGATGATCTTTCCAAGCGGCGCCATGTTGTCCAGATCAAAATAGTCGACGATCATGTAGCAGTAATCCGGATATTCGGGGAGCTTGTACAGGTCTCTGGCGGAGTTTTTATCTCCAAGCGTCTCATAGACCCGCATGACCCGGGCAGCCGTCCCTGCATAGATCCCGCTCCGCAGAATGGGGAAGTAGCATGCGTCGCTGATCAGATAAAGCCCCGTCACAGTGCTCTGCTCCAATTGGCTGCCCACGAAGAAGGCCCGGTTCAGTCCCTCTTCCACTGCCAGGCGCTGGCTGGACGGCGTGTTGACGGGGTCCCGCATGAGGCTTTGCGCACTGCTGTCGCTCATGAGATAATAGATGCAGTTTCGCAGTGTGGAAAGAGTTGCCGAGGTGTCTCCCGCGATCTGCTCCAAATAAAAGGATACCGTTTCCTGCGCGTTGCGTTCCATACGGTCGGCCACCGCGGTGCTGAAATAAACGATGGAGCATATGACCGGAAAAAGGATCAGCATGCAGCAGAGGCACAGCGCGCATGCGGTCAGAGACAGCTTTTTTCTCTTCACACCGATCCCTCCTTACTGGCTCCACTTTATCATGTTTATGCTGATAAGGAAATACTTCCGCACTCCATTTCCCGCCTTTTTTTTCCAAAAAGTCAAAACCGCCCCAGTAACAGTGCAAAAAAAGTCTGTTTTTTATCGGCGAGGTTTTCCATGCTGCCAAAGAGAGTGAAATAATCCCATTTCACATCAAAATGTTCAATTGCCTGAAAGAAAGAGCAAATTTATAATGGAAATCACCAACAGGGGAGCTGTCCGCAGCGGCCGGTTCCCCAAAATAAAGAGGAGGATATTCCCCATGAAAAGAAGAGCGCTTGCGATCCTGCTGCTCGGTGTGATGTGCCTGGGCCTGCTCACCGGGTGCGGCGGCAAAAAGACCGAGGAGCCTGCCGCCGGTACATCTGATGACGGTGTCATCACCATCAACTACCCCACCTTCCAGTGCGGCGTGAACACTGCGGCCCCTGTGGTGGCGCAGCTGGTGAAGGAGTTCAACGAGGAATACGCCGGCAAATATCAGATCAAGCTGGAGGAGATCCCCGGCGACGCCAACTATGTGGACAAGATCAAGGTGCAGCTCGGCACCGGCGACCTGCCCCCCGTGGTGTACGGCGCTGGCTACAACCTGCTGGACCTGGCTCTGGCCAAGGACCTGGTGGTGGACCTGACGGACATCGTCAACGCTGATCCTGAGTGGAAGGCGCTGTATTCCGACGCCGCGCTGACCACCAACAGCCGCGACGGCAAGATCTACGCCTCCTCCGTGGAGGGCTCCGTGGTGGGTTACTTCTACAACAAGGACCTCTTCGCCCAGGCCGGTATTGAGGCTCCCGCCAAGACCTGGGATGAATTCTTCCAGCAGTGCGAGACCCTGAAGGCCGCCGGCATCACGCCGCTGGCGCTGGATACCGCTGACTCCGCCTGGGTCACCCAGCTCTGGTGGGGCGCTATGGTGGCGACCGCCAGCGAAAACGGCCTTGCCTTCATGCAGACCATGAACCCCGATGACTACAACTTCGACGAGATGGTCGCGGCTGTGGAGAAGGTCCAAAAGATGCTTCAGGATTACACCACGCTGGATGCCATCGGCGGCAAGTATGAGCACGCGGCCAACAACTTCCTCTCCGGCCAGGCCGCTATGATCGCCAATGGTCCCTGGATGATCGGTGATTTCTCTGATACCTCCAAGACCACCGCGGATTTCGCCGACAAGGTCGGCTCCGCCATCTATCCCGACAACTTTGTGTATGACGCGCCCATCCAGGGGTACTTTGTCACCAAGCAGGATGATCCCAAGCTGGAGGAAGCCGCCATCGCCATGGTGAAATTCTTCACCTCTGCCCACGCCCAGCAGCTTGGCCTGGAGATGCAGGGCATGGTGCCCGCCTCCAGCTCCGTGGAGATCAGCGCCGATGCCGCCGCCACCTATCCGCTGCTGGTGGAATTCCTGAGCCAGGCTTCCGAGGCCACTGTCCGCTCCGACAACATGCAGGCCACCATGTACTCCAACCTGCTGGACGTGGTCAGCCAGGAGCTGCCCCGTCTGGCCTCCGGTGAGCTGGACGCCGCCGCTTTCTGCCAGGCGCTGACCGACGCTGCCGCCAAAAACTGAATATTTCGGACCCGCTATTGAAAAAGGGACTGTCGGAGCCGCTTCGACAGTCCCTTTCCCACCAACGATGCCGCTGCCGCATCGGAAAGGAATGTGACCGCCTTGAAAATCAAAAAAGGATGGATCCCCATATTTTTACTTCCGGCTGTCATCCTCTTTCTGCTGATCTACGCAGTGCCTCTGGTCATGGTATTTGTCACATCGCTGTTTGATTACCGCCTGACCGGGCAGGGAATGACATTTATCGGTTTTGACAACTATGTCCGTCTGTTTCACGATCCGGATTTCGCCAAGGCCCTGTTCAACACCGTGATCTGGATCTTCATCCAGTGCATCGCCCATGTGGCGCTGGGCACCTTCATCGCCCTGATCCTCTATAAAAAGCCCAAAGGCTGGAAGTTTGTCCGCACGGCCTATATGATCCCCAACATCATCTCCAACGCCGCGATCGGCATGATCTTCCTGAATATTTTCAATCCCCAGTTCGGCATTATCAACTCCGTTCTCAAGGCCGTGGGACTGGAGCACCTCACCCACAACTGGCTGATGGACTCCTCCACCGCATTTCCCTCCGTCACGCTGATCTGGGTCCTGTTCGCCGGCTACACCACCACGCTGGTGCTGGCCCAGGCCCTCTCCATCGACGAATCCGTGCTGGAGGCCGCAAAGGTGGACGGCGCGACGCCCTTCCAGACAGACCTTTTCGTGGTGCTGCCGCTGCTGAAAAAGATCATCGGCACCACCATGGTTATGGCCGCCACATACATGCTGCAGATGTTCGACCTGATCTACATCACCACCAACGGCGGCCCCGGCAAAACCACCACCAACCTGCCGCTGCTGCTGTACGGCGTGTATAAAGGGGAGAACAACTACGGCTACGCCAATACCATCGGTGTGTTCATCGTGGTCATCGGCGTTGTCGCCATGACCGTCATCAACAAAGCCCTGAAGGTCAATGACGAAGATTATTAAAGGGAGGGACAGTATATGAGCCATATGCAAATGACGACCAAAGAGCGCGTGCTGTGCGTGCTGAAATATCTGTTCCTGGCCCTGTGCGTCTTTGTGGCGCTGTTCCCCATCATCTGGGTCATCATGTCCTCCTTCAAGACCAACGCGGAGATCCTCTCCAACGGCGTGGCGCTGCCCAAGACCCCCAGCCTCACCGGCTACCGCAACGCCCTGACCATTTCTCCCATCCTCAATTATTTTGGACACAGCATCATCATCACCACGGTCTCCACCGTGCTGAATGTGCTGTTTTTGGCCATGGCGGCCTATGTGTTTGCCCGCTGCCGCTTCCGCGGGCGGGACGTGCTGTACTTCATCCTGTCGCTGGCCATGGTCATCCCCATGACGGCCCTGCTGCATCCGGTGTACAGCGTCATCCAGGCGCTGGGACTTTACGACACCAAGACGGGCCTGATCCTGGTCTACACAGCCCTGAACCTGCCCATGAGCCTGCTGATCCTGCGGGGGACCTTCCTGTCTATCCCGCGGGCGCTGGAGGAGGCCGCCTATGTGGACGGCGCCGGGTTTGTCCGCACCTTTTTCCAGATCATGCTGCCCTGCGCCAAGGGCGGGCTCACCTCCGCGGCCGTGCTGGCGTTTTTGCAGTCCTGGAACGAGTTCACCTTTGCCCTGGTGCTGACCAGCGGCCAGGACGCACGCACGCTCCCGCTGTCGCTGTCTTATTTCACCGCTCAATTCAGCTTTGACTATCCCGCCATGTTTGCCGCGGTCACCATTGCCGTGATCCCCTCCATCATCGTATTCGCGGTGTTCCAGGAGCAGGTGGTGTCCAGCCTGACCGCCGGTTCGGTCAAGGAATAAGAAAGGAAGCGTACCAATGGCAAGTATTACTTTGAAACATATTCAAAAGGTCTATCCCGGCGGCGTCAAGGTGATCGAGGACCTGAATCTGGAGATCCAGGACCGGGAATTCATCGTACTGGTCGGTCCCTCCGGCTGCGGAAAATCCACGACTCTGCGCATGATCGCCGGTTTGGAGGAGGTATCCGGCGGCGAGCTGTACATCGGCGACCGGCTGGTGAACGAGGTGGTCCCCAAGGAGCGGGACATCGCCATGGTGTTCCAGAACTACGCCCTGTATCCGCATATGACGGTCTACAAAAACATGGCCTTCGCGCTGAAGCTGCGGAAAACAGACAAGGCCCTTATTGACCAGAAGGTCCATGAGGCCGCCCGTATCCTGGATATCGAGCACCTGCTCAACCGCAAGCCCCGGGCGCTTTCCGGCGGCCAGCGCCAGCGCGTGGCCCTGGGCCGCGCCATGGTGCGGGACCCCAAGGTCTTTTTGCTGGATGAGCCGCTGTCCAACCTGGACGCCAAGCTGCGGACGCAGATGCGCACGGAGATCACCAAGCTCCATAAACGCCTTCAGACCACCTTTGTCTATGTCACTCATGACCAGACGGAGGCCATGACCATGGGCGACCGCATCGTGGTCATGAAAGAGGGCGTCATCCAGCAGGTGGATACCCCCCAGAACCTGTATGACGCCCCCTGCAACCTGTTTGTGGCCGGCTTCATCGGCTCTCCCCAGATGAACTTCATGGACGCTCAGGTCCGCCTGCGGGATGGGAAATACGTCGTGGCGCTAGGGCCCTATGAGCTGCCGGTCTCCCCGGAAAAACAGGCGGCGCTGGAGGGTTATGACGGCAAGAATGTGACCCTCGGCATCCGCCCGGAGGACTTCCACGCCGAGGGCGCGCTTCTGGCCGATGGAGACTGCATCGTGGAGATGCAGGTCGATATCGCCGAGCTGATGGGCGCCGACACCTATTTCCACGGCGTATGCGCCGGCACACAGCTGAATGTCCGTGCGCCCTCCCACATCCACGCACCGGCCGGCAGCCTTCTGCGGCTGGCGGTAGACTGCAAAAAGATGCACCTGTTTGACCAGGAGTCCCAGCAGGCGATCCTCAACTGAGAAAGGAATGGCGCCGGATGACACTGTTTCAGCCAAGCTATCTAAAAGAAGGGCCCGGGATCGACAAGGATGCGCCGCCGAAGCGCGGGCTGGCCCTGCTGCTGGAGATCCTGGTGCGGGAATTCTGGCAGATCATCAAGGTCAATCTGCTGTTTCTGGTCTGCGCGCTGCCGCTGGTGACCTTCGGCGCCGCCCGGGCCGCCTTGTCGCGCTGCACCATGAACATGGTGCGGGACGTTCCCAATGACGTGTGGCCCGATTTCTTCCGGGCGTTCCGGCAGGATCTTCCCCGCAGCACCGCCGCTGGTCTGGCGGAGCTGTTTTGGCTGGGGCTGTGCCTTGCGGCGCTGTCCACGGACGCCGTGCATGCCAGCATTCCGCTGACAGGAGCGGTCTGCGCGGTCCTGGTGGCCGGAGGGCTGTTCTTCAGCTATCTGTGGCCCATGCTGGTCACCATCGACGTCCCGGCTGCCGCCGCCGTCCGCAACGCCGCCGCGCTGGCCTTCGGCTGTCTGCACCACAGCCTTCCCGCCTTCCTGACGGAAGCGGTTCTGCTGGCGTCGGGCCTGTGGTTTTTCCCGCTGTCCCTGCCTCTGGTGCTGCTGATCCCCTTTGGAATGAGCAGTTTTTTCACAAGCTTTGCCGCCTGGTCGGATATCCGCCGCCTGATCGTATCCAAAAGCACGAAAGGAGTTTCATAATTATGATCAAAATTGGCATCATCGGTTTGGGTGAGGTCTCCCAGTGTATGCACCTCCCCATCCTGCAGGACCTCTGCGACACCTATACAGTGACCGCTGTCTCCGACGTGGCCCCATCCCTGGTGGCCTATATCCAGAACAAGTATCACATCCCCCAGGCGTATGCCAGCGCGGTGGACCTGATCGACCAGGCGGACATCGACGCGGTGATGATCCTCTCTCCCGACCAGTATCATGGGGAGTATGCCGCCCGCGCCCTGCGGGCCGGCAAGCACGTTTTTGTGGAAAAGCCCGTCACCCTCTGCCTGGAGGAGCTGCGTGAACTGATCGAGCTGAAAAAGAACTATCCCCAGCAGATCGTGATGGTGGGCTACATGCGGCGCTATGCCGGACCCTATCTCAAGGCCAAGGAGATCCTGACGGAGACCCCCATGAAGACGGAATACCTCCGTTTCCGGGATATCATTCTGGAAGCGCCCTTTTTCATCGGTCAGACGCGCCCGGTATTCTATCCCAAGGATGTGCCTGCCGAGGTCATCCAGGAGGGCCGTGAGCGCCGCCGCGCCCATCTGGACCGCGCCATCGGCGCCGATGCCACCGATGAGATGCGGACCACCTATCAGATGATGACGGGTCTGGGCTGCCACTCCTTCGCGGCGGTGCGGGAGCTGTTCGGCGTTCCCACCAAGATCCACTCCGTCACCACGGCTGCCGATGGGCAGCACGTCGTCATTGTTATGGAATTTGCCGGCGGCTTCCTGGGCACCTATGAGCTGGTGAACAATCAGGATATCGTGCAGTTTGACGCCGCGATTGAGGTGTTCCAGAAAACGCGAAAGGTGCTGGTCAAATATGAGACCCCCTATCTGCGCTATCAGCCCGCCTTCGTGCAGGTGACGGAATCCACCGGTACCGACACCCGCACCACCACCTACGGTCCGGATTTCCGCGATGCCTTCCACACAGAGCTCAAGCTCTTTGCCCAGTGCATCCAAACCGGCGAGCAGCCCAAGACCAATCTGGAGGACGCCGTGGCTGACCTGGAGCTGTTCCAGGAGATCATCCGGGTGATGGCCCGTCAGAAGGAGGAAGCGAAGTGAGCCGCATCAAGATCGCCACCGCCCCCTGTTCCTGGGGCGTATGGTATGCCGACGGCACGCCCTCCGGGACCCCCTGGGAGGTGTTTTTGGACCAGGCGGCCGAGGCTGGCTATCAGGCCCTGGAGCTGGGGCCGGACGGCTATCTTCCCACGGACGAAGGCCGCCTGCGGGAGGAGCTGGCCCGCCGGGGGCTGGAGGTCTGCGCCGGCACAGCCTGCTACGCCTTTGACCAGGGCGCCTCCTTCGCCGATTTCCGCCCCCGCGTCCAGGCGCTCTGCAAGCGTCTGACCAGTCTGGGAGTGAAATACCTGGTCACCATGGATGAATCCGACGTGGGCCTGTACAGCGAGAAAAAGCAGACGCTGTCCGCGGCGGAATGGACCGCCTTTTTGACAAAGATCCGGGAGATGGGCGAATACACCCGGCAGGAATTCGGGATCGAAGTCGTCTATCACCCCCACATCAAAACCATGATCGAGTACGAGAGCGAGATCATCCGCCTGCTGGATTTCACCGGCCTGGATCTGTGCTTTGATACCGGCCACCATGCCTACGACAATGGAAACGGACGGCAGGGCGATCCCTCTGCTCCGGATTTCATGCGCCGCTTTGCCGGCCGCATCGCGTATCTGCACTTCAAGCAGGTGGACGGCGCTGTGTATCGAAAGGTTATGGAGGAGCACATCGATTCGGACACCGCTTTTGACATCAATGTCATGTGCGATCTGCCCGACGGCATCATCGATTTCACCCAGGTCAGGCAGGTCCTGGATGACATCGGCTTCTCCGGCATCGCCGTGGTGGAATCCGACATGCCCCGGGCAACCACAGCCCAGGCATTTGCCTCCGCCAAGCGGAATCTGAACTATTTGAGAGAGATCCATATGATCGACTGAGGAGGGAATCCCTTGAACCTGATCGTCTGTAAAGATTATGAGGAAATGAGCCGCAGGGCGGCTGAACTTGCGGCGGCGTGTATCCAGGCCGATCCGACGGGCCTGGTGAGCTTCCCGGGCGGCGATACGCCGCTGGGCATGGTACACGCCTTCGCCGACCTGGTGAATGCGGGAAAGGTGGATATCTCCGGTGCTCACTATGTCTCGTTGGACGAGTGGGTCGGGCTGTCCGGCCTGGACGAGGGCTCCTGCGGACGGTTCAACCGCACGGAGCTGCTGGGCCGCCTGCAAAAGCGTTTCGCCGGCGTCCATCTGATCGACGGCGCCGCCGCTGATATCGAGGCGGAGCGGGCCGCTCTGGACAGCTATATCGCGCAGTACGGCCCCTTGACCGTATCGGTGCTGGGGATCGGCATGAACGGACATCTGGGTTTTAACGAGGACGGTGTGGATCTGGACCTGAACGCCCACATCATCCCGCTCTCCGAGACCACCAAGCAGGTCATGCACAAGTACTTCGGAGAAAAGTTCCACCCGGAATACGGGATTTCACAGGGGATCCGCCAGATCATGGCGGCCAAAACGGTCATTTTGATCGCCAACGGCTCCCATAAGGCGGAGATCCTTCGCCGGGCGCTGTGCGGAGAGGTCAGCAACCGGGTCCCGGCTTCTGTACTGCAAAAGCATCCAAACTGCTATGTCGTGGCCGATGAAGCGGCCGCGGCCAAGCTGTGAGCTGGCGGGAGCGGCTGCGGGAGCGGGCAGGCGAGATCGGCCAAAAGCGCCTGACCGTGGGATTTGACGGATTTGCCGACACCATCGTGCGGCCGCTCCGTCAGGCCCCGGCGCCGAATATCCCCCCGCAGCCCTTTGAGACCATTCGGGAGTTTGGGGAATATCTTGCCGCGAAGGCGGAAAAGAGCTGTTCCGTGGAGCTGCGCTCCCAGGGGCGGCAGCTGGGCGGCAACCTGCCCTTTTTGTCCCGGGCCGCTGGACAAATGGGATTGGATGTATCCTGCATCGGCATGCTGGGCGACCCCGGCGCGCCAGACCCGCTCTTTGCCTCCATGCCATGTAAACTGTATCCCTTTGCCCCGCCGGGGCAGTCCACCTGTATGGAGTTCAACGATGGAAAAGTTCTGCTCTCCGCGGACTGCGAGCTGCCGGGGGACCCATGGGAAATTGTTTTGCAGGCAACTGACGGCCAGGCTCCCGGTTTATTTCAGGACGCTGATCTGATCGCGCTGCTGAATTGGAGCGAGCTGTCTTTCGCCCACAGGCTTTGGGAAAAAGTCCTGGAGGTGGTGCGTGCGGCGTCTCCGGACAAAACACGATTTGCCTTTTTCGACCTCTGCGATGTATCCCGCCGTTCGGCAGGGGAGCTGGATGCGGTCCTCCGGCTGATCGGTGCGTTTTCCACGCTTCGGACGGGGATCCTCAGCCTGAATGAAAATGAAGCCCTGGCAGCTGCCCGCCAACTGCTTTCCCCGGATATCACAGATCCTGCCGCCATTGCGTCGGCGCTGCGCGACACATACGCCGTCGACGAGGTCATCGTCCACACGATCCGCGATACTGCCCTGGTCACTCCGCGGGGGACTGTCCGCCTTCCCACGGATTTTGTGGCCCATCCCCGCATCTCCACCGGTGCGGGAGACCATTTTAACGCGGCCTCCTGTTTTGCCGCGGTCATGGACTTTCCGGACCTGGAGCGTGTGGAATTTGCCAACACATTTGCACATTTTTACGTCTCAGAGGGCCGCACCCCGCAGCTTTCTGAGCTGTGATCGGCCGTCAATTCCATATTCAGTGGCTGCTCCGGCAATGCGGGCATGAAACCAGGTCCAGGCAGGGGACTACTTTGCGGCGTTCGATTTTTCTAATTTTAAAGGATAAACGCAAAATCAGGAGGCCGGATGCTGTTCCGGCCTCTTGATTTTTTGACTCTATTATAATAGGAGGCTGCATAGTTTTATCCCTTTATCTGTCAGCTGTAGCCCGCGGTGCCCAGGTGCAATGACAAATTCACACATATCATGACTGCGTGCTGCCGGTTCTGAACACTATGATAGGAACTGATTCCTGTCAATGGGCAGCACATGGAGGTTCAATTTGTCCAGCTGAATCGATGGAGAAATGCACGGCGCGATGCCGGCATTCCACAAAATTCGGACGCTCCACCGCATCTGTGATGTACAGATGGCAGTTCCGCTTCTGTACAGTGTCCAGGACGGACGCGGCGGGGCAATCGTCTGTACGGGTGTTGGAGACGGAGATGACGACATGCTTGGGAGCCAGCATATCCAGCAGCCGGGGCGTGACGGAATCCCGGTGGCCATGGTGCGGTAATTTGACGATGGTGCAGGGGGATATCTGATGCTGTTCCCAACAGTCGGCATATACGTCTCCCGGCAATTCGATGGTCTTTTCACCATAGAAGAGCCGCAGACGGATGCTTGTATTGTTGATAAAGCGGTCCAGCTCATCCAGCTCCGCGTTATCGGCGCAGCCCTCCAGAACATTCCGCCAGATTTCGGCCTGACGCTGATGCAGCGTGGGATCTTCCAGATAAATCTCTGCCCGCAAAGCATGGCTCAATCCGCACATCTCATTCCTAACGCTTTTCAGCTGAATCCTCGTTCCGGACTGCTCCATGCTGCACAGGGCATTCAGGTAGATATTCATAGACTCCAAGAGGCAGCGCGCTCCGGCGGAAAAATCAGAGGGGACGCGGACCGTTTTGCCCCAATCTGTGCGGGGGGGCAGGTAGTTGGTCCAGAATTCCCGGACATGGACCTTTTTCAGCAGCTCTGTCAATCCGCCGCTGTGGTCACGGTGAAGATGCGTCAGTACCAGAAGATCCAGGCGCTGAATCCCTGCTTGCTCCAGGAAATCCGCCGCTGTGATCCGCGCGGACTCCGGCCCGGGATTTCCGGTGGTCACATCACCGCAGTCCACAAGCATGGAAAAATCTGCGTCCAGATCCCGGGTCAGGATCGCGTCGCCGTAACCGACATTGATAAAATCAACAGTCAGCATGGGCGCCACCGTCCTTTAGAATGTGGAGCTTATGCGTGTCCAGACACAGTTTCACATCACCGGAACGGGCACCGGACAAATCCACGTTTGCGTCATCAATGATAAATGTTTCCTCACAGACACGGACCCAGTAGCGGATCATGCGGCCAAGGAAGCTGTAGTTTTCGATGGTACCGTTCAGCACTGCGCCTTCGGGAAGTGTCTCGTTCTCAGCTGCCAGGTGGATACACTCGGGGCGAACGACCAGGGTGATCTCCTCACCGGCGGAGGCGGAAACCTCTGTCGGTACACGCAGTTCCATGCCGCAGTGGGAGACTGTCAGCACATGTTCGTCGGTCGCCAGAACGTTTGCGTCCAGGAAATTAACGGTACCCACGAAGTCCGCCACAAAGCGGTTGGCGGGCCGGAAATAGATCTCCCAGGGCGTGCCGATCTGTTCGATCCGCCCCTGCCGCATAACCGCGATGATATCGGACATGGAGAGCGCCTCGTCCTGATCATGGGTGACGTAGATGGCGGTAATCCCCAGCTTGCGCTGGATCTGCCGAAGCTCTGTGCGGACATCTACCCGCAGCTTGGCGTCCAGATTGGAAAGAGGCTCGTCCAGAAGCAGGATCTCTTGGCCCATTACCAGCGCCCGGGCGAAAGCGACCCGCTGCTGCTGACCGCCGGACATCTCACGGGGAAAGCGCTTTTCCAGCCCCACCAGATTGAACATCTCCAGCATTTCCGACACGCGGCGGTCGATCTCCCCTTTGGGGGCTTTGACCAATTTCAAACCGTAAGAGATGTTTTCATAGACGGTCATGTGTGGGAACAGGGCATATTCCTGAAAGACCAGGGGCGTGTTGCGCTTGAAGGGCGGCAGACCATTCATCCGCTTGCCGTCCACCAGCACATCTCCCTCCTCCGGCTCGGAGAAACCGGCCAGCTGGCGCATCAAAGTTGTTTTGCCGCAGCCGGAAGGTCCCAGCAGCGTCACAAAGGCGCCCTTGGGAATCTCCAGCGACACATGGTCCAGCGCGGTGAAATCACCGAACCGTTTGACAACATTTTTAAATTCGATATAAGCCATGATGCTCTGCGCCTCCTTACAATTCCAACTCAATGCCCTGCTTGCCGAGGATCCACTGGGCCAATTTCAAGACTGTGAACGCAATAGTGATCAATACAAGGGTAAAGGCCGCGGCCTCGCCCCACTGGCCGCTCTGGACCAGCACCATAACGGAAACTGTTCCCACTGTGGTGGCCGGCGCGTACAGGAAGATCACAACGCTCAAGCAGGTGACGGACCGCAGGAACGACAACACGAAGCTGGACATAAAGGGGGCCTTCAGTAGCGGGATGATCACATCCTTGAAAGATCGGAAGCTGTTGGCACCTAGGTTCAAAGCCGCGTCCTCCACGGAGGCGCCGATCTGCTGCAGGCCAGCCGTGGCGGAGCTGTAACAGGTGGGGATGTTCCAGAATAACAGTGCCAGGATCATGATGATGGAGGTGCCCGTCAGCTCCAGCGGAGGCGTGTTGAACGCCATGACGAAGCCGATGCCCAGGAACATACCGGGAATGGCTCCTGGCAGGATGCCAAGGAAGTCCAACAGCTTGTTGACACCGACCTGCTTTTTTTGTACGATGTACGCCAGCACCATGGCCAAAAACGCGGCGCCCAGGGAGGCACAGAAGGCATAGCGGATCGAGTTCCAGATCTGATGGCCCTTCTGGAACACGTACTGGATATTTTCCATGGTCAGCGTCCAGTCATATCCCCAGGCCTTGGTGAAGGCACCGTAGCAGAGCGTGCCGTAGACCAGCAGGATAAACAGGGAAATGAACATTGTAAGGCCGAACAGCGTCCACTTGACCCACTTGGGGACCGGGAAGGGATTCAAGGAGATCTCCTTGCCGGTGATGGTGACATAGGAGCGCCGGCCGACCCAGAACCGCTGTACCAAAAACAGCACCACGGCGGGGATCAGTAGCGCCACCGCCAGCACGGAAGCGGTTTTCATATCGTACCAGCCGGAGATCTGCATATACGCCTCTGTGGGGAGCAGGGCCAGATCGCCGCCGATCATCTGCGGGTTGCCGAAGTCGGTCAGCACATTGATGGCCGCCACCAGCGCGCCGCCGGCCACGCCGGGGCGGCACAGCGGCCAAAACACGTCCCGGAACACCTGCCAGCGGGTAGCGCCCATATTGTAAGCCGCATACTCCAGGTTGGTGGAGATGGAGCGGATCACGCCATAAATGACGGAGTAGGCATAGGGAAAGAAGGTGACGGTCTGCACGATCCAAAGACCGAGACGGCCGTAGATATCCACCTGAAGTCCCAAAAGCTGCTTGGTGACGATGCCCTGAACGCCAAAGAGCAGGATATAGCTGAGCGCCACGATAAAGGGCGGGGAAACGATGGGGAGCAGGGTCACAAAGCGAAACAGCTTTTTGCAGGGAACATCCAGACGGGCGATGACATAGGCGAACAGAAATGCCACCGCTGTGCAGGAGATAGTGGAGATCAAGGTCATAAACAGGCTGTTTTTCACAGCCTTGAACCAGCGGGCCTTGTGGAAGAGCTGCATATAATCTTCCGCGCCGGGGAAAAGGATGACTTTGATCACAGGATAGACGACAAAGAAACCGACAAATAAGATGATAACGATAATGGCCAGCAGGAGCAGCGGCTCGTTCTTCAGCCGCTTCATCTCTTTCAGAGATTCCCGGACAGAGGTTCCGGCAGCCATGGGCTTCACTCCTTCCGCAGGTAATCAGGTGATTGAGGAAGAAGGCGCCTGCCTGTACAGCAGGCAGGCGCCTTCTTGTAAAAATAGAAGTGGTCGGGGATATCAGGCGCGGTTTGAAGTGATCTCAGCGTCAAACTTCTCAAGAACGGCTTCTTTCATGGAAGCGGCCTGGTCACGGTCATAGTCCACCAGGTCCACCTCGTTCAGAGCGGGCAGGCCCTCGGGGGCGGCCACATCATCGCGGACGGGATACCGGTAAGAGGTGGCGACGCTCAGCTCCTGGGCTTCCTTCGTCAGCAGCCAGTCGATGAACACCTTGGCGTTTTCTGTGTTGGGGCCGCCCTTGACGATGGCGGAGCCGCCGATCTCATAAGCGGTCTGCTTGGGGATGATGAGCTTCAGGGGATAGCCCTCCTTCTGGGTTTTGAAGCTGTCATGACCCCAGGCGATGGAAGCGATGAACTCACCCGTGGCGACCGGGCTGATGACATCGCCGGCACCCTTATAGTAGTGGTGGACGTTTTTGTCCAGCTCCTTCAGGTAGTCCCAGGCGGCATCCTCACCCAGGCGGAAGATCTGACAGGCAGTGGCGATGTAAGCGCCACCGGCTGTGGTGGGATTGGCCCACACAAAGACATTCTTGTAGTTGGGATCCAGCAGGTCGTCCCATGTCTCGGGCATCTTGACGCCCTTGGGGGCCAGCTCTTTTTCAAAGCGGTCCTCATTGATGATGATGCTCAGCACGCCCATGTACCAGCCCTGCCAGAAATGGTTGGGATCGTTAAAGCGGGTGTCCAGATCGTCGTTGTTGGGAGAGTCATAGGCCTCAAAGGCGCCGGCCTCCGCAAGGGAGCCGTACAGGTCCACGGAGCCGCCCACCAAAACGTCGGCTTTGGGATTGCCCATCTCAGCCTGCACGCGGGCTACGGCATCGCCGCCGCCCAGAGAGATGTATTCGATCTCAATGCCGGTGTCCTTTTTGAACTGATCCGCGATGGCGATGGTGTTGTCCTCGTTCAGCGCGGAATAGACCACCAGCTTGCCGCCGGTCTTGGTCTCCTCGCTGGGCTGTTCAGTCTGCTCGGGTTCTTTTTCGGGAGCGGGCTCCTCCTTGCCGCCGCAGGCGGCCAAGGACAGAATCATCATGAGTGCAAGAGCCAGGCTGAGGAACTTCTTCATGTGATACATCTCCTTTTCATCAGGCAAAATATTGAGGATGTGATCTCCTCTTGTTCTTACCGTATCATCATTTTTGGAACGTGTCAATTTATTTTTCGTAAAATTAACCATATCCACTCAACTTTTTGCAAACCATACATTTATTTTACACAAACTTTATGCAATTTTCACAGCTCCGCTTTGCGAGCTTTTTCCTTGCGAAGTTGGACGGAACATTGTATCATAATACCATAGAATGAGAGAGGAGGCCTCCGTATGCCTACGATCAAGGATATTGCCCGGGAGGCTGGCGTCTCCCACGGAACGGTTTCCAATGTGATCAACGGCCGGGGAAATGTCAGCGTGGAAAAGATCCGGCTGGTGTGGCAGGCTGCGGAAAAACTGGGCTATAAAGTCAACGGCAAGGCCCAGAGCCTGCGGCAGGGTGGCCGGGATCGGGCCATCGCCGTATTGCTGCCCGGTATTGAAGACCAGCAGTATGCCGCCATGTATGAGGTGTTCCAGAGTGAGTTCGTTCAGAGAGGCTACACCGTACAGCTGTATTCTACACGCTCTATGGAGACGACGGAGACGGCGATGCTGGCGGACGCGCTGACGGCGCGGGTCAGCGCGGTCATCAGCAGTTCCTGCCTGCCGGACGCAGTAGCCCACTATCGCAAGGAAGCCGCGGATATCCCCATCGTTTTTTTGCAGAGAAGCGGACCGGCTTATGAGGATGTGATGTACGCTGGCTTTGACCCCGCAGGGGCGGGGAGGGAGATCGCCCGTTATATTCACGGACGAGGCGCAAAGCGGATCGGCATCTTTACAGAACCCCCGGCGTCACCGGACGCGGGCTTGTTTCTCCAGGGCTTTCAATCGGTCTATGCCAAAAACGACCCGACCGTGACAGCGTTGGACTGCCCGAACCATCAGGTCGAGCTGCGGGCGTTTGAATTTTTTGACCCGGACACGGCATATGATTATCTTGTCTGCACAGACCGGCAGCGGGAGGCCGCTCTGCGGTCCGCCTGCGCTTATGCAAGCCACCATCCCCTGCCGCCGATGATCACGGTAGCCTCCAGGACCGCCCTGACGGATCCCTCCGCTCTGGTGTACGAATTGGATCACAAGCGGCTGGCGCATAAGATCGTGAAGCTGCTGCTGAATCGTCTGGAGGGCAAAGCGCCGCTGCCGCCGGCGCTCTCCCTTTCAAACAACGGCTTTCGGCTGCCTGCCGCGGCCCCGGCGTTGACAGAGCAGTGCCTCCGCATGCTGACGGTGGCGTCGCCCTCCACCACCGCCCTATCTCATCTGCTTCCCTATCTGGAAAAAAGCACCGGCATCCATCTGGAAATGACGGTGCTCCCATCCCTGCGGGATGTATACGATGTGGTGCAGACTCCGGCCCACAGCCGGTACGATATGATCCGGATAGACGTGGCCTGGATGGACGAACTGGCGGAACGCATTTTTTGCCCGCTGGATCAGCTCCCCTTTGATTGGGATGGCCTTCTGGCGCAGACGATCCCAGAGCTGGGCGAGAATTATACGCTGTCTCGGGGAGTCCGCTATTGCGTGCCCTATGACCCCAGCACACAGCTGATGTTTTACCGGCGGGACCTGTTCACAGATCCCACTTATAAGCGGATGTACTATGAAATGGTTCGAAAGGAGTTGGATGTCCCAAAGACCTTCGCGGAGTATAATCAGATCGCCAGCTTTTTTACCCGCAGCCACAATCCGTCGTCTCCCGTACAGTTTGGTTCCACGGTAGCCGTGGGCAATGTGTCGGTCAGTCCCAGTGAGTTTATGCCGCGGCTGTATGAGGAGGGCGGCAGTTTGCTGGACCGTCAGGGCCGCATCACCATCGATACCCCGGAGGCTCTGCGTGCGCTGCGAAACTACCAGGAGACCTATACGTATTCCGACAGGACCGTATATGACTTCTGGAAAAACGCGCTGGAGGGTTTTGCGGACGGCTCCGCTGCCATGACGGTGGTGTTCATCAACTATGCGTCGCATATTCTGAATCTCAAGATGTCCAGCATTGCTGGAAAGCTGGGATATGCACCCGTCCCCGGGGGGAGACCGCTGCTCGGCGGCGGCGTGGTGGGCATCACCCGGGACTGCGCTTATCCCAAAACCGCCTACGCATTTTTATCCTGGCTGTATTCCGACCTGGTTGCTCCCGTATTCACTATGCTGGGAGGGCTGTCGCCCTGCAGATCCGCATACAGCAACCGGGACATCAATGAGATATATCCGTGGCTGTCCACGGCCCGCAAAAGCTTTCCCAGCGCTGAACGGCGGGGCAACAGCGTCTATTACAGCAACTTCAGTGAGCTGCAATTGGAGAACATCTTGGCGTCCCAAATCCAAAAAGCGGTCCTGCGCGTCTGTCCGGCGGAAGAGGCGCTCCGGCAGGCGCAGGAAAACTGCGCCGCTTATTTCCGGTGCGACCCGCTCAACAGCTCCCTATGATCGTTCATTTCAGGGAGGCTCACAGCCACAGAGCGTATATTGCTGCAAAGAAGGCCCCACTCGAGGGTGGGGCAAGAAGAGCGTTTGGCTGCCGCTTGCGGCAGCCAAACGCTTTTTTGCGGCCAGAAGCCCATACCTACTTTCAACGGCCGGATGGCCGAGGGCAAAGAGAAGAAGTCTGTTCGAGAAACAGACGGCCAAAATGATACATCATAACAAAGAAGAGGGGTGAACGTGCCCGTCGAAAATCGTACAGGATAAAAGCAGGTGGGCACGCTGCGCCCGCCTGCTGATTCGCGCCGCAATGCGGGCCAGGTCAGGGAATTGTTGGCTTTTATAAACAAAGATCCTGGGTGGCCGGCTGGTGCAGCTCACGCCGTATTTCTCAGCGTACTTCATCAATGATTGCCTATATGCCATATCCTGTGTTATACGCTTGCTCATGAAGGATATGACCTCCTCTCGTCAAGTTGGCGTCTGGCAATTCAACTTTAACCGATGGGGCTCTATCCTTCATCTCTTTTTGTTTATCTGTCCAATATCTATTGTAATCCTATAACAAGCGATGTTTCAGGTATTTCCGTCACCTTGACAACACTTTCCACGTGACATACAATAAATCTGAGGTGATTCTCATGTTTTGGTTAGGACTTCTTCTTGCGTTTGTTGGCTGCATATTTGGCTTCCGGTGGTTTTCTGACCATAAATTCGAATATCTCGACGGTGTTAAGCCCTTTGAACAATTGGATCGCAACTTCTGGCTGTGTGTAGGAATCTTGATTCCCGCAATTATTTGTATGTTTGTTGGCGCATTGGCTTAAATATGAAATAAAGCTGCTTTGTCAAACGGCTTTATTTTTTTGCCCTGGTCCTCGCGGCTTTGACTTTCTGGTGGTTCGTTAAACCTTTCAGATGCTCCGCCCGCGCGGTGGCCTCATAGGACGCCAGCGCACGGGCGGAGCACAAGCAGTACAGCAGGCCCAATTCCGCGCCGCCGCCGTCCCTCAGCCGTTTTTTACTTCATGGATGGTCTTCCGGTGGTAGCCGGTCAACTGCTCCGCAGCGTTGGAAAGGTCCACGATCTCGCCGGGCAGCAGAAGCTTCTTCACTGCCTCCGCCGGTATGGGGGCTTCATACGCCTCCATCAGCCGGGGATCCTTCAGGGAGACAAGGCTGCCATTCTATACTACAAAGCGCTGGAACGCAGGTGCGCTCTGGAGCTGCTGGACATCATCTGCGTAGTCAACGAGATGGACTGTGCGGAATTGGAGAATATCCGGTTCCTGGTTCGGACTTACCTCCGGGCGGACGCGCCGATCTGTGAGATCGTGTAATTGTTGTGGATTTCCGGAACAAATAAAAAAGTGCGGTCTCAGTGTTACCGGTACCAAGACAGCAATAGAGAAATGGAGGATGCGTTATGAAAAGAATATCATGATCATGCTGGCAATCACAATACTTCTGATGGCATCGGCGTGTGGCAGAGGCGGTCAGCCTGCAGACCCACCCCCGCAGGAAACACCTGCAGAAACGGTCGCCTCAGAAACGGAACCTTCCAAAATAGAGGCACCAGTAGAGGAACCTGAATCTATACAGCAGAGCACAGTGAAAGAATTCATATAAAGATAAGCCCTGGGGCCTTACGGCCTCAGGGCTTTGGTGCGTCACTTAGCGTCAATTTGTATATTTTTGTCCGGAAGCCGTCGCGTACCAACGGCTTCACCGCCTTGAGCGTTCAACGGCTTGACCGCATTTTTATCCGGGTATATATCGCCGCGTTTCAAATACCGCCCGCAGCCGCCTCCTGTTTCAGTAGCTCGCATACCACGGCATATACCCGCTGGGCGGAAGCCGCGTTCAGCCGTTCCTGGACGGAATGGACATCGCGGATCTCCGGGCCCAGGGACACTGCGTCCAGTCCCGGCAGTTTCTCTATAAACAAGCCGCACTCCAGCCCTCCGTGGGTAGCCTCGATCTTGCCCTCTTTGCCGCTCACCCTCCGGTATGCCGCTAGAATATCCTCCCGCAGGGCAGAACTCCGGTTGTACTGCCAGCCGGGATAGTCGGCCCGCTCCGCCAGCGTTCCGCCGCCCAGTGCCAGGATGGCCCGCAGGCGCTGGACGATCATCGCCTTCTGAGAGGCGATGCAGGAGCGGACGGAGATGGTGAAATGAAGCCCGTCCTCTTTCAGGTCCATCACCCCCAGATTCAGGGAGGTCTGTACCAGGCCGGGGAAATCCACATTCATCGCCTGAACCCCCTGTGGGACCGCCAGCAGCGTACGGAGGATATTCGCCGTCGCCTCTTTGGAAAGTGCGCTGTCCACAGCGGCCTGGTTACAGGTCAGGGTGATTCCATCATCACAGCCCGCGTACTCATTTTTCAGCACGCCGTCGAATTCCCGGATGAAAGCCTCAAACTCCCGTGCCCGCTCCGCGGGCACGGCAGCCACGGCCTGATTGCCGGAGCAGATCACGTTGTCGAACCTGCCGCCCCGGATACCCGCCAGCCGCAGTCCCGCGATCCGTTCCATGGCGCTGTATAGCACCCGGCCCATCACCTGGTTGGCGGAGGCCCGGCCCTTGTCGATCTCCGCGCCGGAGTGCCCGCCCAGCAGGCCTCCCAGAGTGACGGTATACCCGGTCTCCCCTTGCAGCGGAACCTGCTCGCCGGGCAGGAAGCAGTCCAGCCGCACGCCGCCGGCGCAAGAGACGGTAAAGACGCCCTCCTCCTCCGAGTCCAGGTTGACCAGCTTCCGTCCCTTCAAGTCGGAGCAGTCCAGGGCAAAGGCCCCGTCCATGCCTACCTCCTCGTCCACGGTAAAGACCGCCTCCAGCGGCGGATGGGGCAGCGAGTCGTCAGCCAGGATGGCCAGGATCATCGCCACGGCGATACCGTTATCTCCGCCCAGAGAGGTCTTATCCGCCCACACCCAGGTCCCGTCGGTGACCAGGTCCAGGCCCTCCTTCGCCATATCCTTGGCGCAGTCCTCCGTCTTGACGCACACCATGTCGATGTGGCCCTGGAGGATGATGGGGTCCGCGCCCTCGCAGCCGGGGCTGGCATCCTTCCAGATGACCACATTGTTGACCGCGTCCTGCCGCCATGGAAGGCCCAGTTCCTTGGCAAATTCCACACACATATCGCTGATCTGCTTTGTATTGCCGCTGCCATGGGGGACCGAGCAAAGCTTTTCAAAGTACTCAAATACCATTTTGGGTTCCAAGCCCGATAAAACAGCCATATTGCACTTTCTCCTTCATTGAAGTGAATCTGAGTCAGGACCACCCGTATAACGGGTGGCCTGCACTCGCCCCTATAAGGGGCTTTTACTGGCAAAGCCTAAAGGCTTTCGAATTTTATTTCTACTGCATCTGTGCCCTGCTGCCGATTTTTATCGGCGGTGGGGTGCAGTCTTTTTCGTCTCTCCGAGACTTTTTCTTGCTTGGGTTCTTTTCATTTAGTTCCAATGTCTATATTCGTGCTTGTACTCAACCTGGTTGCTTTCTTTGGTCTCTTTTCTTCTCATTTTTCTCCGCATAGGCTTAGCCTTTTTAGAACCACGGGCTTAGCCCGTGGTTTTCATTTATACAAAAAACGGACCGCCCCGCCATCGGCGGGGCGGTCCTCTGGTTAGCCAACCGGAATGTCTCCGGTGCCCAGGTCGCCTTCAAGACCCAGGCCGCCGTCAAGCCCGAACTCGTCACCGGTGCCGGGAACTTCTTCGTCCACGCTCTCCGTCTCAACGGGAACAAACTCAGAGAACCAGGCGTCCTCAGGCAGCCCGGCCAAAAGAGCAGGCAGGTTTACCACGATGCCGTCCACGCTGTAGGGCAGCTTCAGGCTGATCGTCCGGACCTCCGGCTCATCGCCCTTCTCCTGGGTGACCTCCAGGGTCATTTTGAAGTTCTGGCCGATCCAGACGGCCATGCCGCGCTCGCGTTTGCCCAGCTTGGCAACTTCCTCGCCCTTGACCGTGACCACCACCTTGTGGGCGGCCTTGTACTCCTGGCCGTTATAGTCCTCCAGCGTCTTGTTGTCAAAGTAGACGGTGTGGCCCCGGCCAATGACCATCATGCAGGCGGCGATCCCCACCAGGATCAGCACCAGCAGGAGTGAAAAAGCAATCCTTCGTTTTGATTTCATTCCGCGGCCTCCTTTTCTTTCTGGGCCTCGGCCAGCTCCCGGCCTGCCTTGCTCTTGGCCATGCGCTTCTTGGCCTCATACATGATGAGGGCAAGGGCGATGACGCCGTAGGACAGGAACACACGGAAATACTCGCCCACCATGGAGTCGCCGGTGATGAACGCACCCGCGCCGGGGGCTACGATGAACATCAGATGGAACAGGATCACGCCCAGGAAAGCGTTGCCGATGGATGCCTTTTCCACTGACGCTCCGCCCACCAGAAGCGCGGCGATGCAGAACATGCCGATCTGGGAGTGTCCGGTGTAGGTGGGCAGATTGCCGATGTTCTGCAGATAGATGACCATGCCGAAGCCGGCGCACACCGTGGACATGACGACCGAGATGATCCGGGTCCGGTCCACGTTGATGCCTGCGTCACGGGCCACGTCCATGTCCTGGCCCACGGCCCGCATGTCCTGACCCAGCTTGGTCCGCCGGAACCAGATGATGAACAGGCACATCAGGCCCACCAGGATAAAGGTGAACACGGGGATCTTCACACCGCCGATGCGGACGGCCAGCAGGTCATCCAGACACTGACGCATGTTCAGCAGGCTCACTGTGTTTCGGATGCCGTAGCCGCGGGGCAGCATGATGCTGGCGTGGATGATGGGAATGATGGAACCCATGATATACAGCACGATCAGCTGATACCAGCCGTTGATAAAGAAGTTGATGATATAGCTGGTGATCATCTCACGGCCCTTGGCCATGTTCTGAAGCGTGCCGCAGATGAAGCCCAGCAGGGCGGAGAAGGGAATGGACAGGATCATGGACAGCACCACGCCGGGGATGCCCCAAATCTGCCAGTCCGCCACCAGGATGACGGCGATTTCCGCGCCCATGGCCCCCAGGGTCATGGCAAAGTTCAATCCCATGCCCGCCATGATGGGGAACAGCAGGCAGAGCACCAGGAACAGGTTCCGGCCCATACGGGTGATGATCTCGTTGAGCAGATAGCTGGGGGAGAAGCCCGCCATGGGAATGAAAATCGCGCAGATGATGACAAACATAATGGGCACGGCATTGCCGCGCACCAATTCAAGCGCCTTCTTGCCGGCAGGGATGTTCTTCTTTTTCATTTGGATCCCTTCACCTTTCTGGTCAGCGCGTAGAGGATCATGCCCTGGGAGACAATGATCCGGATGACCTCGCTCATGTCCATGTGAATCGCAGAGTTCATCACCGTGGGCGTCATGGTCACGATGCCCTGGAAGAGGATCGTGCCGATGATGACATTGCTGATGGACGCCTTGTTCACCGAGGCGCCGCCGATGAGAATGGCGGCCACAGTCGGCATAGTCAGGTTATTGGGGGCATTATACAGCTGGATGAAGCCGAAGCCCTGCTGGTAGATCAGAATGCCTATGGCGCCCAGCCAGGTGGACATGATGACGGACAGCATCCGGGTCCGGTCCACGTTGATGCCGGCAGCCCGGGCAAAGGTGGGATTGGAGCCCACCGCCGTCATGGCGGTGCCGGTCTTGGTGTGCAGGAATGCCCACATCAGGAAAGCCAGCAGCACAAAGACCAGCAGGGAGCCGGTGGGGATCACCAGCTTCTCCAGCGCACCCAGGCTGATGCCCAGCTTGCCTGCGATCTCACCAAAGTCTATCTCCAGGAAGCCGGCCAGCACCTGGTTGTAAAAGCCGTCCAGGGAGATGGTAGGCCGCAGGCCGCTGGCCGACAGGCCATACACCATCGTGGGGGCGGAATAGGGCAGCAGCAGCCACATCATGCAGAAGAAGGACATGACCGAAAAGCCCACATAGGTGGCGATCATCATCTCGCCGCCCTTGATGCGGTTGAGCAGAAGCCCGTAGCCGCCGCCCAGGAGGATCGCGAAGGGGGTGGCGATGACCACCGCCGCCACAAAGCTCAGGGGGCCGGTGAAGCCGAACTGGATGGACAGCGTACTGCCCAGCAGTCCGCAGATGATGGCCAGGGGCAGACCGAAGTTCAGCCCGCAGCCGGAGTGGATCATGGGCACCATGGCCAGCACCAGCACTGCGTTCCAGCTGAAACGGTTGATGATATTGGTGATCTGGGTGACCAGGTCCACGTCCACGAAGGGCGTCAGAATAAACAGCACCAGCAGGAAGCCCGTGATGAGGAGCCGGGGCAGACCGTAGGAGGCCACCATTGCCTGCAGCGGGGACATCTGCGTCTTTTCCTGCGCCGTAAGCCGGCGCGCAGGCGGAATCGTCTTCATTTCATCAGTGAATTTGGACGGACTGTTCAGATTATAGTCTTTTTTCTTATTACTCATTACGATCCACCTCCCTTACACGACCTTGCTGATCATCAGCATACCGAACTCCTCCGAGGATGCCGCTGCGGGCAGGATGCCGGCGACCTGCCCGCCGGAGACAATGGCGATCCGGTCGCAGGTCTGACGCAGCTCCTCCAGCTCGGAGGAGATCATGACCACAGTGACGCCGCTGTCCCGGTTGAACCGCTTCAGCGCGTCCAGCACCAGGGCTTTGGCGCCCACGTCGATGCCGCGGGTAGGCTCAGAGACAAAGAGAAACTTCGGCTCCAGGGCAAAGGCCTTGGCCAGACACACCTTCTGCTGGTTGCCGCCGGAGAGCTCCTTTGCCTTCTGCTTGGAGCTTGTGCACTTGATCTGCAATTCGTCGATATACTTCTGGGTCACCTGGTGGATGGCTCTTTCATCCCGCCATTTGATGACGCCGCCCAACAGATTTTTCAAAAACTTGTTCTGGATCTGCATGGCGGGGAAGGCGATGTTCCACTCCAGGCTCTCGTCCAAAAGCAGGCCCACGCCTCGCCGGTCCTCTGAAACAAAGGCCAGAGAGCTGTCCAAACACCGCCGGGGGTTGTTCAGCGGGATCTCCTTCCCGTCGAACTCCACTCTTCCGCCGGCCTCGTACAGGCCCATGACGCCGTTGGGGATCCCCAGCTTGCCCTGGCCCGCCAGACCGCCGATGCCCAGGATCTCTCCTTCCTTCACATCGAGGCTCACGTTTCGCACCGTCTCACCGGGCATGTCCACCCAGAGGTTCTTGATAGACAGGATGGTCTTGGCGTCCTCGTGGCTCCGAACCTCTCCAGCCGAGACGGCGGCGCTCTGCACATCACGGCCCACCATCCACCGGGTGATCTCCTCCACGCTGGTCTCCGCGGCGGGAACGTCCTTGACCACATAGCCGTCCCGCATGACCACCACCTTGTCGCACACGGCAAGGATCTCATGGAGGCGGTGGGTGATAAAGATCACGGAGATGCCCTGGGCTGCCATATTCCGAATGGAGGACAGCAGGGCCTCCGCCTCCTTCTCCGTCAGTACGGCGGTGGGCTCATCCAAAATGAGGAGCTTCAACTGGTCCTTGCTCAGTTCACGGGCGATCTCCGTAAACTGCTTGTGACCAACAGGCATGTCACTGATGACCATTTTCGAGTCGATCTCCACGCCCATTTTCTCGATGGCCTCAGCGGAGCGCCGGTCCATCTCCTTATAATCCAGCGTGTTCAGCCGTTCGCCGAACACCTCTGAAACTACGTTCTTCTTCTGGGGCTCCCGGTTCAACAGGATATTTTCCGTGGCGGTGAAGCCGGGGATCAGGGAAAATTCCTGGTGTACCATGCCGATGCCCGCCTTCAGCGCGTCAAAGGGGGTGTTGAACTCCACCTTTTGACCGTTGATCAGGACGTCGCCGCCATAGCCTCCGGTCTCCCGAATGACGTCCATGCCGAAGAGGATCTTCATCAGGGTGCTCTTGCCCGCGCCGTTCTCACCGCACAGGCCCAGAACCTCGCCCTCGCCCAACGTGAAATTGATGTCGGTGAGGACCTGGTTTCCAAAGAAGTCCTTTTTGATATTTTGCATTTGCAGCAAGGGGCTAGTGTTAGTTGTCATACATCCACCCTAATCTCATTTATTCACTGCGCCCAGGGCCGTCTGAAAAGGCCAGGTGCCCCTGGGAAGTCCTCTAATCAGAACGGGGAGGAGGACAGGTCCTCCTCCCCGTTCAGTGAAAAACACTGGTGTTCCGTTAGCTGACGGTGAAATACTTCTCAGGCACTTCCACCTCGGCGTTGCCCATGTAGTGACCGGGATCGCCCATGATATAGGTATCCTGATAGATGAGGAATACGTTGTCGCTCTTGACGCCGGTGGTGGCGTTGGTGTAGCCGGAGCCGTTCCACTCCGCCTCGGGAGAATAGACCTGCAGGGCGGCGGCGACGTCGTCCATATCGGTGATCTCACTGACGCCGTTGATGACGTTCTTGGCGTGCTCAGCAAGGCCGGCGGACAGGGTGTAGCCATAGGAGTAGGCCCAAGTGCCAAAGCGGTCGGCGCAGCCCTTTTCCACCAGAGCGGACTCGACCTTGGCCAGGATAGCGGAGAAGTCACCGGCCTCCTCGGTCAGATCCAGGCCCAGAGCGCCGGGATAGCCCATCAGAGGAGAGGGCAGGTCGGCCTCGATGAAGTAGCCGCCGTACTCGACCAGCTGCTTCAGCAGGGGCTCGGTGTGGGCGTCGTTGGTGCAGAAGTAAGCGGCGTTCTTGCCGTACTTCTCGACCCACGCGGGAACGTTCTCCAGGATATAGGCCTGAGCGCCGGGGATACCCACGTCAGAGGTGGGATCGGGAGCGGTTTCCAGCACAAAGTTCATGCCGAATTCCTTGCAGGCCTCCTGCATGACAGCCACGCGGCGGCTCATGGTCTCATAGGCCATGTGGCGGGGGAAGGAGATATGGACAAAGGTATCGGCGCCCAGCTCGTGGGCGGTACGGATGATGAGGTAGCCGCGGGAGACGAAGTCGTTGTTGCAGACCAGGTCGGCAGCGGAACCGATCTCCGGCAGATCCTCGTGGGCCTCGCCGGCGATGCAGATGATGTCGGGGCGGCGCTCCTTGATCTGACGGAAAGCCTCAGTGGTGCCGGGAACAGACTGGTTGACGATGATGGCCTTCATCAGAGGATCATCGGACATGTTGACGATGGTCTGGATCGTGGTCTCCAGTTCCTCAGTGAAGTTGTCGGGATAGATGGCCAGGGTGACCTTATCCTCGCCGTACTTGGCCTGGAAAGCCTCGGCGCCGCGGCGGTCATCCTCGGACTGGGAAACAGAGCCGGTGACAATGCCGATGTGGTAGTCGCCGATGCCGTCCTCCATGCTGGGAGCTTCTTCATTCTGAACCTGTTCAGCGTCATTGCCGCCCTCGTTCTGTGCCGGAGCGGGATCGCTGTTGCCGCCGCAGCCCGCCAATGCAAGGAGCATTACGAGTGCCAGCAGCATGCTAAGAAACTTCTTCATTGCAAACCTCCAAAATTTTTGTTTTGTCCGGCGCACACAGTATACCATCATGGTTTGTACACAAACCATGAAAGGCGTACGCCTTTTGAACTCTATTTATTTTAACAAATATTCCGGCTTTGTCAACCTTATTTCCCCAAATACCAATGGTAAGCTGCAAATATATTGAGTCATTTCCAACTTTCGGCGGGCCGTATATACCCGCGAAAGCCCATACAGTGGAACCGGATAAGCCAAAAATGTGTGGGATAATTTTTTTCAAGAGCAGCGCCCGAAATTCGTTGATGCTGGTTTTTCCCTCCGGATTTTCGGCTGTGAGCAACTGTCCGAAGATGCCGCGGCTTCATGGAGCGGCCATCTGGAGCAGAGGGGATTGGTGACAATATTCCGCGTCCATATATTTTCATAGACAATTACAGGGCCAGCAAAGACCTGATTTTCCGCTCCGATATCGGAGGGGCGGCATGCGGCTGAATTGGGGGACGGATCGCTGCGATGAACGCGCTGCTGCAAAAATACGGCCAGACCAAACGATCCAGGCTGGCAGCTCCGCAAACGGTATAGCTTTTCCGCGGCCCATAAATGCCGCTTGATGGATGCGGTTTTGCGCAAGATCACCAGCGGTCGACCCAACCGACAGAATTGCCGAAAGTTTCAAAAGGCTCTGGAATGATGTCTGCAGATTCCATTTCGGCGCGGATGGCAGCAGAGGTATCTGGAACGGTGAACTCGTCATAGGCAGAAAAAGCCTGGTTATCTAAGAGGATAGCGCCAATCCGCTGCATATCCGCCAAGTTGACACGCTGAATTTCCTCCGTCTGAGAGGAACAGCACTCCGTCAGCACCACGGCGTTGTACTCCAGGGCAATCGCGTCATAACAGGAGGTGCGAATACAGTTTGGAGTGGTCGTGCCGGCCAGGATGACAGTACGGATGTCCAGCCGGCGCAGGATGAGGTCCAATTCAGTCTGGAAGAAGGCGCTCCAGCGGGGCTTGATGATGGTATAGTCGCCCGGTTGGGGACGGAGAGCGGCAGGGGCCTGGGCGCTGTTAAAACCCTGACTGGCAGGGCCGCAGGCACGGCCGCCGGCTTTCCAGGCAGCATAGCGGGAGAGTTCCACATCGCTGCCATCCGGACGATAAATGCGCTTGACAAAGAAAATGGGGATCCCTTTACTGCGCGCCAGGCTCAAAGCCTGGGCACAGGCAGGGATCGTAGAGCGGGCGTAATGGATGCAATGACCGCCCTTCGGCTCCACAAAGCCGTTTTCCATATCAATCAGCACCAGGGCAGAACGGGTAGGATTTGGTTTCATGTGAAAATCCTTTCTGTGCCGCAAACAATCGGCACTTTGCGTTGGTATTTGTGAGGCCAGTATAAACGAAAAATTTTTAAAAGAAAAGAATTTTTTATGGAAAATATGCTGTGGGGAGGTGCGACGCATATCCGTTTGTCTTTAAAAGAGGGTGCTTTCCTGCAGTGAGTGATCAATGAGAATAAAGTGGATATGTGGCATATAAATGCCTTTTTTGAGGATTTCAACAAATAATTCATGAAAAATTTATCAAATTAATATATGGAATTTGTGGAAAGGCCGTTGTATAATGCAGACAAACGAAAGCTTTTTGTTTTTTGAAATTGGTTGAACCATTTTTGGCGCATTACAAAGCAAGACCCTTTAAAATTGCGAGGGTTTTTGGTAGTATCAAGCATCGAATTGCATGACTTTGGCCAGTCGTGTTTTTTATTCCAGAAAATGGTTGAGCCAATTTGAGCGGGTTGAAAGACTGACTTGATGCTTCTGCGTGGAATGGCGTTTTGAGCGATAAGACGACAGGAGAAAAAGTCCAAGCCGACACGAAGCAATGTGTTGTGGAAATCAAATTATATGTTATACGGAGGGTATATAAATGGCGTATTTATTTCCTGAAGAAGATCGTGACCTCTATGAATCTGTAAAAGAGTTCTGCGAGAAGGAAGTCAAGGAGCAATGCAAGGAATTTGACAAAACCGGAGAGTGGCCCAGTAAGATCTATGACATGGCCATGGACATGGGCCTGCACATGATGGAGGTGCCTGAAGCCTACGGCGGATTGGAACTGAACCGCACCACCAACCTGGCCCTGGTTGAACTGATGGCTGCTGCGGATGCCGGCTTTGCAACGTCGTTCAATGCCAGCAGTCTGGCACTGAATGCGATTTTGATTTCGGGCAGTGAAGAGCTGAAGCACCGCGCCTGCAAGATCCTGGAAGAGAAAAAGTTCGGCGCGTTTGCACTGACAGAGTCCGATGCCGGTTCTGACGCTGGCGCCGGCAAGACGGTTGCGGTGCGCGATGGTGATTCCTATGTGCTGAACGGCAGAAAGTGCTTCATCACAAATGGCGGCGTTGCGGGCTTCTATGTTGTTACGGCTATGACAAAGAAGGGCGTAGGCGTTTCCGGCATGAGCGCATTCTTCGTTGAAGCGGGCACGCCCGGTCTGTCCACTGGAGCGGAGGAAAATAAACTGGGCATCCGCACATCCAATACCTGTGATGTGGTGCTGGACAACTGCCGCATCCCCGCAGAAAACTTGATTGGCAAAGAGGGAGAGGGCTTCAAAATCGCAATGAAGACCCTGGATCATGGCAGAGTGCTGTGCGCTTGTGCTGCCGCCGGCATTATCCAGAGAAGCATTGATGAGTCTGTGGCCTATGCAAAGGAGCGCATCGCATTCGGCAAGCCGCTGATCAAGAATCAGGCCCTGAGCTTTAAGATTGCAGACATGGCCATTAAGGCGGAAACATCTCGCCAGATGGCGGCGCATTGTGCGGCGCTGATGGATCGCGGAATGCCTTACAGCAAGGAGGCGGCAATGGCAAAGGCGTTTGCTGCCGATGGCGCGATGTTCGCGGCCAGCGAGGCCATTCAGATTTTCGGCGGGTATGGATATATTCACGAGTATCCTGTCGAAAAGCTGCTGCGGGACGCAAAGATCTTCCAGATATATGAGGGTACTTGCGAGATTTGCAGAATGGTGGTTGCCGGAGCTGTGATAGGCCGCTGAGACGGTTTGAGGATAAATTGAACCGGTCCGCAAGAGATATCAAAATGGTTTTAGTTGCTCAAATTGGTTGAACCAAATTGAGGGGGCGGCCTGGAGACTGCGGCGAAATGGGTCGGATGGAAGCGCGCTGCTTCAGGATCTGACAAGAGGATGCCTTGCATGGAAAGGCCCCACCTTAATATTTGAAAGTGAGATTTGAAAGATGACGAAATATAATGCTGTGACGGAAGAAATCATACAGCAGATCAAAGATGCTGCACCAGGTCATGTATTGGTCGGCGACGCGGTCAACGAGGACTATGCGCACGATGAGACCATGCGGGTGGAAACTGTGCCGAAAAAGCCCGATGTGGTAGTAGAGGCGCGGTCCACGGAAGAAGTTGCCGCAGTGATGAAGATCTGCAATGAAAATCACATTCCTGTGACGCCCCGCGGCGCAGGAACCGGCTTATCAGGCGGCGCCTGGCCCCTGATGGGCGGCGTTGTGATCACAACGGAAAAGATGAACAAGATCCTTGGCTATGATGAGACCAATATGATCGTCCGCGTACAGGCCGGCGTTCTGCTGGCAACGCTGGCGGAGGACTGCACGAGCCGCGGCCTGATGTATCCGCCCGATCCCGGTCAGAAGTTTGCAACATTGGGCGGCAACGCCAACACGAATGCCGGCGGTATGCGCGCCGTGAAGTACGGCACCACGAGAGATTATATCCGCGAGATCACGGTTGTGCTGCCGACAGGAAAGATCACGAAGTTTGGCGCTCCTGTGGTGAAGAACAGCTCCGGTTATAGCCTGATGCATTTGATGATCGGGTCTGAGGGCACGCTGGGCATTATTACAGAGCTGACGCTGAAGGTCGTGGCGGCTCCTAAGAAGACCATCAGCCTGTTGGCGCCTTTCGGAAAAGAGGGAGACGGTCTCCGCTGCGTGCCTCGTATGATCCGCGCCGGATTAAATCTGGAGGCGGCGGAATTTATCGACAGGGTATCTGCTGATAAATCTGCTGCATATCTGGGCAAGGAGGTCTTTCCTAAGGTCGTAGACGGCGTGGAGTGTGAGGTCTATCTGCTGATGACCTTTGAGGGCCGGACGGATGACGAGCTGGAACTTGAGGTCGAACGGGCGGCAGAGATCCTGCAGGACAGCGGCTCCGCTGATATTTTGGTGGCAGATACCCCGGCGCTGAAAAAGGAAATGTGGAGTGCCCGGGACAGTCTGCAGGAAGCCCATGTATCCCTTGTGAAGCGGACCTGTTCCTTTGACATCACGATTCCCATCAGCGAGTTGGCCGACTATATGGTGTTCCTGCGGGGACTCGCCGATGAAGAGAAGATTCATTTCAGCTGCTTCGGCCATGCCGGTGACGGCAACCTGCATATTGGCTATTACGATGATTCCCTGAGCAATGAGGAGTTTGACGAGCGGATCGAACGAGTTACTGAAAAGGCTTATGCAAGATGCAAGGAAATCGGCGGCGTGATCAGCGGCGAGCATGGCATTGGCTTTGAGCGTGCAAAGTACCTGCCGGCGCAGGTCGGCGAGGAGTGCATCGAACTGATGCAGGGCATTAAGCAGGTCTTTGACCCCAATTTGATTTTGAATCCCGGCAAGGTTTGCTTTGCGCTGGACTAAAGAAGAGGAAATATCCATGAATTACTTAGTATGTGTAAAACAGGTACCCGACGACTCTGTGCTGGTAACTCTGGATGCAGACGGTTCCCCCGACCTCCAAAGCATTGATCTGACGGTCAATGCCTTTGATACCTATGCGTTGGAGATGATCACACGGGTTCGCGAAAAACAGGGCGAGGGCGAAATTACGGTGCTCACCGTAGGCGGCGAGACTGCTGTTTCGGCACTGCGCAGCTGCTTGAGCGTTGGTGCGGATAAGGCTGCAAGGGTTTGGAACGCCGCTTGTGAGCATACGAATGCCAAGGCGATGAGTGAGATCCTTTATCAGACGATTTCCAAGCAGCTGGAGGACGGCAGGAAGTTTGACGCCATTTTGTGCGGCCTGGAGTCTACGGACACCATGTCTGGACAAGTGGGCGCGCGGCTGGCGGAAAAGCTGGGATATGCGCTGGTCACCGGCGCCGTTTCTATGGAGGCCTTTGAAGACGGTTTTAAGGTTGAGCAGGAGACGGAGAACGGCAGCCGCGTATTGAAGGTTGAGAGACCCTGCGTTATTACAGTCTCCAAGCCCAACTATGATCCCCGCTATCCCACCTTGAAGAGCAAGATGGCGGCGCGGAAAATGCCAATTGAGGATTGGACGCTGGACAGCTATCAAGTCACTGAAAACGCTGCCGCACGCAGCTTTGAGGTGCTTCCGCAGAAGGAAGGCGGCCAGAAGATTATGGAAGAGGACGTAGCATGCAGCGTCCAGAAGGCCATTGCAATCATGGTTGAGGATAAAGTCCTGTAAGTGAGGAGGGGCATGGAATGAAAAAAGATGTATGTGTATGTGTGCAGCTTGTCAATCATGCACCGTCCAACGTTTCTTTGGAAGCGCTTGCGCTTGCAGCGAAGCTGACCGATGGCGAAGGAAAGGTTTCTGCGCTGGTTTTGGGCGCAGAGGAAGCAGATCTGGCCTCCACCCTCATTGCATACGGCGCGGACCGTGTGGTGCTGGTGAAAGGCGGCCGGCTTGCGGAATTTTCTGCGGATGCCTATGTGCAGGCGCTGCATGCCGTTCTTGGCGAGCTGTCTCCCCAAATTGTGCTGCTTGGCAGCACTGGAGAGGGCAAAGAATTGGCCGCGAGAGCTGCGGAGATGTCCTGCGCGGATTATGTGTCTGACGTGATAGATGTAGCCGTTGAGGGAGAAAACCTGTATTGGAAGCGGTTTGCATACAGCGGCTCCGTCATTCAAAAAGAAACTGCGCAGACGGCGTGTGTATTCGCAACCGTAAGACCGAATGCGTTTAAGAAATGCGAACCGGATGCCGCCCGGACTGGTGAAACGCTTGTAAAGGAATATCAGGCAGAGGATCAGGCCTTGAAGACTCAGGTCCTGGAGATGATCACGACCATGAGTGAAGACGCCAAGATCGAAGAGGCTGACATTGTGGTCTGTGCCGGCCGCGGAATGGGCAGCGAGGAAGACTGCAAAGCGCTGCAGGAGCTGGCTGATCTGCTTGGCGGCGTAGTGGGCGGTACCCGCCCTGCTGTTGAAGCCGGCTGGGTGGCAAGAAATAACCTGATCGGTCAGAGCGGCAAGAGCGTGGCGCCCCGCATTTATATTGCGTTTGGCGTATCCGGCGCAGTACAGCACTTGGCGGGCATCTCCGGCGCGGATTATATCGTTGCGGTCAACCGCGATGAGGATGCGGCAATTTTTAATGTGGCAAATGTTGGCATTGTTGCTGACGCGAAACAGGCGTTGACAGTGATGATAGATGAGATCAAACGTATGCAATCAAAGTAAGGAGATGTAACAGCATGAAAAAGTTTGAGGAGTTTGATAATTATCCGTTGGAGGGGCAGCCCTATTACGATGAAAACCGGGCATGGGTTTCTCCGCTGAATTTCCTGGAGGAAAACCTGAAGGACTATCCCGAGGAGATCCAGATCCATGACTGCACGCTGCGTGACGGCGAGCAGACCCCCGGTGTTTCCTATACGCTGGCAGAGCGCCTGCGCATTGCAAAGCAGCTGGATGAGCTGGGTGTCGATCGTATCGAGATCGGTATGCCCATTATTTCTGAGGAACACTGCGAAGCGATCAAGAAGGCTGTCAACATGGGACTGACTGCCAAGGTCGTTCCCTTTGCACGCGCCAACCCCAAGGACATTGAGCTGTCTGTCGCTTGCGGTGCAAGAGACATCATTATCGAGCACAACCTGAACCCCTACACCTGCAAGTATGCATATGGCCTGGATCAGGATGCCCTGCTGCGCCGCATCAGCGAGAGCGTCGCCGCCGCAAAGAAGGAGGGCCTCTGGGTCAACTTCATGGGATGGGACTTTACCCGCGCTCCTCTGGAGTTCAGCCGCAAGGCGCATCAGGCAGCTGTGGACGCCGGTGCAGATGCGATCACGCTGGTGGATACGACCGCTGTTGCGACCCCTGATGCAATCGGCTATGCGGTTCGCAAATTCCACAACTGGTTCCCCAAGACTCAGATCGAGATCCATGTCCACAACGACTTCGGCACCGGCATCGCTTCCTCTCTGATGGCCATTAAGAACGGCGCCAAGGTCATTCATTCTTCCATGAATGCGCTGGGCGAGCGCACCGGCAACGTTGCTACTGAGGATGTTGCGACCACACTGGGCATTTTGCTGGGCGGAAAGGTAAAGACGAATATCAAGCTGGATAAGTTGGCACAGACCGGCCGCGTGATCAGCGACATCACGGGTGTCCGTCCCAATGTGAATAAGACCGTGTTTGGCGAAAACTGCTTTGGCATCGAGACCGGCATCGGCAGCCATCTGTTTGAGAAGATGAGAGCGGTCGGCTTTAACGAGAACAGTGTGTATCCCTTTATCCCCGCTGCGGTGGGCAGAAAGGATATGGAATATCGGATCGGCGCCGCCAGCGGCTCGGTGACCATGCAGTATTATCTGGAGAAAAACGGCATGAGCGCCAGCAAGGAGCAGATTGGCGAGATTGTAAAGGCTGTCAAGGAAGAGAGCGAGGTTCGCAAGGCCCTGCTGACCGAGGAAGAGCTGGTCGAACTCATGAAGAACATTCTGGCAAAAAAATAAGATAAGGGAGAAATTGCTATGACAATGGACAAAGAAAGAATTGCCGCCCTGCTGGTTGAGGCGCAGGAAACGGCAACTCCTCTGACCGCAGAGTTCAAGCAGGATTTCACACTGGAAGAATCCTATGCTGTCCAGAAGCTGGTGAGAGACGAAAAAGTGAGACGCGGCAACCGCGTTTTGGGCAAGAAGATCGGCTTTACCAGCCGCGGAATGCGCGAGAGATTCAATATGCCCAGCCCTGACTACGGCAACCTGTTCAGCAGCGATATGTTCCTGCAGGGCGAGCCCATCGATACCTCCCGCTTTATTGCTCCCAAGGTGGAGGGCGAGATCGCTTTCCTGCTGAAAAAGGATCTGGAAGGCCCCAATGTGACTGCTTATGACGTGCTGGATGCAACTGCGGGCGTTATGGCCTGCCTGGAGTTCGTGGACACCAGATGGGGATTCCCGGTCCAGCCCATCGACACCATTGCCGACAATGCGGCCTGCGGCGGCTTCCTGCTGGGCAGCAAGATGCTTCCCCTGGAGAATCTGGACCTGCGTTACATCGCCATGTACATGATGAGAAATGGCGAGCTGATTAATTCCGGCGCAGGCGTTGAGGTGATGGGCGATCCCATCAACGCCATGATCTGGCTGGCAAACCGCTTGGCCATGCACGGCGATAAGATGCACGCCGGTGATATTTTCCTCTCTGGCGCACTGACCTTTGCTGTGGATGTAAAGGCCGGCGACAACATGAGCGTCTGCTTCAGCGAGCTGGGAAATATCGATGTGAAATTTGTGTAAGACCGGAAGGTTTTTACATCAAAAAAAGGAGGTAAATAAAATGGCGGATCTTGTTCAATTGGAAAAGAGAGACGGTTGGGCCATCATGACGCTGAATGATGCTGCGACCTTAAACTCTCTGCGGATGCCCCTGATCAAGGATATCTCGGCAACATTAGATGAGGTCAATGCAGATCCTTCTCTGCGCGCGGTGGTCATAACCGGTGTCGGCAAAACGTTCATTGCCGGCGGAGACTTGGCGTATATGAAGGACATTGGCTCCGAGGAATCCATGAAGTATGTGGAAGCAAACATGGAAGCCTGCGGAAAGATCTCCTCTTCCTCTAAGATTTTTATCGCAGCGATCAACGGCTTTGCCCTGGGCGGAGGCTGTGAGGTGGCTTTGGCCTGCGACATTCGTATTGCATCCGAAAAGGCCAAGATTGGGTTCCCGGAAGTCACGCTGGGCATTCTGCCCGGTGCAGGCGGCACCCAGCGTCTACCCCGCATCATTGGCATGGGCCGCGCCGCAGAGATGATCCTGACCGGTGAGGTCGTCAACGCACAGGGCGCTCTGGAACTGGGCATCGTTTCTCACGTTGTCCCCGGCGAAGAGCTGATGGCAAAGGCTGAGGAGCTGGTCGAGCGTGTCAAAAAGACCTCTCCGATCGGTGTTGCCGGCGCAAAGAGCTGCCTCTATCAGTCTGCATGCATGGGGCTGGATTCCGGCCTGATGTATGAGAGAAGAATGTGGGGCCTGTGCTTTGCGACGGAGGACAAGCACGAGGGCATGCAGGCATTTTTCGACAAGCGCCCCCCTGTCTTTCAGGGAAAATAAGCGGTATGCTTCTGAACACAGTATATTTCTGCTGTGTTGATGGGAAAAAGCCAAATGTTAAAATTTAGTCAATCACAGCGCATATGCGCTGTGCCACTTGAAAAGTGTAAACCACTTTTCAAGTGATAGGTTTTGTAAAACCGATTTTGGATTTGGATAAAAAAACAGGCCCTTACGATAAGGATAAAATGAGCGGATACACAGAAAAATAACCGAATTTTACAAATGATAAGGGGATAAAAAAATGAAGAAGTTATTTTGCATGGTATTGAGCTTCCTGATGGTGTTGTCTCTGTGCAGCTGCGGCGATAAGTCCAGCGAAGAACCCCCTGCGTCCACAGATGACACCCAGACCACTGAGCCGGCCCAGAGCAGCGAAGATAAGATCATCATGCGCGTCGGCGCTATCGTTCAGGAGAATTCTCAGGGCGGTATCGCAATGGCGCAAGCCCTGAAGCCCTATATTGAGGAAGCGTCCAATGGCCGTATCGAGGTTGAGCTGTATTACAACTCCACCTTGGGCGATGCACGTTCTACCGCTGAGCAGTGCCAGATGGGCACCCTGGAGTGCGGCATTTTTGATGCGCCGACTCTGGGCAGCTTCTGCAAGGCCGTCCAGATTCTGGACCTGCCCTTCCTGTTCAAGGACCTTGATACCTGCCACGCCGCCCTGGACGGCGAGTTCGGCCAGATGATCAAAGACGAGCTGTATGAGGTCGGTCTGGTGTGCGCCCTTGCCGACAACGGCTGGCGTGATATCTCCAACAATGTCCGCGAGATCCGCACCCCTGCCGATATGAAGGGCCTGAAGATCCGCGTGATGGAGACTCCTACTTACATGACCACCATGAAGGCCCTGGGGGCGAACCCCACTCCCATGTCTTTCTCTGAGCTGTATACCGGTCTGTCTCAGGGCACTGTTGACGGCCAGGACAACGGCGTCATCCTGTCTGTGACTGCGGGTCTGCCCGAGGTTCTGAAGTATTACACGCTGGTTGGCTATTGCTACTCTGCCGGCGCCACCGTGGTGAGCCGCACCTGGTACGATTCCCTGGATCCCGAGCTGCAGAAGGTCGTTGACGAGGGCCTGGTAAAGTACACCGAGATGGAGAGACAGCTGCAGGCCGAGATGGAGGCCGCCATGGTTGAGGATATCAAGGCCGCTGGCACCCAGGTGATTGAGCTGACCGAGGAAGAAAAGCAGCAGTGGGTCGAGGCCTGCACCGCTGTGTGGCCCGAGCTGACCAAGGATATGGACCCCGATCTGGTCGCCGCTGCCAAGACTGTTAACGAGGATTACGGCGCCTGAGGATAACAGGGGAACGCATTTGCTCCCTACTCGTTCCATGAGAATTACAAATGTGTTGGCAGATGGGGAGACCCATCTGCCAACACAGGAGGAGACGGCATTGAAAGAGAAAATTTCCTTAAAATCCATATGGGATAATTTAGAAGAAATCATTTTGATTCCCAGTTTGACGATCTCTGTTGTGATCATTTTCATTCAGGTCTGCATGCGCTATATCTTCAACAACTCCCTTTCCTGGAGTGAGGAATTGGCGAGATATATGTTTATCTGGCAGGTCTGGCTTGGAATTTCCCTTGCGGCAAAAAAGAAATCTCATCTTCGCATCACACTGGTTTTCGGTCTGGTAAAAGGAAACGCGGCCAAGGTTCTGAATCTGATTGTGGATGTGATTTTTTTCGTCTTTGGCCTGCTGATCACGAAATACGGCATGGACGTCGTTATGCAGATCGCCCACTTCCAGCAGAAATCGGCGGCTCTGCAGCTCCCGATGCAGTATGTCTATGCGGCGATCCCTGTTGGCGCGCTGCTGATGTCCATCCGTCTGCTGGAGGATCTTGTCAGGGGTGTAAAAGGGATGGCGGCAAAGAGAGAGGACGGTGAAGTGAAATGACATCTATTATTCTTCTTTGCGTGCTGATGATTGTGTTCATTGCACTGAGCCTGCCGATCGGCGTGGCATTGGGCCTGTCTACGGCGCTCGTGATTTTGCAGTCAGGCTCCGGCTCTCTGATGGCGATCGTCCAGTATGTATTTAATGGACTGAACTCCTTTACGCTGCTGGCGATTCCCTTCTTCGTTCTCGCCGGCAACCTGATGGCGCTTGGCGGCATTTCCCGCCGGATCGTGGACTTCTTTGACCAGCTGGTGGGACGGTTCACAGGCGGCATGGGCGTTGTCACCACTGTGGCCTGTATGTTTTTCGCGGCAATTTCCGGTTCCGGCCCCGCAACGGTTTCCGCGATCGGCGGTATGATGTATCCGGAAATGGTGAAGCGCGACTATGACGGCGGCTATTCTGCGGCCCTTACGGCGTGCGCGGGCACCATCGGCGTTATTATTCCGCCCAGCATTCCCTTTGTTATTTATGGCGTAGCGGTTAATGCGTCGATCGGCGACCTGTTTACCGCCGGTATCGTTCCCGGCATCCTGATCGGCGTGGGATTGATCATTGTCAACTATTTCGTTTCCAAGAAACACGGCTATCGGGGTTCTGAGAAGGCTGATAAGCACCTCCTTAAGGCATTTAAAGAATCCTTCTTCGCATTGATGACTCCCGTCATTATCCTCGGCGGTATTTATGCCGGTGTGTTCACTCCCACGGAAGCTGCTGTGGTGGCCATTGTGTACGCGGTGATCGTCGGCAAGTTCGTCTATAAAGAGCTTACCATGGATGTGGTTGTCAACAGTATCCGGAGCACGGTCGATCAACTGGGCCAGATTGGCCTGGCAATGGCCCTGTCTGCGGCATTCTCCGCCTATTTGGCGACCGAGCAGATCCCTGTAAAGCTGGCAAAGCTGATCACGTCCACATTCAGCTCCGGAGTTTTGATCATGCTGGTGATCCTCGGCATCCTGCTGATCGTGGGATGCTTTGTCGACAACATCTCCGCCTGCTTGATTTTGGCGCCTGTTTTCGTTCCCATTGCCACTGCAATCGGGTATGATCCCGTCCATTTCGGCATTATCATGACCATCGCTCTGGCGATCGGCTTCGTAACGCCGCCCTTTGGCGTGAACCTGTTCGTTGCATCCTCCATGTGCGGTTTGTCCATTGAAAAGATCACAAAGCGCATCTGGGGCCTGATTATCAGTATGGTCATTGTGCTGCTGCTGGTTACCTTTGTGGAGCCGATCAGCATGGGTTTGGTTCGTTTGCTTTAATGGTTTTATCATGATCCTGCCTGGGTACCGGTGCGGAGGTTCGCATTTGCACGCAGGCAGGACCCCCAACTTACATGTCGTCTCCGAGATCCTCTGTTGTATGAAGTGGCAAAAAAGCCGGACCGCCTCAAATTTAGATTGCAAAGAAAGGGGGGGCGGTATAAAATATACCTATTACTACTTCCTGCAGATGAATGTGCTGGTGTTGCTGAGAAAATTGCTGAACGAGCCGACAATGTTTTCAACAGCATGGAGGGACGCATGAGAGAAAGCGCACACGAAATTATCTACAATTACATCAGACAAATGATCGCAGCACGGCAGCTGAAGATCGGCGATGCGCTGCTGCCTGAGAGAGAGCTGGCAAAGATGTTTGGCCTCTCCAGAAATTCCGTGCGGGAATCGCTGAGAGCCCTTTCCCTGATTGGAGTCGTTGAATGCAGGCAGGGCTCTGGAAATTATATTTCTGAGAGATTTTATAACGTTGAAGCGGAAACTCTTTTCCTGACGTCGAAGCTCTGCAACGTCACCAATCTGGATATTACAAACTACCGCTGTGTGATGGAAAAAGGCGGGGTGATGCTGGCCACCCAAAACCGGACGGAGCGGCAGATGGAAGCTTTGCAGCGGTGTGTAGAAAAAATGTGGAGTGCAGTTGATGAGGACGGATATATAATCGACGGGAAAGCGCTGAATGAGGCGGATGAGGAATTTCACCGGATCCTCGCGGTGTCCTCGGGCAATAAACTCCTTCAGACCAATATCGAGGCGCTTTCGCTGGTGATGAGAGAGTATGTGCATGACGTCTGGAACGAAGTCTGGAAGGGCGCTGGTTTTGGCAGCGACGAAGTCGCGCGATTGAGGCTTCAAGAGATCGGCATCCATCAAGAGATCATTGATGCAATGCGGGACAGAGATCTCGATGCCGGACAGAAGGCCATGCAGGCGCATTTTGATATGGTCTATCAGTTCCTCTGAGCATGGAGGAGCAAATGCAACTAAATTGCTGCTGCGCTTTTTTCTCGGTTTATTGGTTGAGCCAATTTGAGATTTGAGAAAAGAATAACGACATAGGCAGATCGTGTTATCCACCAAAGCAATGGCAATTTTAAGGCCGCTCAAATTGGTTGACCCAATTTAGGGGCGTCATGCAGCAGAAACAAAAATATTGAGCGTTAAAGAGCGGAAAGCAAAGAAGGGAGCGTCCGTATGAAGAAAATCTTTGAAACAGTGTCTCTGGGAAATCTGACAATTAAAAACCGCCTGGTTCGCAGCGCGACGATGGAAGTTGGCGGGGCAAAGGACGGCTGCATCACACCTGCGCTGGGGGATATCTATGAAGAGCTGTCTGTTGGCGGTGTTGGCCTGATCATTACAGGCATGATGGGAGTCGCCCCCAATTCCTGTGTGAATTCCGGCATGACAAAAATCTACGCCCCTGAGTTTTCCGATGCGTTTGCAAAAATCGCAGAGCGCGTACATGAGCATGGCAGCAAAATCGTTGTTCAGCTGGGACATTGCGGAGTGAAGTCCAGGGAGCTGGATGGCGCCGACGTGGCATTCGGCCCCTCGAGTATTCCGGATAGAACGCCGCCTGTCCGCGAGATCACGAAGGAGGAGATCGCAGACCTTGTCAAGGCATACGGCGCCGCAGCCCTGAAGTGCAAGGAGGCCGGTGCGGATGGCGTGCAGATCCACGCTGCCCACGGTTATTTGCTGAGCGAATTTTTGAGCCCCATTTACAACAAGAGAACTGACGAATACGGCGGCGAGGGCCGCGCAAAGATCCTGTTTGAAGTATATGATGAGATTCGCCGGCAGGTTGGCGCAGATTATCCCATTTTGGTCAAGATCAATGGCGACGATATCGCGCCCGGCGGTGTATCTGAGGAAGAGTTTACGAAAAATTGCGAGGAGTTGGCCCGCAGAGGCATTGACGCCATCGAAGTGAGCTGCGGGATTGCCATTGATAAGACCTCCAACTCCACGCAGGGCAGCCGGCAGGACGAGGCGTATAACGCCCCCATGGCCAACCGGCTGGCGCAGAAGATCAACACGGCCATCATCAGCGTTGGCGGCTACCGTTCCATCGAAAAGATCGAGGAAGTGCTGAATGGAGGGAATATTGCGGCGATTTCCATGTGCCGCGCTTTGATCCGTGAGCCGGGACTGCCCAAGCGCTGGGAGGCGGGCGATCGGAAAAAGGCGGCGTGCGTTGCCTGCTCAAGATGCTTTGCATCTTCCAAGCATGGCTGCTATCTGCTCCTGAACAGCGCTGCTGAAAAATAAGGGCCCCCCTGGAAGCGGAGTAAGCACATGAATGATTTTGAAAAGATGTACGCAGAAAAACTGCGTTCGGCAGAGGAGGCAGTCAAGGTCGTCAAATCCGGAGATTGGATTGATTACGGCTTCTGCACCGGCACTCCCAGAGTGCTGGATCAGGCTCTTGCAGCAAGATATGAAGAACTGAGCGATGTGAATGTGCGCGGAGCGATTTTGCTGGAGGCTCCCGCAATCATGTCGGTTCCCAATGTGAAAGAGCATTTCACTTGGAACTCCTGGCATATGACAGCGGTCGACCGAAAGATGGCCGCAACTGGCGCGGTCTATTATATGTCGATGCGTTATTCTGAAATGCCCAAATCCTACCGCACTTGCCTGGACCCGATCGCGGTGGCTATGCTGCAGGTCACTCCAATGGATGAAGAAGGGTATTTCAATTTCGGACCGAACGCATCGCATTTGAAAGCGGTCTGCGACCGTGCAGATGTGGTTATTGTTGAGGTCAATCAGAAGATGCCCCGCTGCTTGGGCAGCTACGACGAAAGGGTCCATATTTCTGAGGTGGACTATATTGTGGAGGGCAGCAATCTGCCTCTGGCAAATATGCCCTCCAAAGAGCCCAATGAAGTGGATATTGCGGTGGCAAATCTGATCGTACCGGAGATCCCCAACGGAGCCTGTTTGCAGCTTGGCATCGGGGGAATGCCCAACGCAGTCGGTTCGCTGATCGCAAAAACAGACTTGAAGGATCTGGGCATTCACAGCGAGATGTATGTGGATTCCTTTGTGGACCTGGTGGAAGCCGGGAAGATTAACGGCAGCAAGAAGAATATTGACAAAAATCTGCAGACCTACACCTTTGGCGCAGGTTCGGAGCGGCTGTATCAATATCTGGACGGAAATCCGAGCTGCAATATTGCGGCGGTTGACTATGTGAATGATGTCAGCGTGATCGCGCAGCTGGATAACTTTATTTCCGTCAATAATGCCATCGATATTGATCTGATGGGCCAGATCAATGCAGAGAGTGCAGGCATCCGCCATATTTCCGGATGCGGCGGTCAGATGGACTTCGTTTTGGGAGCGTTTTTGTCAAAGGGCGGAAAGAGCTTTATCTGTATGTCCTCCGCGTTTATGAACAAAAAAGGAGAGCTTGAATCAAGAATTAAGCCCACCCTGGCCCCTGGTTCGGCCATTACCTGCACAAGAGCCAATTTGCATTATTTGGTTACGGAGCAGGGGATGGTGAACCTGAAGGGCTGCTCCACCTGGGAGCGGGCGGAGCGCATCATTTCCATTGCGCATCCCCAATTCCGCGAAGAACTGATCCGGAATGCAGAAGCCATGCGGATCTGGCGGAGAAGCAACCGCCGATAAGTTCAAATTAAAAAAACATGAAACGAAGACGGGGCGGGGAACCCCGTCGGTCCAAAAGTATAAAAGGAGAAAATAAAATGGCTAGACTTGAAAATGTTGTTGTTGTGGCCTATGGCCGCTCTGCGATTGGCCGCGCAGGCAAGAAGGGCGCTCTCCGCGAGACGCATCCTCTGGATCTGGGCGCCGGCGTTCTGAAGGGGATCCTGGAGACCAAACTGCCTCAGCTCGACCCTGCATTGATCGATGATGTGGTGATGGGCTGCGCCAACCAGGATATGAAGCAGGGTTATAACCCCGCACGAATGGTGACGAATGCGGCAGGTGTTCCTTACAGCGTTCCCGCAATGAGCATCAACCGTTTCTGCTCTTCCGGACTGCAGGCGATTGCAATTGGCGCCGCCGAAATCGAATCCGGTCTTTCCAATATCGTCGTTGCAGGTGGCCTTGAGTCTATGACGGCCGTGCCTTTGACCTATGACCGGACGCCTTATTACGCACAGTCCATCGTTGAGAATGACCCCAATCAGTATATTTCCATGGGCATGACCGCTGAAAATGTCGCTGAGAGATATCATATCACCAGAGACGAGATGGAAGAGATGGCCGTGAGAAGCCATGAAAAGGCAGCTGCGGCTCAGGAAGCCGGGAAGTTTGACAATGAGATCATCCCGCTGCCCGGTGTTGATGAAGATGGCAATCCTATCGTTTTTGACAAGGATCAGGGGATTCGCAAGGGGACCACGAAGGAGATCCTGGCAAAGCTGAAGCCCTGCTTCAAGGAAGACGGCGTGGTGACTGCCGCAACTTCTTCTCAGACCAGCGACGGTGCCTCTTTTGTGGTGCTGATGTCTGTAAACAAGGCCAAAGAACTGGGAATTAAGCCGATCGCAAAGTTTATCGGATTTGCCGTTGCAGGCTGCGATCCTGCATATATGGGCACCGGCCCCATGTATGCGGTGCCCAAGGTGATGGAGCTGACGGGCTTGACCGTGGATGACATGGACGTGATTGAGATCAACGAGGCCTTTGCCGCGCAGGCGATTCCTTGCATCCGTACGTTGAAGATGAATATGGACAAGGTGAATCCCAATGGCGGCGCAATGGCGCTGGGGCATCCGCTGGGTGCGACGGGCGCGATCCTGACCTGCAAAGCGCTGAACGAGTTGAGCCGCACCGGCGGCAAATATGCGCTGGTCACCATGTGCATCGGCGGCGGCCAGGGCGCAGCCGGCATTTACGAGATGTGCTGAATCCCGCTGCGGGAAGAGTGCACATGAGATGATATAGTCAACGCGGTTGAAAAGGAGCACAGGCTCCTTTTCAACCGGCGGGCCAATGGCCCGCCGGCGTGCAAGGCGCGTGTGCGTTTCCTATAAAGTCAGGCACAGAGGGCCGCATATATCGTGTGCAGCGCTGCATGGAAAAGAATGATCAGGTTCCTTTTCCGCTGTGCCGGCTGTAAAAGCACCATGGGGCTGATCCTTTGAAAATGGGTGGAACCCTGGTATCGGATAAACGATGATTGGCCTGATGGCTGTATCTGCAGCTGTCGGGTGATAGAAGTGGGAAGGCAAGCAAGCGATGGATTTAAAGCAGCTTTGGAAGTACTGCAGTGATGACAATGCCTTTGGCGTAAAGCTGGGCTTTGAGGTGGAGGAGATACGCCGGGGCTATGCGGTCCTCAAAAAGACCATTTTGGAGGATGATCTCAATAGCACCGGAATCCCGCATGGGGGAGTGTATCTTTCAATTGCAGACTCCTGCGCGGGAACAGCGATGGCGTCTTTGGGAAATACTGCCGTTACCTGCGCGACGAGTTATAACTATTTCAAAAGCGCCCGCGTGGGGGACACGATCTTTGCAGAGGCAAAAATGATCAAAGAGGGCGGAAGGATGTGCGTCTTTAACATCGATATTAAAGATCAGCACGGAAACCTTCTGGGCAACGGAAGCTCCACGCTGTTCAACACGGGGCGGAAGATTGAGGATAGGATCAAGGAAATGAAGTCGCAGTAAAGCGAATCAGAACTTGGATCACGAAAGATGCGGCAGAAGCGGCAAAGAGAAGGAAGGGTGCAACAAATGGAATACACCAGATTGTTCCAGCCCATCAACATTGGTGGAATGGAGCTCAAAAACAGAGTGGTTATGACTGCGGTGCATTTGGTTTATTCGGATGATGGCAGTCCAAACGATAAAATCAATCAGTTTTATTGGAAACGCGCCGAGGGCGGCGCGGGCTTGCTGATGATTGGCGGTGTGGCAACCGACCGCTATGTTGGCTACGATCATATGCTCCGGATCGATAAGGACGAGTATACTGAAAAATATCAGACTCTGGTTGATGGCATCCACAAAAGAGGCGCCAAGGTGGGCATTGAGTTCCTGCAGACCGGCCGCTATGGACGCTCTGCATTTGTGGACGGTGACGATTCCATTATTGCACCCTCGGCATCCATGGCGAAGATCTCCGGCGATATGCCGAGAGAAATGACAAAGGCAGATATTCAGTATGTATGCGACTGTACTGCTGCCGCAGCAGTGCGGGCAAAGCAGGCGGGATTTGACTGTATCGAAATGACCGCCGCCTCCGGATATCTGATCAGTCAGTTTTTATCCCCCGTTACGAACCACCGCGAGGATGAATACGGCGGCACGCTTGAAAACAGAATGCGCTTCCCCCTGGAGATGGTGGCGGCAGTCCGCAGGGCTGTGGGGGATGACTATCCTCTGGCTATGCGCGTGGGCGGAAATGAATTCGTTTCCGGCGGCAACACGAATGTTGAGTGTATTGCATTCTGTAAAAAGCTGCAGGAGGCGGGGATCGATCTGCTGGATGTCACGGGCGGCTGGCATGAAACAAAAATCCCGCAGTTGACGGGCGATCTCCCCGAGGGCGGCTTTACATATCTGGCTGCAAATATTAAGAACGAAGTCTCGATCCCGGTACTCTCAGCCAACCGGCACGCAAACCCCGTGGAAGCGGAGACCACATTGGCGCTGGGGCAGGCTGATTTGATCGGCTTGATGCGGCCGCTGTTGGCGGACCCCGCATGGCCCAATAAGGTTCAACATCATCAGGAAGAGGATGTGCGCCCCTGCATGGCGTGCAATCAGGGGTGCCTTGCAAATGTGTTTGCGCACAAGCCCTGCAAGTGCTTGATGAACAGCTATGTGGGCCGTGAATATCTGGGCGAGGAGAACCGACCGGCGCAGGAGAAAAAGCATTTGTTGGTGGTTGGCGGCGGCCCGGCCGGTTGTGAGTTTGCACTTCGGGCAGCAAAACGGGGCCACGATGTTTGCCTGTGGGAGGCATCTGACAAATTGTGCGGCAGGATCTCCCTTGTGGCCGCACCTCCTGCAAAGCAGACCTTTTTGAAGTTGGCAGCATATTTTAACCATGTGCTGTACAATGCCGGTGTTAAAGTTGAACTCAATAAGAACGCCGATGCGGCAGAGATTGAACATGGCAAATTTGATGCGGTCGTGGTGGCCACTGGTTCCACCATTCGCACGTTGAATTTGCAGGGGAACAGCAAGATCACGATTTGCACCGCGGAGGATATTCTCTCAAAGCGGGTTATTGCCGGCAAACATGTTGTCGTTATTGGCGGAAGCTCTGTTGGCTGTGAAACGGCAGACTATTTGGCGCAAGAGGGCGCCCTGACAAAGGAAAAGCTGTTCTATCTGGGAATTCATCAGGCCGAATCTTTTGAAACCATGCAGGGATTGCTGGATCACTCGAGCCGCCATATCAGCATCGTTGATATGGAAAAAATCGGGGGCGGATTTGACTTTGGCTGCGGCTGGCCTGTTATGAAAGATTTGAAGCGCCTGCAGGTGGCGCAGTATGCGCGAACCAGCATTGTCGGCATCGAGGAGAACGGTGTTGTGGTGAAGAGCCAGGATCCGGCAGGCGGCGAAAAGCAGCAGGTCCTTCCTTGTGATACGATCGTCATGGCTGTGGGCTATCGCTCCAATGCGGAACTATATAATACGCTGCGTGATCGGGGAGTATCTGTATACTGCATCGGCAATGCAGAGAGTCCGGGCAATATCATGAAAGCGATCCATGAGGCGGATAGATTAAGTGAAGTACTGTGAGTTTTGAGAGACAGCATGAGAAAACGTGAAGAAAGGAACCTTCCAGTGATACGCGGAAAAGACTATGTTGAGGAGATGCTTCCCCACCGGGACCCTATGCGGCTGATTGACTCTGTTGAGGAGCTGGTCCCTGAAAAGAGCATTGCGGCAAGCTTTTATGTAGACCCGGGCCGTGAGATTTTCAAAGGGCATTTTCCGGGGAACCCCATTTTACCAGGGGTGTACACCGTCGAATGCATGGGACAGGCGTCCAGCATCCTGGCGGCCGATATGGACCGGTATTATCAAAAGACGCCGTTGTTTTTTGGAATTGATCATGTGCGCCTTGTAAAGAAAGTTTTGCCGGGAAGCACGCTCCGCATTTACTCGACCTTAGAGAAAGAGAACCAGGAAAAAGGAATTTTGACGTTTCAATCTCAGGTGAAATGCGAGGATGTTATAGTTGCTTCGGGAACTGTGACCATTGCAATGCGCTGAAAAACGGAAAGAACTCTCCTGGATAAAAATGATGCTGAAAGCATGCTTTCGGCATCATGGAAATAAAGAATACCTAAATGCAGATATAAAACCCTGATGACCTCAGTTGGATTTTTAAGAGGTTTACAAATTGTTTGAATAACCCGGTTATACATTTCCTTTCATATTGTACCATCTAACTTCGCCTCTTTCCTTTTCGTAAAATTAGGTTCTCATCCTGGCAACCGGGTTTTTCAGTGGCCGGGAGCCGTTCACAACGGCTCCCGGCCTTTTTTCTAAACTGCTGACTTAACACAGAGGCTCCTTCTTTGAGACGGTTGGGCTTTTGTTGATTATGTGATTATTGATTCTATAGCCTGTGAAGGAAGGGAGAGAAATATGGAGGATAAAAATCTGGAATGGAAAAAGACACAATGTTCATTCTGCGCGGTGAGCTGCGGCATTGAAGTGCAGGTCGAGGATGGGCATATCGTAAATGTGAGACCCGATAAAGACAGTCCGAGAAGCCATGGTTACTGCTGCAGAAAAGGCCGGTCTGCAAAGTATTTTGTTGACCAGCCGGATCGTATTGAATACCCCATGAAAAGGGTGGGCGACAAATTTGAAAGGATCAGCTGGGAGCAGGCTTATCGGGAAATCGCAGAGCGGACCCATCAGATTGTGGATGAACATGGCCCCCGTTCCGTTGCGGTTTTCAGCGGAACCGCCGGCCTTCAGACGCCCTCCATTACGGGCGGCGCGCTGCGGGCGGGCATCGGAACGCAGTATTCTTTTAATGCGATCGGCGTGGAATTTATGGGCGCCTGGTGGAGCCTTGGACGTTTGATCGGCGACCAGGGGCATATGTTTGAGCCGGATGACAAAAAGACTGATGTGATGATTTTCTGGGGCGGAAATGCCTATGTGTCGCACCAGATCATTGATGCGCGGGAGATCATTCGTGAATTTTCGGAAAATCCGGATAAGATGGTGATCACAGTTGACCCGAGACTTTCTGAAACGGCACGTATGTCCGATATGCACATTATGCCGAAACCGGGTTCTGATACGCTGATGCTCCGCGCATTGATCGCACTTATTGTGGAGAACGGTTGGGAAAACAGGGATTTCCTGGACAGATATGCGGCAGACTGGGATAAGGCTAAAAAATGGTTTGAACAGGTAGACATTGATGCATGCCTGAAGGTTTGTGGAGTTCCCAGAGCACAGCTGACGGAATTCGCCAGGATTCTCACAACAAAGAAGTGGGGGATCCATCAAGACCTGGGCCTGTATTTTGGCAGACACAGTACAGCGAGCAGCTATCTCTGCTATCTGCTGATGATCGTATGTGGAATGTTCCTTGTTGAAGGCGGCAATACCCCCTGCGAGATCGTATATCCCCGGGGAAAAACCGTAAATGAATATGATCCGCAGATCTGGAAAACACCGGTTAAAGGCCGTTTCCCGGTGCTGGGTACGTTCCCGGCGGGCGTATTCCCGGATGAAGTCCTGGGTGACAATGAGGACAGGATCAGAATGGTGTTCTCCTGCACGACCAATGTTGCAAGAAGCTATTCCGGCTCCAAAATGATGGAGAAGGCTCTGGAAGCATTGGAACTCTATGTGGCGATCGACCATACATGGGTGGAGAGCATGAAATATGCAGACTATGTGCTGCCCAGCAAAAACATGTATGAAAGTGACGGCGATATCAACGCATTCCATTTTAATTTCCCCGAGGCAGTCCTTCATTTCAGAAGAAGGGTGCTGCCCGGACGCGGTGAGGCCAAAGAAGCATCGCAGATCTATGCGGAGATTACGCAGGCGATGGGCTATGTGCCTGAACTGCCGGATTTTCTGTATAAAGCGGCAGAACAGGCAGTTGAGACCGGCGACCGCATGACGTACTTTGCAACGCTTATGAACTGGATCCAAAACGGCAATCAGCAATATAAAAGTCAGGTCACAACGATTGTTGCGCTTACGCTTGGAAAGGCATGGGGGTCGGCCGGTCTTGCAGTGGCATGGATCGGATTTGTTGCAGGGGCCCTGCTGGGTGATCCGTTGGTCGAGGCTGAACCGACACTGGAGAAATATCCCATCCTCAAAGTGGCGCCGGATTTAAGACCTCATTGTAAGATGGATGCAGTGTTCCAGCAGGCGTTGGATCATCCGGAAGGCGTCATTGTCGGATATGTTGACAGAGATACCATGCTGGATAAGTACATCAAGCATGAAGATAAGAAGCTGCATTTGTGGTGCAGGGAAATTGAGGAGTATCTTGAGCGAATCACGCCTGAGAAAGAGGAGAAGGCCCTTCAGCTGACAGATGGATGCAACATGATCCTGTCAGCAGGACGGCATTCGGAAGATGGGGCCAATAACAGCATGAGGGATCCCAAAACCTATCAATACCATCAGCCCTTTACCCTTGCGATGAATCCGGAGGATGCGAAAGAGTTTGGCTTTATTGAGGGGCAGGAGGTCCGCGTGTCGACAAAGACAGGCTCCCTTACGATCCCTGTGGAGTGCAGCTGGCAGGTATCGCGGGGATATTGCCTGATCCCCCATCATTTCGGGCTGACTGTTGGCGGAGAAAAGTACGGTGAGTCAGTTAATATGTTGACCTCGCATGAGGATATGGAAGAAATGACCGGAAACGCTACCTGGCGGTACACACCGTGCCGTGTTGAAGCATTGGATGCAAATGAATGAGTTCGACCGTAAAAAAGGAGAACAAAAATGAATGAGCAGATATTGGCAGAAAAGTATTTGAATGGCGCAAGCATTTTGGATCTTCTGAGAGAAGTGCAAAAGGCGGACGGGGTTTTAACAGAAGAGGGGATTCGTCTCGTTGCTAAAGTCAGCAAAAAATACCCGTCCGAGATTTTTGAGACAGCTACGTTCTATTCCATGCTTCGCGTTGGGAAAAAGGCAGAGCATGAGGTTGCGGTTTGCGGAAGTACCTGCTGCGACGCTGCGGGTGCTGCGAAAATTTTGGAGAGGTTGTCTGCTGAGTTACATATTGCAGTGGGTGAAGTGTCCGAGGACGGGAAGTGGTCGCTGACAAGATGCGAGTGCCTGGGACGCTGCGAAACGTCACCGAATGTCTTGTTTGATGGAGAACTCCTTGCGAACGCCGATGCGGATACTGTGGTCGCCAGGATAAGAGAGGCGAGGGGCTGATATGGTAAAGGAAATCAGAGTGACTCTGCGCAACGCAGGGAAGATTGACCCGGAGTCTATTGAGGACTATATTCGGGCGGGCGGGTATCTTGCGCTTGCAAAGGCGAAAAAAACGGAACCGGAAAAGCTGATCGATGAAATTGAACATGCGGGTCAGCTTCGCGGCCGCGGCGGCGCCGGCTTCTCCACTGGCTATAAGTGGAGGGGAGCCTATTCAACGGCATGTGACCAGAAGTACGTTATATGCAATGCGGACGAGGGGGAACCGGGGACCTTTAAGGACCGCACGATCATCGAAAATGACCCGCACACGATCCTTGAAGGCATGTTGATCTGCGCGTATGCGATTGGCGCAAGGGAGGGCTTCATCTATGTGAGAGGTGAATATGGCCATTGTATAGAACTGCTTAAAAAGGCAGTTGCCGATGCAGAGGCAAAGGGCTTGACGGATGGTGTGAAGATCCATGTGACAAGCGGCGCAGGCTCTTATGTCTGCGGCGAGGAGACCGCGCTTTTGACATCCCTTGAGGGAAAGCGCGGTGAGCCGAGACTCAAGCCGCCGTTCCCCACAGTTGCGGGCTATCTGGGCAAGCCGACGGTGGTGAACAACGTTGAGACCTTTGCAACGGTCCCGGTGATCGTAGATAAGGGCGCTGAATGGTTCCGTAAAATCGGAGATCCAAGCTATCCGGGCACAAAAGTTTTCTGCCTTTCCGGCGATGTGAAAAACAAGGGCGTTTATGAACTTCCGACAGATGCAACCATCGATGATCTTGTCAACGGTTTCGGCGGCGGTGTTATTGACGGCCATCAGGTGAAGGCGATCCAGATGGGCGGCGGAAGCTGCGGGTTTATCACGGCTGAAAACATGGGCCTGGCGCTGAATTATGACGCGCTGCGTCCTGCGGGCGTATCATTGGGCTCTGGCGCCATCCTTGTTTTGGATGAAGAACACAATATGGCAGAATTCGTGCGCGGCACCTCCCACTTCTTTGCCCATGAGTCCTGTGGAAAATGCGCGCCCTGCCGCGAAGGCACCTCCCGCCTGGAAGAGGCGATGGATGCGATTTGCGAGGGCAGAGACGTGGAAAAGAACATCGGACTGATCCAGAAGCTGGCACAGGGAATGCGTATGTCGTGCTTTTGTCCGCTTGGACAGGGCGCAGGCAATCCCATTCTTTCGGCGTTGAGGCTATTCCCGGATGATTTTAGGGGAAAGGCTCCAGAATCTGCAAAGGAGGATGCATAAATGCCCACCGTTCATATTACGATCAATGACAAAAACCTGACGGTCGAGTCTGGTCTCACGATTTTACAGGCGGCCCGTGAAAACGGAATTGAGATCCCGACGCTCTGCCATTTTGAAGGGCTTCCCGACAAGGCGAACTGCAGGATTTGTATGGTTGAGATTGAAGGAATGCGGGCTTATCAGCCGGCCTGCGCAACCAGAGTCAGCGAGGGAATGGTCATTCATACGGATTCCGATGGCGTTCGAGCGGCGAGAAAGACGACATTGGAGCTGCTCCTTGCCAATCACTCGGTCGACTGCCACCATTGCCTGCGAATCGGTTCGACGAAAGAGCCTGACCTGGATCCGCGGTTTTGTGAGATGTGTTTCTGGTGTGATTGCGAGCGAGATGGCTTTTGCGAGCTGCAGACACTTGCAAGAGCGTATCATGTGGATGTTCTCCCTTATATCCAGCACGATAAGGACCATGAATTGGATCTGTCACTTGGCAGTGTGGTGAGAAACCCGAACAAGTGTATAAAGTGCCGCCGTTGTGTGGAGGTATGCGGAGAGGTACAAACGGTGCATAACCTCTCTATGGCGAACCGCGGCAGGGCTACGATGGTCGTTCCGGAACTGGGAAAGCTTATGGCTGATAGCGCATGCGTACGCTGCGGGCGCTGTGTGGAGGTCTGCCCCACTGGCGCTGTGTTCATGCAGGAGCATAAGGATGAGGTGCTGTATTATGCCCACTCCTATGACCACGATACGGTCGTACAGCTCTCCGCAAATGTTATACCGGAACTCACGGCCCTGTATAAGGTTGGACTGGGGGAAATCACCCTCAAAAAGGTTTGCGCAGCACTCCACAAACTGGGGTTCCAGACAGTTATGAGCAGCGAGCATGCTGAAAAGCTGGCAGCAGATGAGATGGCTGACACGATTGAGCGGAATGTAGAGAATGGACCGGTAATTGTTTCTAATAGTTTTGCTGTCAAAAATTTCGTGAAGAAATTCTTCCCGGATATGGAGGCGCAGATTTATTTCTGCAAGGGGAGTGAAAAACAGTTTGCAAAGTATGTCAAGAGACTTGAAGGGGACAAACCGGTAAAAAGCGTGCTCATTACCAATGTGCTGGAACAGGCTGCGGAAGCAAAGGAAGAGGCCGATATTGATTTTGTGCTGAATGCGCGTGAACTGTACCGCCTGTTCCTCAGAACCGGTGGTGCGCCTGCCCGTAAATATGAGGAGGAGCTTGACAAGGTGTGGGAGGATCCACCTATCAGATACGAAGAGTTGCTCAGAGAAGCAGACTGGAATTTTGGGAAAGAACCGGAAGAGGTGACAGTCACCGTCAACGGCAAGAAACGCAAATGCGCCATTGCACACAACCTCGGACAGGTGAGACTGCTTTTGGAGGGCAGCTATACCAAATATGATGTCGTTCGCCTGATGGCATAGTCGGGGGAAATGATGGGGAAGCGCTTTCTCAACTTAATATTGAAATAAAATCGTACTACTCCGAGCTGTATGGCCTAAAGCGTGTGCCATGGCCATACAGCCGGGGCACGAAAGGAAACTTTCGCGCCTTCCATATTTGAAAAGGGGTTCTATATGAAGCATTACAGATTACAACATTTGATTTATATGGCTCTGTGCTGCAATCTTGGCCTTTTGAGCAAAAGATTGATCGCACCGGTGACAAATATTTTTACAGACGCTCTGCATATTCCGGGTGGCATAGGAACCAGTTTTTCACTGATGTTCCTGGTCATCTGCGCGGCGGTTATACCTAGATTCGGCTGCGCGGCAATTATGGGAATTGTGCAGAGTGTTCTTGCGCTTTCAATGGGGATGGTGGGGAGTATGGGTGCTCTTTCGCCGATCGGGTATATCGTTCCGGGGATGGTAATCGACGGAGTGCTTTACCTGTCCAGAAAAGTTCATCTTTCTATGGGCCTTGGCGTGATGATTGCAAATATGCTCGCGGCGGCGGCAGCGGCCATAACCGCAAACGTTATCGTTTTTCATTTGGGTGGAATTGTACTTGCGCTCTATCTTGCTGTTGCGGTTACGAGCGGTGCCATCTGCGGAATGCTGGCAGGAGAACTTGTTCCCCCCATCAGGTTAGCGCTTGCGGTGATATAAATAGAGGGTTAAACGAACCATGAAAGGAAGTAATGAAAGTGCAGAAGAACAACAAAGCGGCAATTCTTATGATTGCAGTGCTTATGGCATTGGTGTCGATTTTGGCAGCAGTACATGGAGCCTTTCGCCAGGAAGTCCCGGAAGGCTCGCTGGCAATCAATTATCAGGGAGATACCTGTTTGGTGAATATTGAAAAACTTGCCACAGAAAAAGTGACCGGCACACTTGTGAACGGCAAAGGCGAGACAAAAGAGATCCATGTTCAGGCCATAGCAATGGCAGATGTCCTTGCGGAGGCGAACATTGATGCAATGACCGTTGAAACTGTGACCGTAACAGCAGATGACGAATTTTTGGCAGATGTTGCGGGAGATGAAGTCAGGGAGAGCGGCAAGGTGTACATGGCTGTTGAGGATGAGGGCGCAGCACTTATTGTATTTGGCGACACAAATGCCAAACGCAATGTTCGTAAGGTTGTTAAGTTAGATGTGCAGTAAAGCGTTTATAAGTAAGAAAAATGTGGTTGCCCTGACAGATCATGGAACGGTCGAGAAACGTTTCGGCTCACGGGAGGCAATGGTAAGCGAACTGGAAGTGTACCGTAAACTCGAAAAATCAAATCTGAGACGACCGACTGTGCTTGGAAGCAGCGATGGGAAAGTTTGGTTTACCTTTGAGCGGGGCGTTCTCTTTACTGATTTGCTAAACAGCGCCACCCAGGAACTTACTGCATGGAGGCTGCTTGTTAGATGGCTCAGAGACTTCTACGAGGAAACAGGACTTGTTCAGAAGGACCCCAATCTCAGGAATTTTCTGTATAATGCCGAAAACAACGAAGTTATTGGCATTGATTTTGAGGATTGTAAAGAAGGGCGGCCGCTTGAAATGATAGGCAGGCTTCTTGCCTATATCCAGCTTATGGATGACTGGGCTCCCCAAAGGCGTGAATGCATTACAAATTGCGTAATGAGAGCAGCTTGCCACGACTTTCTGCTGTGTCAGGACGAGCTCAACAAATCTGTGCGAAATGAGATGAAGGATATTTCCAGGCAAAGAAACGGAAAACAATTCTCGGCAATGATTCTTGCAGGCGGCAAAAGCAGACGCATGGGTGTCGATAAAGCGTTTCTGGAATTGAACGGAAAGACCTTGATTGAACATCAAAAAGAAAAGCTTCAGCATCTGGGAATAACAGATATCCTGATATCCGGCAGCGCTGAAGGAATGATACCCGATGAAAAGCCAGGGTGCGGTCCGCTTGGCGGGATCGCAACTTGTTTGAGAAAAGCCAGGCATGATAGATGCCTGATCATTCCGGTTGATGTACCGCTGATAACAGAGGAGATATTACAAGAACTTATTGATAAGCACAGAGAGACCCCATTCAAGATCACGCTGGTTGCGCATCAGGGTGGATTTGAACAGCTTATAGCGGTATATGATAGGGATTGTGCGGCCGCAATTGAAAGACTGCTGGAATGCGGGGTGAATAAAGTTCAGATAGCAGCGGAAACTGTCGGATACGGAGTACTAAACTGCAGCGGAAATGAAGATCAATTTATTAATTGTAATACACCGGAGGCCTTTCATAAAGCTTTGAATGTATTACCTCAAGAGGATTATGTAGGATTACAATAACAATAGATGTTTCGGGCTTTTTCGCCACAGCCTTGACTTATTTTGAAGATGTGTAAACGTAATAATAAACAATTCGAAAGGGAAGAGCTTAGATGAATACAGGCATGAAAGTGACATTTTGTATTGCCATCGGAATCATCTTGCTGTGCTCCCTCTTTATGTCAATGATATTTGCATAGAAGCTTTTCCCTCGGGAAGGGCTTCTATTTTTTTGCCCGGGTGGCCTTAACAGCCTTCACCCTGGTTTTGCTGCGCATTCCCTTCATCCGTTTCACATCATATCGGGCGGTGAGCAGGTTCTTTTCCACATTGGGCACCGTACCATCCAGCAGCGCAGCACAGATGTCTCTTCCGCTGCGGCACTCCTCGTATTTTCGTCACCAGTGAAACGTGGTTTGCTGGTTCCCCCTTTGATGTCCGACCGGACATGCAGCGAATAGCTGTCGTCCGCGGAAATATCCGCCCCGCCGGCTTCCGGCCGCTGGTCCGTCCAGACAGCGTTGATCTGCACGCAGACCCGGTCCAGGTCCCGCGGCAGAGCTTTCAAGTTCCCGGCCGCCGGCCTGAAGGACCAGCACCAGGATGTCGATGCACAGCGGATCCTCTAACCGCTGCAAAAGAAGAATCGAAAGGAGCGTCCGAGAGGAGGCGCGTCCGTTTCTTCTACCACGAAAGAGGCATGGCAGCAAGAATGACAATGCGAGGCGGACTTTTCGGTTTCCGGAGCAGGGGGCGGAAGTTCAGACACAGCGGGTCATGCTCAAAGAGGCGGGGATAATTTCTTCGGATCTATTCCCCGACCCAGACGGAAAGCCCTTGGTCAATAAAAACTTCATTCGAGCCTGGAAGTGGTATTGGAGATATGGAGAAGGCTGCCAACTATACCGGGCAGGCGTTGAAGGCCATCATGAAGAAGCAAAAATAAAAAGCCCTGGAGCCATACGGCCCCAGGGCTTTGACGTGCAACAGCCGGACAATCTGGATATCGCACCATTGTCCTACTCAGCCGCGGATCCAGTGAAGCGGTCCGCGGCTGAAAGCGAAGGAATTCCCAACACCGTTTCGCTTCCGGCTCTGCCGAAAACGGAACGGTGTTGGGAATTCCTGAACTGGTGGAGACCGTTGAACTCGAGCCGGTGACCTTCTGCGTGTGAAGATAGGTAAGGGGTGGAAACGGTGTGATTTCACACCGTTTCCTGTGCTTTTGAAACCGTTTATTGCATCAAAGATTCCGTGGTTTCCGCTGGATTCTGTCCGCTCATTTCCTGGCCTGGGTCAGCGTTTGAGTCAGGCGGCGATTCCGGTCTTTTGAATGGTACTGAAATGGCCGTCCTCATCATTGGCCGTCGTCAGCAGGACAGGCTCAAGGCCATGGCTGGTGGTATGGAGCAGCACCCAGAGCAATGTCATGGTATTCAGGTAGGCCAGATAATCAATCGCCAGGGATCTTGTTCACAACAACGATATCGATGTCACTGTCCTTGGTGGCGATTTCTTTGGTGTAGGAGCCGTAGAGAAAGACCGCAGCGGCATCCACAACTTTTCGCAGTATTCAGCACTTTTCCTGATCCGTAAGAATACCGCCTTTGGTTCCCGAATCATCTGCTCCCAACGTTCGGCGGTCAGAGATTCCAGCAGCTTAGCTTTACACAGAGGATACCGGGCTTTCATGTTCAGTGGATTACGCATATCCAACAGAGAACCTGCTTTTCGCTCATTTTACTTGAGATTTTTTGGTAAATATTTCAGAAACATCGGTTTGCAAATGTATGGCAGCTCCCTCCGCTGGCTTCCTGGAGGCAAAACACCCTTCAAAGCCTCTTGATCGTCTGGTGGCATATAAATCCCATATACAGCAGACGGCGTGTCTCCAACATGGTACGAGCGGTCTGTAGATCGTACTCGGCGCTTCTAATCCAATATTCGGACTTACCCAAATTGCTCATGCCATCATCTCTTTACTATGTAAACAAGGTATGCCATAAAAACACAGGAAATAAAAGCAGAGGCAGCACAGATTTACAAATGTTTATTGAACTTAACTTCCGTGGCGCGCAGGATATCTTCTATGATCCCAATTTGTCATATGGGACAGGTATCCAAAAGGCGGATAATTGCCCAAATTGACGCGTTGACGCGCTTTTGACCACTGATTCACCATCGTATAGCAGGTCCGCCTGTGCAGATCTCCAATACGGATGCAAGGCCTGTAAAAATCGGAAGGCATAGCCTCGTGTTGCCAGTTTCTATGTAACACATGTGAACGGTTGAAATATTTACTTTTTTCAGCAAGCGATTCCTAAGAGAGTCCATACGTCTTGCACAGCTTCCGAATCTGCTGCTCGCTCTTGCGCTAAGTCGCAGAACGCCGCTTATAGAGTTTGTTTTATCCTGAATTGGATAATATAAAATAAACCACGCGGGCTGTTGGTATGCCTCGATAATTTATAAATATGTGATGATAGGAAGATGCCTATATCAAGGCTGAAGGTGTTGCTGATGAGTACTGTTGCGCTCCTATCTTTTACGGCTGCCGTGGGCACCCTTTCGGATGTTCTTGAAATGCCCTCATGCAGAGACCGCTGAATATAGATGATCCAGGGATACTCTAGCGGAAGATTCTGCCCAGCCAACACAATTCCCAGAGGCAGATGCCTGCGATGCGCGGCCGGATGCTCGGGCTGAATATAGATGCCGCGGGCGGTGGAGTTCGTTATTCTAATATTTCAACCAACTATCTGATTGCCCCCGGACTTTCTGGTATTTGAGCTGAGATTATTGATCGCAGCTGTTTTTTCAGTATGGATGAGGGGATATGCAGGCGCATTACAGAGCTATCAAGATATTCGGGAGTTTTATTAGGCTCTGGCAATTTGATTATTACTAATAATTATAATCAGAAAAAGTAACTTTCATAATTTTACATGATAAAAATGTGCAATTGGGCGAAAAAATGCAGTAATTGAGAAATCTCTTGCAATAATAAGCGGAAAGGGACTATAATTGCATTATCAGATAAAAGAATAAATAATTACTAATAAAGAGAGACGAGACTATGGCAAAGATTTATTTGATCCGCCATTGTGAATCTGAGGGTAACGCCTGTCGGCGTGCGCAGGCGCAGACCGATGCATTGGTTACAAGGAAGGGATATGAGCAAAACGAAATGCTGCGCCGCCGGTTTAAAGGGATCCATATCGATGCGCTCTACAGCAGTGATGCCTTTCGTTCCATCATGACGCTAACTCCCATTGCAAAGGAGCGTGGATTGCCGATTAAGGTCCGCCTTTCTCTGCGAGAGGTAACCACCGGCATTTGGGAGGACTGCGCCTGGGGAAACATCGCCAAGGATTATCCCGCAGAGCATAAGGTATGGACAGAAACGCCATGGATCACGACGGCACCTGGTGCTACGACTTTTCAGCAGGCAGCTGACCGCATGGTTTTTTGCCTGCGCCGCATCGCAGCGGAAATAGGGGATGGGACAGCGCTGGTGGCGTCCCATTCCTGCAGTATCAAAGCCTCGCTTTGTGTGATGCAGGGAAAGCCTATGAACCGGGTGGCAGAGGTGGGCCACGGCGAAAATACATCAGTCAGTCTGTTGGAGATCATGCCGAATGGGACCATCCATGTGGAGTATACCAATGATGCATCCCACCTGCCGCCGCGGCTGTGCAGAACATGGAGCGGCGTGGCCGGCAGCAACATCAACATGGTAATCGAGTCCTGTGATCTGGAACGCCAGGCGGACGTCCTGTCGGAATTGGCGGAAGCAGAACACCGGGAACGGGGGGCGGAGTTTGACCGGTCGGCCTATCTTAACGCTGTCCGTGAACAGATGGAGGGGCAACCAAGATCTGTTGCGATTTCCTATTTGAAGGGGGGACCCGTTGGTTTTGTCCAGCTTGGCGCGGATGCCGAACTGCCGGATGAATGCGGCGTTTTGGAACGGTATTACGTAATTCCCCATCTTCAGGGCCGGGGGTACGGCGAACAGTTATTTGGCTATGCGGCACATGAGATGCGCTATGCAGGCAAAACCAAGTTGATTCTCAGGAAGAATTGCTCCGCAGAGGAGCGGCGTTCGCTGGAACGGTTTACTTTTCATGAAATGAGAGGGCACCCGGAATATGAGGAATTGGATCTTTATTCTCCGCCATGCCCTTATCCGATTTTAGCCTGAGAGATCATTTACATGAAGGAGGAACGCTATGAACGGGAAACATATCTACATTTCAACACTTTGTGTCAAGTTTGAAGATTATCACTGGCTGAAAAACTGCTTAGATACGTTCCATGATTTTCCGGTGGGCGTTGAGCATGGAACTTGGTGGGGACTTCAGCCGGAACTGCCAGATGTGCTGGATGCAAATAAGCCGATGTTCTATGGAATGCCTACCACCATTCATGCTCCGTTCCATGAGATTTGCAACAAGCCTGGGAGTTCGGAAGAGCAGGAGATGTTGAAAACCTTTAACCGAGCCTGCCGCGTATACCATGAATGTGAGGCGACCTCCATGGTTATACACACCAATGAGCATTCTTTTCCGGAAGAACAGCGTGCGGCGATGCGGGAGCGGTCCAAAGAGATGATCCTGTTTTGGTACGAAAAGTTCAGGGAGCAGGGGATTCATATGACCGTGGAAAATGTGGGCTATCCGAAAAAAGATAATCTGCTGTTCAACTACGAGCAATTTATCCGGCTTTTCAGCGAACTGCCGGAGGAGATCGGCTGCCTCATCGACACCGGTCACGCCATGCTGAACGACTGGGATATGGTCGAACTGATTAAAACGCTGGGACCCCGGATTCGGGGCTATCACCTGAATAATAACGACGGAAAGAACGATGCGCATTATCCTGCTTTCGATCCGGAGGGCTATCTTCCACCGGAAAAAATGGAGGAGATTATTGCCACGATCGCGCAGTATTCTCCGGATGCCGATCTGATTCTGGAGTACATGTTTGGGGACAAGATTACCACAGAACAGATGCACAGCGATATTCGCCGGATTGCCCGGCTCATGGAGGAAAACCGCCGGTAACGGCTCTGAATCTCAATAAGAAAGAAGGAAATCTCACATATGAATGCGCTGCTGCTATTTCTCATGTTCTTTGCGCTGCTGTTCGTCGGTGCGCCCATCGCATTGGCTCTGGGCGGCTCATCTCTGCTGTATCTGTTATTCATTGCCCACATGTCTCCTGTTGTGGTCTTCCAGCAGATGCTCTCCGGTGTGAACAGCTTTACGCTGTTGGCAGTGCCGCTGTTTATGATGGCCGGCTCCTTGATGGAGCATGGCGGCATCTCTAAACGGCTGGTCAGCTTTGCTATGTCCCTGGTGGGCCACTTCACCGGCGGCCTGGCCATGGTGGTCATTGTTGCCAGCGTGTTCTTTGCCGCCATGTCCGGCTCTGCGGTAGCGACTACGGCCGCCATCGGCGCCATTATGATTCCCGCCATGTATGAACGGGGCTATGACAAGGATTACGCTTGTGCGCTTCAGGCCACCGGTGGTATTTTCGGTCCCCTGATCCCGCCCAGCATCGCTATGGTGCTCTACGCCGTTACAGCGAACCAGTCAGTCAGCACTATGTTGATCGCAGGTGCGGGTCCAGGACTTTTCATGGCAAGTTTGGTTATCATCTATGTGATCTATTCCTGCCATAAGCGGGGATTTAGAGGACAGGACTCCTTCAGTGCGGCAAACGTATGGACCAATTTTAAGGATGCCATCTGGGCATTGCTGTCTCCGCTTATCATTCTGGGGGGTATTTACTCAGGCATTTTCACGCCCACAGAATCCGCCGCTATCGCATGCACGTATTCCATCCTCGTCGGCGTGTTCGTTTATAAGGAGATGGACTTCAGGCAGTTGTTTTCCTGCCTGTCCTCTTCTATTCGCAGCACGGGCGGTATCATGATGATCGTTGCAGGTGCCAGCACGTTCTCCTGGGTCCTGACCCGTGAGCGCATGGCGTCCTCTCTGGCCAACGCGATGCTGTCTGTCAGCGACAGCCGGTATTGGTTCATTTTCTGCACGCTGGTGGTCCTGCTGATCGCGGGATGCTTTATCGACGCGGCACCCGCCGTTATGATCCTGACCCCGATTTTTGCCCCAATTGCCCAGCAATATGGCGTTTCTCTGATCCATTTGGGCGGTTATATGATCTGCGCGACTTCCATCGGCAACATCACGCCGCCTATGGGGTTGAACCTGTTCATGGCCAGTCAGGTGGGTAAACGCCCGGTTCATCGGGTTATAAAGGAAATCTGGCCCTTTATCGGAATCACGGTCCTGTCCCTGCTCCTGGTTGCCCTGGTTCCGCAGATCACCACATTCTTGCCCGGCCTGATGAAGTGACAAATGTCGCAATGACATTGTTATAAAAATTTATGGAGGAAAAAATGATGAAGAAATTACTTGCACTCATGCTGTCCTTGATCGTGGTTTTGGGCCTTTCCGCTTGCGGCGGCTCCAAGGACACCACCCCTGCTGTTGACGGCGATACCAACGCTAAGACGAACGAACCTGCCGAGGCAGAAGAAGTCATTACCCTGGTTTCCACCCAGGCCGGTTCTACTGCAGACAGCGTCCTTGGCCAAGGCACCACCAAATTCGAGGAGCTGCTGGAAGAGTATTCCGGCGGACTGATCCAGGTCGAATCCTACTATGATACCGAGCTGGGCGGCATTGACTCCCAGCTGGAGGCTGTCATGACCGGTTCCATTGATGTCTGCTGCCTGGGCCCCTCTTACCTCTCCGGCTATGTGCCTGAGATCCAGGTGTTTGATCTGCCTTTCCTATTCGATGACTATGATCAGATAAACGCCACGCTGGACGGCGATCCCGGCCAGTACATCGCTTCCAAATTTGAGGGCTCCGGCGTGAAGCTGATGACCTACTTCCACTCCGGCCTGCGTTCTATCACCAACAGCTCCAACCAGATCAACAGCGTGGAAGACGTGAAGGGCATCAAGATCCGCGTGGCTCCCTCCGAGACCCAGCTGGCCACTTGGGAAGGTTTCGGCGCTATCCCTATGGCCATGGCTTCCAGCGAGACCTTTACCGCTCTGCAGCAGGGAACCATTGACGCGCAGGAGAACGGTCTGACCTATATCTACAGCTCTAAGATCTACGAGGCACAGAAGTATCTCTCTCTGACCAAACACAGCTATACCTCCATGCCTGTGATCATGAACCAGAACAAGTGGGATTCCCTGACCGAACAGCAGCAGGAGTGGGTCCAGAAAGCTCTGACCGACGCCGCCAACTGGCAGCGCCAGGCCACTGCTGATGCCGAGGAGCAGATTGTCAACGACATCGAGGCTTACGGCCTGGAGGTCAACCGCGATCCTGACCGCGAATCCTTCAAGCCTTACACGCAGGCTGCTTATGATGTGTTCAACAAGGCGATGGGATCTGATGAGATCCTGAAGATGGTTCAGGACTATGTCGCTAACCTGAAATAATTAAGCAAAGGGTTGAATGCTCATGAATCGTTTCTTTCAGAAAATAGAAAGCGGGCTGAATGGCCTTCTGGGGCTGATGGGGCTCGCAGGCATTGCGGTGATGACCATTGGCGTTTTTACCCGTTATGTTCTGGTGATTCCACTGAACTGGTCGGACGAGTTCTTGAGAACGATGTTTGTCTGGTCGTACTTCATCGGTGCTGCCATGATGGTGTCGTCCGGAGGATTAATGCGTCTGGAACTGCTGGATGACTATCTGAGCGGCCATGGATACCACACCGCAAAAAAGGCCATCGGGATCTTCGTGGAGCTTTGTATGGTCGGTTTCTTCTCGTTCATGTCCTACTATGTTTTCCAGTTGATATTCTCATATATTCAAAAAGGAACGACCTCATCCACCAGTAACGTGCCCGCTTGGGTGCTGATTCTGGGGATGGCAATCGGCTTTGTTTTGATCGTGATCCTGTCAATCCGAAATATCATCCGTTACCTGTGCAAGGGCGACAAGACTGCCGGATAATAAGAGCAGCTCCAAAACAGCCAAGGGCTGCCAGAATTTTCTGGCAGCCCTTACTTATCGATAGTGAATCATTTACTTCTGGGGGCTATGGTGGACTTCCGGACGATGAGCCGGGGCTGGCACTCCGCCTTGAAGCGCATGTTGGACACCAGAGAGTTGGGCGCCCGGATGTTCAGACGATGTAACAGCACATCCATGGCCGACTGGGCCAGCATATCCGCGTGGGGGTCCACAGTGGTCAGGGAGATACGTTCCAGGCCGGTGTAAAACAGATTGTCGAAGCCGATGATGGAATAGTCCTCCGGGATACGGTAGCCTTTTTCGAGTAAAGCGTCCATGGCACCGATGGCTACCATATCATTGGTGGCGATGATGGCAGTGGCACCGCATTTGACAATGTGCGGATCCTGCGCCAGATGATAACCAACGGTGTAATCGAAGTTGTTCTCAATGGCCATTTCCCCTTCAGGGGTGTCAATGAAGTCTGAGATGATGTGCAGTGTGCAGTGTTCGCTGGTGTGGATCAGATTCTCCACACCTTTGACCCGGGACAGTCGGGCAATATTCCGGTCCATGGGCGTTGTCAGCATGACGATGTTCCGGTGGCCCAGGGAGATCAGGTGCTCTGCGGCGATGCAGCCGGAGCGGAAGTTGTTCAACTCTACCTGGTCTGCCTTGGAATTCGGCATATTGTCGCAGATGGTGATGATGGGGATATGCTCCAACGCGTGCTCCAGTGCCTGTGGATTGTCCGGCGGGAAAAGGTAAATGACTGCCAAAAAATTCATCTCCAGCGCCATATCCAGATAATCCTTTTCAAGCTCCGGCAGGTGATATGTATCACCGCAGACCACATGAAGCCCGTTTTTGTGGGCTTCATGCTCGATGCTTTGCAGGATGCAGGGGTAGTACGGATTGGTCAGGCGGGTAGCCAGGACCAGGATGCGCTTAGAGGCCAGGACATTTGCTTTGGATTGTCGCTGCTGTGGTGTGTAGCCTAGCTCCTCCGCTGCGGCAAAGACCTTGTTTACGGTTGCCTTTGGGAAAGAGGATGCCTTGCTTCGCCCCAGGATATTGGAAACGGTGGATTGCGAGACCCCTGCGGCTTTGGCAATATCTGTCATAGTCACTTTTTTGGGGGACAAATGAATCACCTCTGCTGTTATATAATAAATTCATTATAAAAAAATTACGAATAAATGTAAAGAGGACAGAGAAAAAATTCTAAAAACTTTTTTGTAAAAAGGGAGAAAAAACGCTTAGATATCTTGACAAAATTATATTATAAATTATAATAATAAAATATTAGGAATAAATTACTAATTAAAATAACAAAACTTTAAGATGTCCCCAAAACTTTGAATGGATAGAAGGAGTAGAACGGTCATGAGCAATTTTCCTTCCAATGAAAAGGCTCTGGGCATGTACAAGAAGATGTACCAGATCCGCAAATATGAGGAGAGCATCTACTATCTCTTCTTAGAGGGCATCATGCCCGGGACGATTCACCAGAGCACCGGTGAGGAGGCCAGCGCAGTGGGGATGCTGTACGATCTGCGTAAGGATGATTGGATGGCTTCCACCCATCGTCCCGCCGGTCATGATATCGCCAAGGGCATCAGTGTCAAGGCCATGATGTGCGAGATGTTCGGTAAGGCTGAGGGCTGCTGCGGCGGCAAGGGCGGCGCTATGCACACCGGTGACATCAGTGTGGGCGTGATTCCGGCCAACGCCATCGTGGGCGGCAACCTGCCGATTGCCGCAGGTGTGGGGCTGGCTTTCAAAATGCAGAAAAAGGACAATGTGGTAGTGTGCTTTTTCGGCGACGGTGCATCTAATGAGGGTTCCTATCACGAAACCATGAACGCCGCAGGCATCTGGAAACTTCCGGTGGTCTATGTGTGCGAGAATAATATGTATTCTGCCAACACCTCCATTTCTCTTACCTGCTGCCAGAAGAACGTAGCAGCGGATCGTGCCGCCGTGTATGGTATCCCCAGCGAGGTTGTGGATGGCAATGATGTGCTGGCTGTCAATGAAGCGGCCGCCCGTGCCATTGCCCGTGCCCGCGCCGGAGAAGGCCCCACCATCATCGAGGTCAAGACCTACCGCCACGGCGGCCACTCCCGGAATGATGCCTGCGGTTACCGTCCCAAGGACGAGGAGAAGCTATGGATTCAGGGCAGGGATCCTGTGAAAAATTTCCGCAAGGTGATCCTGGAGCACAACGTTATCTCCGAGGAGGAGCTGGAGAAGGTAGAAGCCGGTATTGAGCAGGAGATCGAGGAGGCGGTGGAATACGCCAAGAACGCCCTGCTGCCGTCTTATGAATCCGCTTTGAAAAACGTTTATTGGGAGGGCTGAAAATAATGGCTATTATGTCGATCGCGGATGCGTACAAGAGCGCCATCCGGGAGGAGATGCGCAGAGATCCCTCCGTATACTGCATCGGCGAGGACGAGGATATCCCCGGCGGCATGGGCGGTGCCTTCACCGTGACCAAGGGCCTGGGTGACGAGTTCGGCGCCAATGTGCGGGTTGCCCTGGAGAGCGGCGGCTTTGCGTTTAAAGGCACAGAAAATATCGGGGATGACCGGGTCATCAACACTCCCATTTCCGAGATTCTGATCTCCGGTGTGTGTGTAGGCTCCGCCATGGCCGGTATGCGGCCGGTGGCGGATTTGCAGTACGGCGACTTCCTGTTCTGCATGATGGACCAGCTGGTGAACCAGGCAGCCAAGATGTGCTATATGTCTGACGGCAAGGTTCACGTGCCCATGGTCATGCGCGCCCCCTGCGGCGCCACCAACCGGGGTGCCCAGCACGCTCAGAGCTTGGAGAGCTATTTCATCCATGTCCCCGGCCTGAAGGTCATCTGCCCCTCTACCCCCTATGATGCCAAGGGGATGATGAAGCAGGCCATTCGGGATGAGAACCCGGTGCTGGTCTTTGAGCACAAGCTGCTCTACGGCGGCAAGCGGAAAGAGGCCGGTCAGCTCAGTGCCACCGGTGAGGTCCCGGAGGAGGATTACACCATTCCCTTCGGCCAGGCGGCAATCCGCCGGGAAGGCAAGGATATCACCATCGTGGCCAATATGCTCATGTGGTACAAGGCCATGCAGGCCGCTGAGGAATTGGAAAAGGAGAACATCAGCTGTGAGATCATCGATCCCCGCACTCTGGTCCCCTTCGACTATGATACTGTGACCAAGTCTCTGAAAAAAACCGGTAAGCTGATGATTGTCCATGAGGACACTTATACCGGCGGCTGGGGTGCGCAGCTGGCATCCTGGGTGGCGGAGAATGCCATCACGCTGTTGGATGCGCCGGTGGTCCGGGTGGCAACTCCCGACACCCCGATCCCCTTCTGCCCCACGCTGGAAAGCTATGTGATCCCCTCCCAGCAGCGGATCGCCGAGGCCGCCCGGAAGCTGGCCAAGCTGTAATGCGGCCCGTCGGGTCAGAAAGGGAGGAAAAACGCATGATCCAGGAAATCAAAATGCCCGCTGCCGGTCAGACTACTGATGAAGCCACCATCGTAAAAGTGAATGTAAAAGTAGGAGATACCGTGAAGCGGGGCGATGAACTGTTGGAGGCAGAGACTGATAAGGCCATTCTGCCGGTGGAAAGCTTTGCTGCCGGTGAGGTGCTGGCTGTTTTGGTCCAGGAGGGCGATGAAGTCACTGCCGGGACCGTTCTGGTTGCCATCGGCCGGCACGGCGAGCAGTACCAGGGCAGCAGCGCCCCTGCGGCGGCAGAGTCGGCTGCTCCGCCTGCCCATACGCCTGTTCCGGCCCAACTTGCGGGCGGGGCCAGCGTAGGCCAGGAGATCAGAATGCCTTCAGCCGGTCAGACCACCGATGAAGCCACCATTGTAAAGGTAAATGTAAAAGTGGGAGATCTCGTCAAGCGGGGCGATGAACTGCTGGAGGTGGAGACCGACAAGGCTATCCTGCCGGTAGAGAGCTTCCTCGCCGGTCAGGTGTTCGATGTGCTGGTGTCCGAGGGAGATATCGTCACTGCCGGATCTGTGCTGGCTGTCATCGGCAAAGCCGCTGATGCTGCATCCTATCATCGGGGAGGTGCAGCAGGAGTATCTGCTGCTGCAGTTTCCGCACCAGCAGAAGCTCCTGCTGTAGAACAGGAGGAGTATCTGCCCATTATCAAGGGCCAGAGTGCGCTCCCTGCGGCATCCGCTGAGGCTCCTGTGACTTCTGCTGCCCCAGCTGCACATCTGAATTTGCCTGCCATGCCCAACGCCAAGATGGTGGCCAGGGAACTGGGGGTAGACATTACCACGGTTTCGGCTTCCAACGGCGTATTTGTGAAGCGCTGTGACGTGGAGTTAGCGGCCCAGACTCCCAGGGCTGTGCCTGCCCCTGCCGAAACAGTAAGTCCTGCAGAAGCGGAGTATGAAGTCATGCCCATGACCCGCATCCGGGCGGTCATCGGCCGTCGAATGCAGGAATCCATGCAGAACATTCCTGCCTGGCAGTGTACGGTCAGCGTAGATATGACTGCCTGTATGGCTCTGCGGGATACATACAAGGCAAAGCGGGAGGTCAAGATCTCCTACAACGATATCATGGCTAAGGCCATTGCTGTGGCTTCTTGGAAGTTCCCCCTGGTTCGGGCTCGGTACGAGGAGGACGAGGTTCGAATCTACAGGCATGCCAATGTGGGGCTGGCTGTTGGCCTGGATGGCGCTTTGGTGGTGCCTGTAGTGAAGGGGGTTGATGGCAGGAGCCTGGAGGAGATCGCCGCTGCCTACAAGGATGTGATTCAGAAGGCACGGAACAACCATCTGACTCCCAGCGAGATGGGCTGTGGCAGCATTACCATTTCCAATCTGGGGATGTACGATGTAGATCGCTTCATCGCTATTGTCAATCCGCCGGAGAGCTGCATTCTGGCTGTGGGGAGGATCGAGATTTTGCCTGTGTGGAACGGTACCGCTTTCCAGCCAGTACCGAAGATGACCATCACCGGCTCCTTCGACCACCGTATCATTGACGGCGTTTATGGCGCTCAGTTCCTGCAGGAACTGAAAATCCTGATGGAGAATCCGTCGCTGCTGCTGGGATAAGGAGGAACATGATGGAACGGTTTGATGTGTTGATCATCGGCGGCGGCCCGGGGGGCTATTCTCTGGGCATCGCCGCAGCCAAGCAGGGAATGAAGGCGGCTCTGTTTGAAAAGGAGCATCTGGGCGGCACCTGCCTGAATGTGGGCTGTATTCCCACCAAGTATCTGGTGGATAAAGCACTGGCTATAGAAAAGGTGCGGGCTCTGGTAAAGAAAGATATTTTCCGGGATGCCGGAACCTTCAGCTTCAAAAAAATCCAGGCAGGAAAATCAGAGGTCACCAGCAAGCTGGTGGACGGTGTTCGATTTTTGCTGCAAAAGCACGGCGTAGAGATCGTCACCGGCGAGGCTGTACTGAAAAAGGACCGTGTGGTTGCCTGTGGCGGCAAAGAGTACCAGGGGAAATACGTGGTCATCGCCACCGGGTCCCAGTCCATGATGATCCCCATTCCCGGCCATGAACTGTGCATCGACTCAACAGGGGCGCTGAATCTCCAGACTCTGCCGCAGTCCATGGTGGTCATGGGTGGAGGTGTCATCGGACTGGAACTGGCCTGCGCCTTCGCAGCCTACGGCACCGAGGTCACCGTTGTGGAGTTGATGCCGGAGCTGATGCCCAGGGAACAGCGGGAGGCTGTCCGCATCGTGCGCAAGGATTTGGAACGGCAGGGCATCCGTCTGCTGACCGACGCGAAAATGCTGCGGGTGGAAAGAACTGCTTCCAGTTTGAAAGCGGTCTATGTACAGAATGGAAAAGAGAGCTCCGTAGACGCGGAGCAGGTTCTGATGGCCGCAGGCCGCAAGCCCAACCTGAGCGGCATTGACGCCGGGGCCCTTGGCCTCGCTATGAACGGCAAGTTTATCGCTGTGGACAACCACCAGCGGACAAATCTGGAGGGTGTATACGCCATCGGCGATGTGGTGGGCGGCTATCAACTAGCCCACGCCGCCTATGCTGAGGGAGAAGCTGCCCTGTCGGATATGCAGGGCAAGGATGAGCCTTACGGTACCGTTCCAGTGCCGGTGTGCACTTATACCATTCCCTGCTTTGCCTCTGTGGGGCTGACCACAGAAGCCGCGAAGGAAGCGGGCTTTGAACCCTGTCTGGGCAGCTTTGATTACAGTGCCAACGGCATGGCCCTGGCGGAAGGAGCCTCTGGCAGTGTATACGTGGTGATGGACAAGGCGTCTAAAACCACGCTTGGCGTGACCATCGTAGGTGAGAATGCTTCCGAGATGATTGCGTTTGCCGCTGACGCCGTCAGGGATAAGCTGACGCTGGAGCAGTGGCAGCGGATGATTGTGGCGCACCCGTCTTTGTGCGAAATGGTGCGGGAGGCCGCCTTGGATGCTTTCGGCATCTCGGTCCATAAAGGGTAAAACAGGAAGGAGCGTTTTACATGCTATTGACGGATAAGACAGCGTTGATCACTGGTGGCGGCCGGGGGATCGGTGAAGCCAGTGCCCGGCGTCTGGTGGAATACGGCGCTAAGGTTATTCTGGCGGATGTGAATCTGGAGGCGGCTCAGGGCGTGGCGGATGACATCAACGCTCACGGCGGCGAAGCCCGCGCACTGGAATTTAACGTTGCGGAATTTCAAGCCATTCCGGATAAGGTCGCTGAAGCAAAGGCCATATTCGGCCGCATCGACATTCTGGTGAACGTGGCAGGCATCACTGGCTCTACGCCCATTGAGGAGATCACATTGGAAAGTTGGGACCGGATGATGGATATCGATCTCAAGTCCATGTTCTTTGTGACTCAGGCGGTATTTGCCATTATGAAGGAGCAGGGCTACGGTAAGCTGGTCCATATGTCCTCCCTGGCGGCGCTCCGGGGTGGTCGGAGCTCTGATGCTTCCTATGCCTGTGCCAAGGCCGGCATTCTGAACCTCAGCAAATGCTTTGCCCTGCAGGGGGCACCGTATCACATCACATCCAATGCCGTTTGCCCCGGCAACATTCTAACGCCTATGGGTAAGACGCTCTCCTGGTCAAAGGTGGATCCTAAGACCTACATTCCCATGGGGCGGTACGGAACGGCAGAGGATATTGCCAATGCGGTCCTATTCTATGCGAGTGATCTTTCCGACTACGTCACTGGTGACTTTATGAATGTCAACGGCGGTCTGTATATGTGAGTTTTTCCCGTAACGGATGCAATAGTTTATAATCGAGCTTGCAAAAGTGGAAAGGTCATAGAAGAGCCGTTAGGGTTCCTGTACGATGAATGGGGGCTAGACATTCAAGAAGTAAAGGAGAGTCCCTAATGCCTCGAAAAGGGAATCACACAAATCTGACAGAGTTGCTGCTGGAATGTATGGCACAGCTGGACCCCATGCTTAGCATGCCAGAGTAGCTGTGCGTACCACTGCTGGAGACAGAAGTCAGCCGACAGCTGGGGCGGAAAAGAGGGAGCGTACAAATAGCCGCAGTGGGTATCGCTGCGGCTACCGACCGAGGCGGTTGGACACGAGAATGGACACAATATATCTCATGGCGTCAAGGTACAGCGGGGCAGGCACATTTCTTCCTTTGCCATCAAGCGCAAGCGCAGCGAGACCGCGTTGATCCAGGTTGTTCAAGAGGCCTTTGTGCAGGGCAGTTTCGCCCGTAAAATGGAGAAGTTGCCAAAAGTCTGGGCATTGAGAATCTGTTCCGCAGCCAAGTCAGCGAGATGGCAAAAGGCCTCAACAAGCAAGTAAGCGCTTTCTGCAATCGATTCCTTTCTGAAAGCCATTATTCTGTACTATGGGTAGACGCATTATATGAAAAATGCGCGTAGGCGGTAGGCTCATCAGCATGGTGGGCTTATCGGCTTGCGGTGTGGACGAGCAGGAACGACGTAATATTTTGGCGTAGAACTGATGGCAGAGACTCGTATCTGCTGCTGTTTCGAGGACTTCAGGAAAGTGGTTTGTCCACTCCTGAATTGGGTGTTTCCAACGCCCATGCTGGCCTAGCCGCAGCCATCCACAAAAGGGTACTCGGCGCCCCATCGAGGTGGGGATTCTTCCCTGCCCCGATGCCTACACCAGACAGGTGGCTACTTGCCTCATAAAATACGCTGAGGACCGATTTGCCTTCGGATCCTACCTTAGCAAGCAGTCTATACAAACTCTACTGCAGCAGGCAGCTTAATTTTATTTTGCCGGAGCTCTTTTTACGAGCTTTCCTTGATGCAAAAGCAAAAATTTGAAGAAAATTATTTGAACAGAAAATGAAGAAAAGTTCCTGATTTCGTTAGAAATCAGGAACTTTTTGACGGAGAATCCGGGGCGAAAACCAGTGACCTCCTGCGTGTGAAGATACGTCGGGATGTCAAAGACTTAATACTCATTGGTTTCCAGCACTTTTGCCCCCACTTTTTGAAAGCCAAAGGAACCACATTGTCCACTGTGTCCACCCGCTGATTTACTGATATTGGTCAGTGTATTGGTCAAAGGTCCCGGCTCCGCTGAATTGGGCAAAGCAGGGGCTTTTCTCAGACATAAATCCTCTTTGCCGTGATAGTAGTTTGAAACGGGGCAAATGTCAAGCACCATGTTCGGACTCTGGTAGCTTGTCCTGCACCACCCCTACTTCATCAGATGGTGGGGAAATATATCAACAAAACGAACTATAAAAAGGAAAGACCATTGCGGTTACAGAGTTTTATAGTCACGGAAGCAGGATTCGAACCTGTGCTCCCCCTATACGTCAGCGGAAATTTCAAACTTTTTCACTCGTTTGCAGATGTTTTTGGCTGTTTCTGCTAATATTTCCCCTTTTTAAAGCTCTTGAACGGCGGATTTTCCATGTGCGTCAGGGAAGCCTGTGGTGAATCGTGTGGTCAGGGTGTCAGTTCTACCTCCTGAAGAGAAATCGAGGTGCAAAATTGATTCGCAATAGTCAACGAATATCGTTTCCTTAAATTGTTTGCACCGGCATCTGACGTTATATCGTCCGCATGATAAAAGTTCGTGTTTTTCAAATCTCTGCTTTTTTATCGTTGCATCAAAACCGGGAGCGATGGTCTGCAAAATAACTGAACAGAGTATCGCCCAATTCCTCCATGAAAATACCGCACATGATCAGCACAATTCCCATCAGCATTCTCAACGTAACCTGGTCGTGCAGCAGCACCATGGACAGCAGTGCGCAGAAAATACTCTCACTGGCGAGGATCAGCGTGCACTTGATAGGCCCTACATACTTGATGGCATAATTCTTTAAGACAAAGCAGACCAGTGTGGGGCCAATAGCCAGATATAAAATGGCGCCCACCGTCTTTATCTCATAGTGTCCACAGCGCCCCTGGACCAGCGTCATCACGCCGGTATATATCGTAATAACCAGCAGTTGGATAAAGGTGATCTGGATACGTGAATGATCTCCTCCCAGCTTCACGATCGCGATGCTGTTCAGCGCATACATCAGTGCCGAGAACAGGATCAGGGAATCCCCCGGCGTCAAGGATAGTCCCTCCCCGGTGAGGCTCAAAAATCCAACGCCTGCCATGGTCAATAGTGCTGCGAAAATGGTACGTGGCCGCAGTCGGGTATGGAAAAACAAAACGCACAGCACGGGCATCATCACAATATTTGTGGAGCTGAGAAATGCCACCTTTGTGGTTTCCGTAACGGCGATCCCATATAGCTCAAAGGTGTATCCCAGGGAGGAGAGAATTCCCAATACTGCACCCGCCAGAAGCGCTCCACGTTCCATGTTCTGCAGCTGCTTCCAGAAAATGAGGGCAAGACAAAACGTACCGATAGCGGAACGGTAAAATATGGTTTCAAATTGCAGTATTCCCGCATTTAAGCAGATTTTGGATCCCACAAAGCTGCTGCCCCACAGAAAGGCTGCAATGAGAAGCATCCATGACGCACGCTTTTCTTCTGAAAGAGCCATCTATCTATTTTCTCCTTCATCACTCAAGTTTTGGAAATATAGGCTGCTGCAAACACCTTACCATGGAAGCGTGCGGAAGTCTATACCAAATAAGCAGCTCCGACAAAGCGGTCGTACTGATTTGCCAACATTTTGAGGAGGAGACAGCGCCCGCTGTCCCCTCCTCTTTCAATTTCGCTTTACATATGTTGTGCTGCAAAAGGCGGAGACTGTATATTATTCCGCAATGGCTTCATCCAGTTCAGGATAAAACTCTCTGCCTTCCTTTTCTTCCTTGGTCTGCAGCAGATTAAACTGGATAGTAATCACGGTGAACACAAACAGGAAGAACAGATAATAACCGCGGGTCATCAACTGCAGCGGCGTAACGGTGCTCATTGTGGTGACCACCAGGAACGCGGAGCTCAGAGGAGAAAAGCCCGGCACAATGACGCCGAAGATATCCATCAGGGATGCCAGCCGCTCAGGTGCGACTTTGAACTTCTTCGCAATGGGTTTGCACAGAGGTGTGCTGATGATGATGGCGATGGTGTTGTTGCCGATGAAGAAATCGATGACAGAGACAATGGCGGCGATGGCGTACTGCGCGCCCCTGCGGCTCTTGATGTTTGTGAAGAGGCCCGTCAGCCATTCCATGCCGCCCATGTCGGCGGCCATGCCGCTGAGGCCCTTCATAAAGAGAGCCATGAGCACCAGGGACAGCATCCCGCTGACGCCGCTGGTCGCGGAGGCCGACAGGCTCACCAGGCCCATGGAGCCCGTAGCCATGCCGATGATGGCGGAGAGGACGGTGCCGGTCAGCAAAACATAGATGACGTTCATGCCGGAGATCGCGCAGACCAGGACCACCAGATAGGGGATGACCTTGATGAGCTCGAATTCGTATGTACCGCCGAGCTCGGCCCCTCCGCCGATGATGCAGTAGATAATGGTGGTGACGATGGCGGCAGGCAGGGCGATCTTGAAGTTCATGCGGAATTTATCCTTCATCTCGCAGCCCGCGCCACGGGTGGCGGCAATGGTAGTATCGGAGATCACGGACAAGTTGTCGCCGAACATACTGCCGCCGATGACTGCGGACATGGTGATGGCGGGATCCAGTCCGGCGGCCTCAATAAAGCCCAGGGCAATGGGGGCGATTGCGGAAATGGTGCCCAGGCAGGTACCCATGGACGTAGAAATGAACACGCAGATCAGAAATAATCCGGCGGTGATGAAGCGGGCCGGGATAAAGGATAGGGCCAGATTCACCGTAGAATCAACTGCACCCATGCCCTTGGTGACACCGGAGAACATGCCGGCCAAGACGAAAATCAGGCACATCAGCATGATGCCGGGGTTGGCGCAGTGGCCGGAAAAGGCATCCACCGCTTTGCTGATGCCGCGCTTGCTCATGCAATACGGGAAACGATGGATTTGTAAAGAACAGCGGCCAGGATATTTCAAATCAAATAATCATTCCAGCTTCAAAAACTTCGCTCAAAGGCTCAGTCCTTCCCTTAAGTAATCAATTGCGATTTGGGCGAGAAGGCCGGCATTCTGCGGCAAAGAGCGCTCATCCGCCCGGAACCGGGGATTATGAGCCGGATAAGGTGAACCGCAGCCAGCCCAGATGAAAACACCCGGTACGCCAGACTCATTGGCGTACCACCCAAAGTCCTCCGAACCCAGTCGGGATATTTTCCCCTTGATACAGTGGAGGCCTAATTTTTCAGCGCTGGTCTCAGCCAATTTAACCGCGGTTTCATCGTTGATGACAATCGGGAAATCGGAATTGAAGCCGCTGAGAGAATAGGAGACACCCTGCATTTTGCAGACACCGTCAATGATATCGGTAATCTTGCTGCGGATTTGCTGCCGGATTTCTTTGGACACGGTTCGGATGCAGCCGCCTAACACGCAGGTATCGGGGATAACATTTTCAACGCTGCCCGCCTGGATCTTTGTAATTTGGATCAACGCAATGTCAGTTGGAGATAATTTGCATCGGAAGCTCTGAATCATCTGACAGATTGCGAGCGCGGCGTCAATCGGATTGTTTACCTTGTGAGGCTCGGAACCATGTCCGCCCTTTCCGTGGAGCGTTGCGGTAAAGCGGTCGCCGAACGCGCTGGCGGGTCCCTCCAGAAATGTAATCTGCCCCAACGGATTTGCGGCATCCACGTGGATTCCGACAGAAATATCTACCTTGGGGTTTTCCAAAATTCCTGCCTCGACCAATTTGGATGCGCCGTGATGCGGCACCTCTTCCGCAGGCTGGAAACACAGTTTTACATTTCCGCACAACTCTTCCCGCAAGTCATAGAGGATGCGGGCGGCGCCCAGTAGTCCTGCGGTGTGAATGTCATGTCCGCAGGCGTGCATCACGCCGGGAACCTGGGAAGAATAGGGACAGCCGGATTCCTCTGTAATCGGCAGGGCGTCAATATCCGCCCGCAGAAGAATGGTTTTTCCCGGCTTCCCACCCTGAATTATCGCTGATACGCCATACTCCGGGTAATCCGTGCACGGGGTTAAGCCAATTTCACGCAAGGCATTGGCAATATACTCTGTGGTCTCTTTCTCCTGGCAGCTAAGCTCCGGATGCTGGTGCAGGTGATGGAAATCCCGAAGCATAGCTTCCGAATACTTTTCCGCAAGTGTTTTGATACTCATCATCGTTCCTTTCTGCGCCGAATATGAAGGCGGCACATATGTATGCTCAAATTACACATTGAAGTAAAAACCGGGACCATAGGGAATACCCAGCAGGGACCACACAACAAACCAAAGCATAAACAGAACGCCTCCTCCTAAGGTCAACGGCGCCAGTTCCTTAAAGAGCTTGCCCATTGTAAACTTCTTGTCAAATTTTGCACAGTAGGTCAATGCGACAATCACACAGGGCGCCAGGGGCGTCATGGCGTTTGTCATTCCATCGGCAATCCGGTAGGCGGAGTGAATCGCGGCGGGACCGATTCCATTCATCATAAGCATCGGTACAAAAATCATGGAAAACAGTGCCCATTTAGCGGTGGCGCTGTTGAAAAACACATTGATTAGAGCGGTAAAGAGCATAAGCACAATCAGCATGACAATCGTCGGCAGCCCAGTACTGGCAAGCCATTCGCCGCCCTTGATTGCAAGCACACTCGCCAATTGGCTGTCGGTGAACACCTTGACAAACATGGAAGCCGCAAACGAAATGACAAAGAACGGGCCTAAATCCGCGATTCCCTGCGCCATCATTTTGGATGCGTCATTAAAGGTTTTAATGGTTCCCACCGTTTTTCCGTAGGCAAAGCCGGTGACAAAGAACAGCATACTGATCAGAGCGGCAACAGCCTTAAAGAAATAGGACTGGCTGAAGGGCTTTTCCGCGGTAGCGCCAAGAGGCATTCTCGGCAGCGCGAGGACGACTACAATCACCACGAAAACGAGCAGTGCAATACAGGCGTTTTTGATGCCTTTTCGCTCATTGTCTGTCAAAAAGGCTCCTTCATTTTCGCCAATTTCAAAGGCGCTTGTATCGGTGGCGATTCCCTGGCGGTTAAGTCTCGGCTCGACAACCTTGATGCAAAGAACCGTCAAAATGGCGGCGACAAAGAATACCGAGATAGCCAGGAAATACCAGTTCATCAGCGCGTTGGCAGTAAAGCTGGGATCCAAAACCTGAGCCGCCTTTTCCGTAAAGCCAATTAAAATCAGCTCGCCGGACGCGGTGATAAAGCATGTGCAAAAGCCCAAGGATGTGGAGGCAAGCGCCAGGAGAATACCTGCAATTGGATTTCTACCAACACCGTAAAACAAAAGTGCAGCCAGAATTGGAAAGATAAACATCGCAACATCGCCGGCCAGATTGCCATTACATCCAATAACTGCAATAATAAACGTGAGAATCCATTTTGATTTGATAGAGTCGCCTGCCAGCTTTAATGTGTTGCCTAAAAAACCGGAATGTGTGGCAACGCCAATACCCAGGGCGCAGATCGGCACCGTCAGCATAGGGGCGAAGTTAATAAACGTTCCTCCCATGTTGGCAATAAATGAGCCGATATAGTCAACGGACAGGAGATTGACAACAAATACTTCCTCTCCCGTTCCGGGGTTAGTTGCCCCGACTCCCATGCCGGCTAATACCGCAGACGCTAAAGCGACAATTGCCAAAAGCACAAAAAAGATGATAAACGGATCAGGAACGGACTTTGTAATTTTCTCAATGAGGCTGGTTTCAGTTTTTTCTTTTATTCTCATAATTTTCCTCCCCTTTTGTTGCCGTGCCGCGTGAATTTGATTTTCCTGATTTGAAAGTAGTATTACAGCGCGGCAAATGCCTGCTCAAAATCACGAATGAGGTCCTCTACATTTTCCAGGCCCACAGACAGCCGGATCAGGCCGTCGGAAATACCGGCTTTTTCCTTGTCCTCCTTGGAGACGCGGGCGTGTGTCATGCTGGCGGGATGTTCGATCAGAGTATCAGGATCACCCAGAGAAACAGCGATCTGCGCCAGGCCCAGGTTGTTCAGCAGTTTGGCGCCGGCATCGTAAGCAGAGAGACCGTTGATGCCGTCCTTCAGCTCGAAAGAGATCATGCCGGTAAAGAGGCCCTCCTGCATCTGGCTGGCGGCCAAAGCATGCTGGGGATGGCTCTCCAAGCCCGCGTAATACACACGCTCCACAAAGGGAGATGCCTCCAGGTATCTGGCCATCACCATAGCGTTGGCACAGTGCTGGCGGACCCGCATGCCCATGGTCTTCATGCTCCGAATGACCAGATAGGCATTGAAGGGAGCAAGCGCCGTACCGCAGAAGCGAGTCATGGCGCTGTTGCGGACTTTGTCCATGTCCTCCTTGGAACCCACGGCCACACCACCGATAACATCACCGTGACCATTGTAGTACTTCGTCAGGGAGTGGACCACAATATCGGCACCCAGCTTTACAGCAAACAGGATCGGGGGCGGAGTGAAGGTGCTGTCCACCACCATTTTCAGTCCATGCGCCTTGGCGATCTTGGACATGGCCGCCACATCCGTTACTGTCATCAAGGGGTTGGCCACCGTCTCAAAGTACAGCATCTTCGTATTGGGACGGACGGCTGCCTCCACCTCCTCCGGCTTCGTCGTGTCCACAAAGGTCACATCGATACCGAACTGTGCAAGGTTCGTGCCCATGATGTGGTTTGTACCGCCGTAGACACACTGGCCGCATACCACATGATCGCCAGCCCTCAGGAATGCCACCATCACACAGCCAATGGCGCCCAGACCGGACGCGGTGGAAACCGCGGCTTCCGCGCCCTCGATGGCAGCGATCTTCTCCTCCAGCACAGAGTTTGTGGGGTTGCCGGAGCGTGAATAATAATAGCCGGGGATCTCACGCATGATCTTCTTCTGCCCCTCTTCCACCGTCTCATAGCAGAAGGTGGATGTCTGGTAGATGGGAGTCGCCAAAGCCCCCCACTCCTTGTCGCGGTGCTGGCCAGCGTGGATGAATGCCGTATCAAAGCCTGCGGTAGAGAGATCAAACTTTTCCATAATCACACTTTCCTTTCAATCGTCTAAATATCCCAAATACCGTTTGTTGCGGATCTCGTCAGGTCTTTCTGATAGCAAATCAGTGATATCGTATGGTGTATTGTCCTCCGGCACACCATATACGTCCGGAAAGGGAACATCCTCCGGGCAGCGAACAGGGGTCTCCGTTTTTCCGGACACATCCTGCCAGTCGCATGTGATCATGTACATGTTCATGCCGGCAATGCCCTTTGGATTCTTGCAGTCCTTCCGGTGGGTTTTGCAAAACAGCGCCTGCAGTGCCGCGTCGCAGGCTTCCGGCTCCGCGTCAAGGTCCATCTTCCGTATCCGGCCGAAAGCCATCACAGAGCGGTAGTCGTGAACATGGCCTTTATAGGGGCGATCCGGAAAGTTTCGCCATGCCGCAAAGGAGCAGCACACCAAGGGGGATTTTTCAATGAGTTTTAACATATAGCCTTCCTTGGCAGTGTGAATGAAAATCAGCAGATTTTCCTCTGTGGCCGTATAGCCATAACACATGGGGACAACATAGGCGTTTCGCCTGTCCTGAAATCCAATATGTACGATTTCGCATTGATCCAAAATCGCGGAAATAACCGCTGGATCATAGACAAACTGTTCATATCGCAGCAAAGTGCTGGCCTCCCTTTGCAATTTAGAAAAAGGAATGTACACATCTCCCTCTTGAGAAAAGTGTACATTCCTTTTTTTGTCGATTCATTTCTTTCCTTTGGTACTTTTCTGCCATAATTTCTAAACAGGGGAAATGTTTGAACAAAACATGCGGTATTTATAAAAATCCCCTCAATCTGTCCACAATCTCCTCCAATTGGTCGCAATATTCCCGCAAAAGGGCCCTATTACCCTCTTCAGCAGGCTGCGGCTGCACGGTTCCTTCAAGCCCCATGCCGCACCGCACCAGCAATTTTTCAGCCTCCGCATCCGGCTTGGGAAGATATTTATCCGCCCCCTGCGGTATTCGAAGCGCGGAATTCTGTCTCAGTGCCTGACGGTATTCCTGCGGTGTCCGCCCGCAATACTTTTTCATGCTGGCAGAAAAGGACTTGCTGTCCGGAAAGCCGTGATCCAGCGCGATACTGACAATAGAACGATCCTCGTCGCCCAAAGCCTCCAGCGCATGGCGAAGCCGCACCCGAATGATATAGTCATTGAAGAGGATGCCGGTGCTTTTCTTAAACAGTGTGGACAGGTATGTGCGGTTATACTGCACATGGGAGGACACCTCCTCCAGCGTCAGCTTTTGGTCAAAATTGGTCTCGATGTAGCTCATGACCCGCTGCAATGTTTCCTTCTCCTTGCCCTTGCCCTGTTTTTGCTCGGTGATGTGGGTCGGAAAGTGGAGCATCAGTTCACCCAGCAGCGCGGTCATATAGTGGATAGAGAGGTTATGGGCCAGCGGATCCTCCTCAAAAGCATAGACAAAGGAACGTGCCAGCAGGAACCGCAGCTGCGCGAACATGGGTTCTCTTCTGCTAGCCGGCGATGATGCGCATTCGATCTGCAATGTGCTGACCTCCATAGAAAATTGTCTTTGGAAAAAGGAGGGAGCCACTTCGCAAATCAATACCAGGCTTTCCAAATCCCGCAGGAACATGGAGTGTCCGCAATTGGAATTGATCAGCAGCATATCATCCTGTTCCAGCAGATAACACCGCCCGTCAGCGAATACTTCAGCGGTCCCCTTGAGGACCAGCATAAATTCCAGTGGTTTATGCCAGCAGAACTGGTAATTGCCGCCGCTCATTAAATAGTGCTCCAATAAAAGCTGCCCGTCCTGCTGTACCATCGCATGATACCGCGTTTCCATCCAGTCTCCTCCTGCCGATCAATTTTTTTATAGTATATCGGATTTTGCTTTTATCAGCAACGTTTTCTTTTCAATTTTACGAGATCTGTTTTCCATTCCCTCCATGTTCCCGACTCAGTTTTGGATCCCATATTTCTTGTTGAGTTCTGACAGGTGATTCCTTTGGAGAAACGCATCGTCCGAAATCTGAACATTCGCCCTGTTCCGGTTCTGACCTTTGTGTTTGGCAGATAAAGAACAAAACATTTGGATTGATAACGAACTCCACATTTTATACAGTTTTTATAGCACCTGCGGCAGAGTCCGCCGGATAGCGCTTCCCCCTGCGCCAATTTTTTGACTCATTGCTTTGGAGGCCCACGATGGAACAACTCGGTTTTTTATATGACACCACCCGCTGCGTTGGGTGCAAGGCCTGCCAAGTTGCCTGTAAGGAAAAAAACAAGCTTGGCACTGGCGACTTTTTTCGGAGAGTAGATACCATGTTCGATGCCACCAGCGGTAAAAAGGTCCATTTCTCCGGCGCGTGCAATCACTGTAAAGATCCCGCCTGTGTGGCGGTCTGTCCCACTGGTGCCATGTATATCGCCGCGGACGGCACTGTACAGCATAATGACGAACTGTGCGTGGGCTGCGGCCGCTGCGTCCATCACTGCCCCTACGGCGCCCCCTCTCTCAATAAAGTCACTGGCTATGCGCAAAAATGCGACTCCTGCGCAGCACTGCGTCAAGCTGGGCAGGACCCGGTCTGTGTAGCGGCATGCCCTACCCGGGCCCTGCGATTCGGTCCACTGAAAGAGTTTCAGGGGGAAAAGGGCGTAGTCCCCAGTGATACGCTGTCCTTCCTCCCGCCAGCTGCCCGCACCTCTCCCTCTTTTCTCCTGCGCCGCAAGACTGACACACCGCCCGTCTCTGCGGGCGGCGCCAGCTGCGGTTCGCCGGCCGTTCAGCCACACAAAGAGTACGGGGCGTTCCGCCGCGATACCGATCAGCGTTTTCTGATCCTGGGCGGCGGTGTGGCCGCGGTCTCCGCCGCAAAAGCTATTCGTGCCAGAAACGCCACAGCCGCCATCCGCATGGTCAGCTGTGAAGACCGCCTCCCCTATTGCAGGCCCATGCTGTCCAAAGGCTTGTTGGGCAGTTTTTCCGAGGACCGTTACCCTGTGGTCAGCCTCCAGTGGCTGGAGGAAAACAACATTGCGTTGACTCTGGGCCGAACGGTTTCAACATTAGACAGCGCCGCGCATACCGTGACGCTGGATGATGGGACGAAGATTCCCTTTGACAAATGTATTTACGCGCTGGGAGCCAGATGCTTTGTGCCTCCCATCTCCGGCCATGAAAAGGTCGGCGTGTTTACCCTGCGCTGCGATACGGACCTGCGGGCCATCCGCAGGCAGATGCTTACCGCCTCCCACGCCGCGGTCATCGGCGGCGGGATCACCGGTTTGGAGCTTGCCTGGGAATTGAAAAAAGCGGGCCTGCATGTGACGGTTCTGGAGATGGCTCCGGTATTGATGGGCCGCCTGTTAGATGAACAAAGCTCCCAGTATTTGCGCCGCTGCATAGAGGCGGCCGGTGTGGATGTCGTCACCGGTGTCCAAATCAAGGCCTTGGAGGGCGGCAGCGCTGTGGAATCCATCTTGCTGGAGGATGGACGTGTGTTCCCGGCGGAGTTGGTAGTGCTTTCCACCGGCTTCAGAGCCAATATAGATGTTGCTGCTCAGGCGGGCTTGAACGTGGGCAGGGCCATCACGGTCACAGCCGCGATGGAGACCAGCTGTCCCGATATCTACGCCTGCGGTGACTGCACAGACCGGAGCATGTCCACTTGGATGCAGAGCGTCCGGCAGGGAGAGACAGCCGGTGCCAACGCCGCGGGAGATACGCTGGAGTTCCATGCGGAACCGGAACCCGCCATGGTACATACCGCGGGGATCTCCCTGCTGTCCATCGGCGATATGGGTAAACATCCGGACAAGGTCTACCGTCTGGTATATGCTGCCGCGCAAGAGGATGCAGGGCGCTTTGCCGTCAATCCCAAAGCCGTCCAGCGGCAGGGGACATATTATGCCCTGTGTTTCCACGATGACCACATGGTGGGAGCCACTCTGATCGGCGATCTTGGCAGTATGCTTTTGATCCAGGATGCCGTAAGACAGCAGTGGAGTGAAGCGCAGTTTTTTGAAGCCGCGGAAAGAAAGGGGATCATGATCCATGCCCAGTGATATTCTGAAAGATTGGCTGCGCTGCAGCTGGTTCACACAATTCTTCTCCGACTTTCCCGCCTGGTGCAGCACAGCAAAACAGGCGCCGCTCTTTGCCAAGCCCTGGCATGAACTTCTTTCCTCCAGGGACAGCGCATGTCTCCAGCAGGAATATGACGACCTGATGAAAGGAACGAACGCCGAGATCTATATTCCCCTGTGGGCCTCTGTCTGCAAATTTGAGGATGGAAGCCTGCTGGATGAGACCACGCTGAAAGTGGTGCAGTTTTATCACAGGTGGGGATACGCCCCCGTGGAGATGGACGGCAATCCCCCTGACTATATTGGTCAGCAGACCCGCTTCCTGTGCTATCTGTATGCCTGCGCGCTCCATGAGGCGGAACGGGGCGGAGACACGGCTCCATATCTGGCCGCGGCGGAAGAATTTACGACCCTGTATCTGCTGGACACAGTCCGCGTGATTGCGCGGGAGCTCCGGCGCTTTGCTGCCAGCGAGCTGTTTTCCACAGTCGCGGACGCGTTGGTGGCATTGGTCCGGCGGGATGGCTCTGAATGCCTCGCTGCTGAAAAGCCCGAGGTATATGCAAAACTTCTGGAGTGCTATGACAGCTACCGCCTTGGCCGCGGCCGGGAGATCGCGGATGGCCGGCAGACCGTGATTCGCACCGGCGGCCGGAACAACTGCGGCGGAAAATGCGCCATTCGGGCAACTGCACAGGACGGCTGCATTCTCCATGTGGAGACTGGCTGTGATATCGGCCTGCCTCAGCTCCGGGCCTGTGTCCGCGGCCGCGGCTATCGCAAGACGTACCTGAGCGGCCAGCGGCTTCGCTACCCCATGAAGCGTATCGGAAAGCGCGGCGAGGGGCGGTTCCAGCGCATCTCCTGGCAGGAGGCTGCGGACCTGATCGCCTCAGAGTGGGTGCGGATCCGTGACGCCTATGGGCCGGGATCCAGATATGTCAACTACGGCCTCGGCGTAAATGCGGTGATCCGTCCCGACATGCTGGTCAAGCGCCTTCTCAATCAAGACGGCGGCTACTTGGGCTTTTACGGCTCTTACAGTTTTGCCTGTGCCCAGTTCGTCACACCTTATATCTATGGAGACGCTTTCAGCGGAAACAGCGTGGAGGATCTTCCCAATACCAGGCTCCTGATTCTCTGGGGCCACAATCCGTCAGAAACCGTATACTCTCCGCAAGGCAATTATTTCATTGCTCAGGCAAAGGAGCGGGGGGCCAAGGTCATTGTGATCGATCCCAGAGAAAGTGACACGGTCATTGCCATTGCTGACCAGTGGGTCCCCATTAAACCCTCCACGGACGGCGCCCTGGCTGCGGCCATGGCCTATGTCATTTGGTCCGAGGGACTGCAGGATCAGCATTTCATGGATATGTACTGCCTCGGTTTTGACGCCAGTCACATGCCGGACGGTGTTCCTGAAGAGCTGAACTATCACGATTACCTGTTCGGCAGGCTGGACGGCGTGGAAAAAACACCGGCGTGGGCGGAGTCCATCACCGGGGTGCCCGCCGCTGTGATCGAGGAGCTGGCCAGAGAGTATGCTACCACGAAGCCCGCCTGCCTGCTGCCGGGACTTGGCAATCAGCGCATCGGCAATGGTGAACAGACGGTTCGGGCCATGGCCATGCTTGCCTGCCTGACCGGCAATGTGGGAATTCCAGGCGGCAGTGCCGCGGGCATGGGATTTGGCCGGGAGGAGCCTGTGCCGGTATTTCCTCTGGGACAAAGCGGGTATCCAGGCGTCATCTCCTGTTTCCTGTGGACAAAGGCCATTGAGGAGGGTTCCAAAATGACCCGCCTGAAAGACGGCGTGCAGGGAATGGAACAGCTGGAAAGCGATGTCAAATTGGTGTTCAACCTGGCCGGAAATGCACTGATCAATCAGCACGCAGATATCAATCACTCCATCCGTGTGCTTGAGGACACCAGCAAGTGCGAGTTCCTGGTCTGTTCGGACGTCTTTATGACTCCCAGTGCAAAATTCGCGGATCTGCTTCTCCCCGCCCCCTCATTCCTGGAGGATGACAATATTGCCGCTCCTTGGCGGCTGGGCCATTACCTGCTTCGCAACAACAAAGTGATCGCCCCCATCTTTGGGTGCAGAACAGAGTACGACTGGCTGTCAGACGTGGCAAAGCGGCTGGGCCTGTGGGAGGCTTGGTCCGAGGGGCGTGAAACACAGCAGGAATGGCTGGAGCATCTATATCATGAACTGCGCCAGAAGAACAGCGAGCTGCCGGATTATGAGACTTTCTGCAGAAACGGAGGCCACACATACAAAAACGCCGTATCCTATATTGCCTATGCGGACCAGATCCGTGACCCGGAGCACTATAAATTTGGAACGCCCTCCGGAAAGATCGAGATATTCTCCAAGCGGCTGTACGATATGAATAACCCCAAAGAGATCCCGGCAATCCCCGCTTATGTGCCCTGCCCTGAGGGTCCTGATGATCCTCTTCGGGAAACATATCCGCTCCAACTGATCGGCTGGCACACCAAGCGCCGCTGCCATTCCATCCACGACAACAACCCGTGGATGGAGGAGGTGGAACCCCAGCGGATGTGGATGCACCCGGATGACGCCCGGACCAGGGGAATTTCCACCGGGGATATCGCAGAGGTCTATAATGACCGTGGCCTGCTGCGCATCCCTGTCATAGTCACCCCCCGGGTGATAAAGGGCGTAGTGGCCATCCCGGAGGGGGCGTGGTACACCCCTGGCAAGGATGGCATCGATACGCGGGGGTCCATCAACGTGCTGACATCCACCCGTCCAACGCCCCTTGCAAAGGGAAATCCCCAGCACACCAATCTGGTGGAGGTCCGGCGGTATTTTTGATTTTTCTCCGTCTGCGATGAAGCTGCAAAAATCCTGACAATTTCATAACCTGAAACATCTCCGAGCCTTTCTGCCTAAAGGAAACCATGGCAGTCTGGCCTGGGCCGTTCCGGAAACAGGGCGGCCTTCCGTGCTTGAAAAGGGGACTGGGATCATGCGAGGCCTTCCGCGCTGGAAGCGTCCTTATCCCGATTGCCTATTTTTCTCTTTTAGTCAGCAAGAGCCGGAAGAATGTATTCTTCCGGCTCTTGCTTCTTGTAAAGAAAGGAAATCGTATTTTGAAAAATAACCGATTAAAGAGAATAATCTTTTTTGCATTGTGCTGCGACTTCGGCCTGTTTGCCAAGCGGCTCATCGCCCCTTTGACCAATATGATCACAGACGCGCTCCATATCCCCGGTGGGATCGCCACCAGTTTTTCCCTGATGTTTTTAGTCATTGCGGCGATTCTGATGCCCGGAGGTTTTTGCAGTACGATCATGAGCGCTGCTCAAAGCGTGATCGCTTTCTCCTTCGGAATGGTGGGCAGTATGGGATTACTGGCCCCCATCGGATATATTGTCCCTGGATTTGCGATCGACCTCGTTTTGATGGCAACAGCAGGGGGGGCGCTCCCCTGTGCAGACCGTATGGCGCTGGCTAACGGTATCGCTGCTGCCAGCGCAGCTTTTACAGCCAACTGTATCGTATTTCATCTGAGAGGGATCGTGCTGCTGCTGTATGTATGTACCGCGTTTTCTTCCGGCATCTTCTGCGGACTGCTGGGCTCAAAGATCGTACAGCGTTTGGCACCGGTCTTTCGGGCAGAAGTCAAATACAGTTTTAAAACACGAAAAGGAAAGGAAGAGCTCTCTATATGAAAAAGAAACGGGTACGCATTCTGCTGGTTGGAATCTTTCTGATGACTGTCGCAGTCGCGTTTGTTTATTTGACTACGCGGTCTGCCGCACCAACGGGGGTGGTGCAGGTCATCTCTGGCGAAAAAACAGCGGAGGTCTGTCTATCCGACCTGGATCTGCGCTCTGTACAGGGAACGATCTCCAACGCAAAAGGGGACATCACCGCAGTAGATGCCTTGGGAATTCCGCTGGAAAAGCTTCTTGCCGACATTGGTATCACAGAGTATACCACGGTTTCTATTATTTCGGACGATGCGTATCACGCGGACTTATCCGCTGCGGAACTGCACGGCGAACGGGAGGTATACCTTGTCGCGGAAGGAGAACAGGCAAGATTGATCGTGTTTGGCGATGCCAACAGTAAGCGCAACGTATCCCATGTTGTGAGAATAGATGTCGTATGATCCCATTCTTTAGCCATCGCAATCAGATCTATCCGGCTGTCTGGAATGGACGCGGCGCCGTGGAAAAACATTTTACGCACATAGAGGACTGGCAGCGGGAATATGATATCTATCGCATCATGCAAATGCCGCATCCGGAATTGTTGGAAGCGGCGCCCAAGGTTTTGACAATAGCGCTTTGCCCGCAGCCCACAATGCTTGAGGAGCTGGAGAGGCAGGAATCTGCCGGGTTTGACCCCGCTCCCTGGCATGCACTCTCAGATTGGCTCCTTGGGTGCGAACGCACAGTCGGGCTGCTGCCCTCTGAGGGCAATCTGAGAAACTTTTTATGGGATGCCGAGCATAGAACCATTTGGGGGATCGATTTTGAAAATTACCTCCCGGCCTTGCCAAGCCAATGTGGAGCATCGCTGATTGCCGTGCTGCTGGAGTATACGCCCTCCGATACCCCCGTGAAGCAAGCAGCAGCTGCACTGCTCACAGAGCGGCTGGATGCGTCAGCTTCAGCGATCCATGCGGCACGTATCAGCCTGCAGCAGGCCAGAGAGAAGAGAAGGCGGAAGGCGTTTTCCGGAATCGTATTGGCAGGCGGCCGTTCGAGCCGTATGGGGCGCAGCAAAGCCGGATTATGCTTATGCGGCAAGACATTTTTAGAGTGGCAGATTGAGAAACTCAGGTCCTTGGAAATTACAGATATTCTTCTTTCCGGAGCCAACTGTCCCACGATACCTGGCACCCGAAGAATACCGGATTTATTGGCGGACCGCGGGCCATTAGGCGGACTTCACGCCTGCCTGCAAGCTGCAAAGTGTCCGCAATGCGTCGTATTGACCGTAGATATGCCCCTGCTTCCGGAATCTGTGCTTGCAAAGATGTGCCGCTGTCACGAAACGGAAGTGACAGTGCTGGAGCATGGCGGAATGCAGGAGCCTTTGGTTGGTGTGTATAACAGCGATGTCGCCGGACCAATCGCCGCATTGATCGCAGAGCATAGCGCACCTGTCCGCAAACTGTGGGAACGGGTTGATTGGTCTGCATTTGAATATGACGGCCCGGAGGAGTTGATTTTAAACTGCAACACGCCGGAAGAATTTGCTCAAGCAGAGCACTATGTCAGGCGTATTGCTGGGCAATACAGTTATATGTGTATCTAATACAAAATAATCTGGTTCAGTCGCTCAAAGACCAGCAGCATTCTGAGCGGCAGCAAGCTAATGTCCATGATACGCTGTCAATATCGTCCAATATCATCTATGCCCATATGCAAGATGGGTAAAATTTACGCCGCATATACAATGAAAAAAGCGCCCCTGGCAGTTACAAATGAACTGCCAGGGGCGCTTTGCTGTTCACAGCTCCGCCAGTTTTTCCTTCAACTCCCCATCCGTCAGCTCTCCCCGTTCAGCCTGCTCCAGGATCTTCTGCGCCTGGGCTGCGGAGGCATTCCACTCATCCACGCTGATCTTGCCTCGGACCTTTCTTTATGAAAGAATCGATTTACAACAACTACAACGACCTGCCGCTGGTTCTCACCGCAGAGATGGTATCTAAGATACTGGGCATATCGCTGTCCAGAGGGTATGAGCTGATGCATGAGCCGGGCTTCCCGGTGCTAAGAGACGGCAGCAGGGTGGTGGCCCCATAAGAGGCGTTTATTAATTGGGCGGAGGAGCACACGGGGGACGAAGTGAAGTGCCGAGTGTGTGCAAAGCATGATCCGCTGCGCAACTGTTTTCTGCTGCCAAACGAAATATATGCGTTCGGTCTGTCTCACGGCGCCATCGCCATCTATGGGTATCTCCTCTGCATTGAAAAGAGAAAGCCCTTTCAGGTGTATCCAGGTACAGAATCATTGACAGAGCGGGACACATAAGCATCAACACGGTGGCAAAATATGTGCGGGAGTTGGAAGAGCGGCAGCTCATCTGAACAGAATCGACCCCAGTCATCACGCAGAATGGCCGGAAGCGCAACTGCGCTCTGCAGTATCACATCCGGCCCATTCAGGAGGCAGTGGACTTCCACAACGAGCGGCAGATGCAAGCCCTGGAAGCGGCAGTAGAACGGCAAAGCACCCAAGCCAAGGTGTCCGCCTCTCGTCACCCCCAGGAGCCGCTGTGCGGAGCGTTGATGGAAGCCCAGGGGCCCAGAGCCCGGCTGGAGATGGCAAGGCCAACATAGGGCCGTTTCCGGGGAACGAAGGAACAGCGGGGAACGAAGGAACAGCAGGATAAAGGACAGACGCCGCAAGCGGCCCCTGCCCAAACCACTTCTGCCCGCAGTGCGGGCAATTGACGGGGATTTCCGGGATATCAAAGGTGACGTCTGTTTTAGCAACAAAAATGGCCTCTGGCATCTATGCCCCTCAACTCCGCTGTTTCCAAGGGATTGAGCGGCGTCTGAGCCCCACATTTCAAGAATTTCGGAGGTATTATGAACAAAGACACACGAGAGCGGTTAAGCCTGCGGGTCTCGTCGGTGACCAGTTATCGACTGCATGCTGCATACAAAAGATCCGGCTGCCGCAGCATGAACGAACTGGCTGAGCAGGCAATCAATTTTTATCTGGACTATCTGGATACTGGCAGCGCCGGAGATTTTCTCCCCACGGCGCTGAAGTCCTACGTGGATGGCCGTCTGGGAAAGATGGAGGACCGATTGGCGGCGCTGTCCTTCAAGCAGGCGGTGGAGTTGGATATGCCCTCCGGCATTATTGCGGACAGTGTTCAGCTCGACGAGGACGACCTGCGCCGTCGCCGTGCGGAGAGCGTCAAAAATGTGAAGCGGACCAATGGACGCATCTCGTTCGAGCAGCGGGTGCGGGAAAGCTGGGAGGACGGAGACCCGTGGCAAGACTGATTGTCAAAAGTCCCTACATCCAGGGCAAGGGTGCGGGAGGTTACCTGAAGTACATCGGCACCCGTGACGGTGTGGAGCTGCTGCCCTCCGGCTACATGGCGTACATGGCGGAGCGCCCCCAGTCCTACGGGCTATTCGGTGACGAAGAGAGCGTGGACATGGACGCCGCCATGCAGGAGCTCAACGAGTACCCAGGCAACATCTGGACACACATCATCTCGCTCAAGCGGGAGGACGCAGAACGGCTGGGCTACGACAACGCCAAGGCATGGTGCAACCTGCTCCGCACCCACCGCAACGACATCGCCGCGGCGATGCACATCTCGCCCAAGGACTTCCGCTGGTGTGCTGCGTTCCACAATGAGGGCGATCACCCACACGTACACATGATGGCCTGGTCAGCAAAGCCAGGACAGGCATATCTCAATAAGGATGGCATCCGCAAGATCAAGTCCGAGCTGACCAACGATATCTTCCACATGGAGATGCTCCACCTGTATGAACAAAAGTCGGTGTCTCGTGATGAGCTGGTGCGTCAGGCCCGCAAAGCCATGCGGGAACTGACCGGACAGATGCAACACAGCATCTGCGATCTCCCGGAAGCGGAACAACTAGTCATGCAGTTGGCGGCGCAGCTGGAAACGGTCAAAGGGAAAAAGTCCTATGGCTATCTGCCCAAGTCAGTGAAGAAAACCGTGGACGAGATCGTAGATCAGATGGAGCAGCTCCCGGTGGTTAACGAATGCTACGAAGCATGGTGGACGCTTCAGTGCCAGGTGGATGACTACTATGCGGAGCGGGAACGTCAGCGTCCGCCGCTGTCACAGCAGAAAGAATTCCACCAGATCAAGAACGCGGTCATCCGGGAAGCGGAAAACATCCGTCTGGGTGTGGTCACCTTCGAGGACGGGGGTATTGCGACAGAGGATGAGCCGGAGGAAACTGCAGGTATCTCCTACGACTTCTGGGCGCTGCGGGACATCATTCAGAATGATGATCTGCCCATGGCGGAGCGAGACGAGTCCGTGGCGCGGCTGCAGCGTCTGGCGGAGGACGGCAACCCGCACGCGCAGTATCTCATGGGGAAGCTGTGGCGGGACGGTCCTCTGCTGACGCCGGACTGGGTAAACGCACGATACTGGTTCACGCAGGCAGCAGAGCAGGGATCAGGGGCGGCACAGTATGCGCTGGGCAAGTTGCTCCTCTCCGACGATCCAGAGGTCCGGGACCCGGACGAGGGCATCCGCTGGCTGAAGCGGGCCGCCCAGAACGGCAGCCAGTACGCCGCCTACCGGTTGGGGAAGCTGTATCTCCAAGGAGAACAGGTCCCGAAGGATGTGTCCAGAGCGCTGGAGTACCTGACCACCTCTGCCCAACTGGGAAACCAGTACGCCCAATATATGTTGGGTAAACTGTACCTCATGGGCCAGAGTGTGCCGCAGGACCAGGAACAAGCAATCCACTGGCTCACGCTGTCTACTGGCCAGGGGAATGCGTACGCGCAATTCTTCCTGGACCGGCAGGACGCGCTCCGTCCGCTATCCGTCATGCTGTCTGTAACCAAACTGCTTTATCACATGAGCAGGATATTCCAAGAGCAGCTCCCTGCCCCTGTCATCCCTGGCGGTATTAAGATGGACCGCAAGCTGCGCAGAAAGCTCCAGGAAAAGAAGATCGCCCTGGGCCATAAGCCGGATGACCATGAGGAACAGCAGCATGGCGGCTGGAACATGACCATGGGATGACCGCAGCTCCTGCGGGAGGTCCCCTCCATCAGATGGTGGGGAAATAAATCAACAAGACGAATGATAACAAAATAAAAGGCCCTTTTGATTGGAAGGGAGAAAGGATATCCATGAAAGAAGTAAAGTTTAAATTCTATGAAGAGCTTCCGCTGATGCTCTCGGTTCCCGAGATGGCGGCTGCACTGGGCATTTCCCGCGCCGGAGCCTATGAACTGGTTCGGACAGAGGAATTCCCTGCGTTGAAGATCGGCTCCCGTATCGTCATCCCCAAAGACAAACTTCAGGAGTGGGTGTACCAGAATACTGGGAAAAAGGAAACCTGATACAAAAATGGGGCTGCACTCAGATAACAGGGTGCAGCCCTGAAATTGATAACAATCTGATAACTCGACGCCGTTGAGATAGCTATTAAGGTCAGTGCATGATATGTTGTGTTGCTGACAGGAGGTGGCACACGATGCACGACTATATGAAAGCCTTGCAAGAGCGGTTCGATTTACCGTCACATAGGACAAACTGGCTGGAAAAGAAAGTGGCTAAGGCCTGCAGGCAGCTTGCTGGCAAGCTATCCAAGGCGGAAAGGAAAATGCTCCTGCGGTTGACCGATCTGGAGGACGAGTTGCGGGACGAAGCCAGGCTGGACAGCTTCATTGCGGGATTCAGACTAGCGCAGGGCATCCAGCAGGAACTGGATCCGCCATACAGCTTCGAGGATGAGCATGAACAAAAAGCCAGCGAACTGGCAGGACAGGAGGTGGCCACATAATGGGAAAGAAACGCGCCAACGGCGAGGGCAGCATCCGCAAGCGGAAGGATGGACGCTGGGAGGGCTTCTACACAGCGGCCTATGATCCGGTAACTGGAAAGCAGAAGCTCAAGAACGTGCTGGGTAGGACACAGGCGGAGGTCAAGGAAAAGCTGAAAAAGGCTATTGCGGACAGCCAGCGGCTGGACATGAACCGAAGCGGCACCCACACAGTGGGGAGTTGGATAAAAATGTGGTATGAGGTCTACGCCGAGCCTCGGCTTCGGGAGAAAACAAAAGACTACTATCTGAACTACATCGACAAGCACATCATCCCTAGCCTCGGAAATGTTCTGTTGGACAAGCTGACTACTATCCAGATTCAGAAATTCTACAACGACCTTCAGAAGAATGGCCGGGTGCGGCGATATAAGCACATTGAACTGAAAGACAAGGGCTTGAGTGTCCGGGTGGTCCACGGTATCCACACCCTGCTGAACAACTGCCTGGAACAGGCGGTGGCGGAACGGCTGATTCTGGTGAATCCTGCGAGGGGATGCAAACTGCCGAAAATGGAAAAACGGGAGATGAAGGTCCTGCCGGAAGACAAAATCAAGCCCTACCTGATGGAAGCGGACAAGCGCGGATTACTGGCTCCCTTCTATCTGGAACTGACCACGGGGCTGAGACGTGGGGAACTCCTCGCCCTCCTCTGGACAGACCTGGACGTGGAAAACAGGACAATCTCCATCACAAAGCAGGTAAACCGCATCAAGGGCGAGCTGGTAGTGAGCCAGCCGAAAACGCAGAACTCCGTCCGCGTCCTGCCAGTCTCACAGCAGGCGGTGGACCTGCTGGTGGAGGAGCACAAGAAGCATCCAGGAAATCCGTATATGTTCCCGTCACCCAAAACAGGCGGAATGTTTGATCCAGATTCCTTCCGGCACACCCATGAAAAGATTCTCAAGGTCATCGGCGCAGAGCACATTCGGTTCCATGACCTCAGACACACGTTCGCAACCTTATCGCTGAAGAATGGCATAGACGTGAAGACCCTGTCCAGCACCCTGGGACATTACAGCGCGGGCTTCACGTTGAGCACCTACACCCACGCCACGCCGGATATGATGCGGGAAGCGGCAGATACGATGGGGAATGTGATTGGGCAGGCCATATAGAATCCACAAAAAAGACGGCCAAAATTCTATATGGCGGAACCACGGAAAAACGGCGAAAAAGCGGCACCGGGCAGGGAAAATCCTGTCCGGTGCTGCCTTGTTCTGTCGGGTACTATCGTCGTATTGGTCAGCGTATTAGTCGGCACAGAAGTGTAAATTTTAGGGTTGACTTTTGACGGTGGAATACAAAGAAAAGTTCCTGATTTCTAGCGAAATCAGGAACTTTTTGGTGGAGACTACTGGACTCGAACCAGTGACCTCCTGCGTGTGAAGCAGAATTGTTGAAAAATGGTAGCAAATCAGAGGGAATAATACGGGGAAAACGGCACTTTTCGCCATAATATGTTGCTCTATTTGTTTTCATGTACGACCACTTTTCCGACCACTTCCGATGACGCATGAGGCCGATTTGCCTGATTTGGACACGGTTTATCCCACTGCCGCCTCCATCCCCGCAGCCTGTAGCTTTCTGTCGAAACCGCCGCCTCGGTAGACGAACACCAGCGTCCGCACCTGCTCGTGGGTCAGATTGATGATATCGCCGTTGCCGTCGGGGTCGGAGCCGTCGCCTTGGATGATCCCGGCCGTCATAAGCTGTTCGATGATGGGCCGGAACTTCTCCGGGACATCCTTCAAGTATTTGTAGGTATTCACGTTGCGTTCCTCCTCTGTAACAGGTGTGTTGAAAAGTGTCTGCTCCGCCGCCCTGCGCCGCATCAGGCCCACCAGGATCTCGCCTCCGGCCCGATTATACTTTGCCATGGCATCCCGAATCTGGGGCAGCGTGCGGCCTTTGCAAAGCGTTTTCAGACTGCCCACGCCGCAGTTGAAGGTAAAGGAGATCAGTGCGTCCCGCTGATTGGCGTTCAACTGGGCGGTCTGGGGGCAATAAACCGGATTATCCACCGCATTTGCGAACCGCTGGCAGTCCGCCACCAGAAGGGCGTCTGCCTGGGCCTGGGTGATGACCTGTCCCTCTTTTACATCAGGCCCGTAATGGCCCCAGCCGATGGTCCAGTATTTCTCCGTTGGGACGGCTTTGTACGCTTTCAGACGGCATCCCTCGAACTTTTTGATAAGCGCCAGTCCAGCGGCGCCAATAGGTCTACTCATTGCTCCCACCCGCCAGTCCTTTCAAGTGCTTGATAAGATCCTCATACAGTCCATCATATCCGTTCATGGCCACATATGCCACCACGAGGCCCGCTACTGCGCCGCTGGCGTACCAGTACCAGGTGGCCGTCACGCTGAAGATCTCCAGATAGGCAGCCGTGGCCGCCAGCGTCAGGGCCACGGCCACCACCGGAGCGATCAGCTTGGCGTGGTCCGCAAATACGCCGCACAGGCCTTTGATGACGTTGGTGAGCATGTTGGTTAGCGCCACCAGCAGAGGCAGAACCATCAAAATCGTTACGATATTCATATATTTCCTTTCCGGGCGCAAAAAAGCGCCCTGCCGTTTTGCACTTGACAATCCACGGCAGGGCGGTATAATGAAGATAGAAAGGGCGCTGCGACAAGCGGTTAGCCCGTGCGAGTTAGTGTATCAAGAACAAAGCCTTGAAACCGTCACCGTGCCGGGTGGCGGTTTCTGCTTTTCACGATGATCGTAACGGTGAACCGTCCGATATGTAACGTGATACGCATCGGCCTCACCTCCTTTCGGAGGATGTGACCAACCGCCTGCCGTTGTGCAGCGCCAGAGCTATCATACCATCAGCGCCGCTGGTTGTCAATTTTCGCCGTCACAGAGACGGCCTTTTTCATAGATCTCCCGTGCCCGAATCGGGCACATTCCCCAGGGCGGCGTCGTAGGTGATGCCGCCTTTTGTGTTTTCCTTGCAGCTCTTCTTGAAATAGTGCCCAAGCACGTAGCCTGTGGCGGCCTGCAAGGCCCCGATGAGCGTGGTGAGGTATGGGAGCGCCCCGCTGAACTGCCGCAGGATAGCGAGGCCGCAGAGGCCCAGGACGATGATCGTTGCCATGCTGTCCATGACCAGGACTCCCACAGCGATCAGTTTGGAGGTGGTCCACCGCTTGCGGCTCCGGTGCTTTCCCGCCCGCCGCCAAGCGCTGTCCTCCAGTTTGACGCCCCACACCATGCCGACCAGCAAAGCGGCGAATATGGCGGCCATCATGTACAGACCGTTCATTTGTGATACGCCTCCAGATCTCCGACGCGGTGGTTGATGACCTTAATCTGCTCCTGAATGACCGGGATTTTCTCCGCAAAATTATTGTGCTTGCGGACCTCCCGTGTCAGCTCCTCGATCCGCTCGGCGTTGATGGCCTGCTGCTTGTCCAGTTTGGCGTCCATCTCACGGGCGTTTTTGTTGTTGGCGATGACCACGCCCAGCAGGCTCAGCCCACCCGTGATCAGCGCCACGATAATTGCCTCGCTCACGTCTGCACCTCCTCCGCGGCCCCCAGGTCCTCTATACGATCAATAGGCATGTACATTCCTATCTCCTTTATTTGGGATGGCCCCCGCCGGAGCGGGGGCTTGTCCGTCAGGCCTCGGCGGTACCGCCGAACTCAGCGGGCACCAGCTCCGGCAGGCCGCACTCGTTGACCAGGATATCGGCCACCTGAGCCTTCAGCTTGGCGGGCACGGCGTTAAACTCCGTCTTGCCCAGGATCACGCGCTGCGCAAATAACATAGCCATCATTTCTGTACCTCCAGTAAGTAAAAAATAGATTGAGAGCGCCACACCGGCGCAGAACTCACGCATAGACGATGTTGGCCAGCTCCACGATCAGTTCCTCCTGGAAATCGTTCTGATCGCCCAGGGCCGTCACCTGCTCACGCAGCAGGCGGTTTTCGGACTCCAGGGCCGCGATGCGGTCCGGGGTGTCATCGTAGGGGTCTCCGATCCACTTGCCATCCGGCAGGGGATACGCGCCGAAAGCGGCGGGGTCCGCGCCCTCCGGCAGGACCACTACATTGGTTATCATGTTGTTTTCTACAATTGCAGCATTCATTTGAATCACCTCACCAGCGGATGGAAACTAGGCCTTGTTTACCAGCGCCACTATGGCATTCTGGTTTATAATCGTAGTCCCAGTCAGCGACTTTAAGGGATGTGATACATGCTCCTCCGCCAGACCCATAGGTCTGTCCGTCGGTTCCTTTGTGAATTTTTCCAGTCACGGGAGGACTACCAGTTCCGTAATAGTGAGCATACGCCGCGCCTCCGCCTGATCCTGGGGTTCCTAAATATGTATTTCCGCTAAGAATACTAGCTCCGGCGCCTCCACCAGCATATAATGTTCCATTCGGATCTCCAAATTTTCTTGTGGTGGATCCTTGTCCATTTCCGGCGCTTTGCCCGGTCCCCGCGGCACCATCACTTCCACCAACTGCAGAGGACATAGTTCCGCTGCCGGTTTGTGTGGGGTACCCGCCACCTCCAGATCCACCATCTGAGATCAGACTCGAACTGCTCCTAGGTTTACCACCATTGGCGGTTAAAATCTTACTTCCCCCCGATATAGTGACACTCGTTTCTCCCCCAGCATTAGAAGCCTTGCTGGAAGTGCCATATTTCGAGACAGAAGAAGCCCCTCCTGCGCCGATTTTAATATTTAAAGTTTTTCCCGCTACATTTTGATTTAATAGAGTAGTGGTATGCCCTCCAGCTCCCCCAGTGCCCGACGTATTGTCAATAGAAGAATATCCGCTCGCCCCTCCACCAACACCAAACAAATCAATGGAGGTAAGCCATGAAGGAATAGCGATGGTAATGTCAGCTGTAAAGTCCACCTCACCGTGCTCCACCCGTTCCGCCGTAACACTGGCAATGACCGGCTCACCGAATCTCACCGTCACAGACGGCGTATAAACAGTCAACTTTTCAAAAATAGTAGCCGCTCCCGCCGTGATGGTATAGGTGCCCGGCGTCACCAGGGCGCTGAAATAGCCCCGGTCTCCAATGATAATGAAGTTAGAGCCTTCAACCGCCGGGGAGACGGTCACAGTCCCCGCCGCCGGGTTTCCCGCTGCATCAGTGCAGCGGATAATCAGCAGGCCGTATTTGGTGGGGATGTAGTTGCCCAGCAGATGCAGGACGTCATCCACAACCGCGTCACCGCCCTGCCCAAACAGCGCCGCCGTCTGATCTTTCAGCAGATTTACCTTGACCGGCGCATCTCCGGCCTCCGTGGGTTCATCGGCCATCACCATATCAAAGGTGTTTTCCTGTCCCGCCACAGGCGTCATCTTGACTCTGCCGGGATGTAATGGTTGTCTGTCTTTCATGCTGACCCTCCATATATTCCGATGTCTGCCATCCCCATGGCCCACCCCAGATTGACTGTGCGGGTCATGCGGTCCATGGCCGCCTGGATCTCCCCCAGGATGGTCTCGATGGCGTTGGCTTCCGTTTCGTTGAGCTGCTCCATATCCGGCGGGACCTGGGGAATACCCGCTGGGAGTGCCAGCGCCGCCCGGAGCGCCGCGATATTGCCCAGATACCGCCTGGCCTGGGTGGGGTCCATGTGGTCGGACTCCATCCATGCATTAGCAGACTCCACGGGAATCTCCGGGGATTCCGGCTCTGTCTGGGCAGACGGCGGCACCTCCGGTCCCGCTGTAAACTCGCCTGTTCCTGCGTTTGGATAAAAGGTGCTGTTTACAAGGTCATAAAGCCCCGCAGCACCGTCAGGATTGATGCACGGGATATAGTGCCGGATGCGTGTGCCATTGTCGTAGATCCCCATGATGAAACAACGTACTTTTGCATAGTTTGCTGCGCTACTTGCCCCCTTTTGCGCAAATATGTACATATGCATTGTGACTGTGCCCAAAGTATTTGAGACAGAATTGCTCCCATCAATGGTGCAAATAAGAGGCTCTTTTTCAACTATGTGGCGGTCTGTACTAGAAATAGTAGTTGGGAAGTTGGCATTTTCTGCTCCATTTGAACGAAAACATTTATTAGTTCCATACCAGCGAAACGAGTATTGTCCATTCACCCCGAAAATACATTCATTTGCTGAAGCGGGGGAAACCAGTTGGAAGTCCATAACCGTTTTCGTATTTGCATTAGGAATTACGCCGCTATCGATGTACTGCGTTCCGCTGCTCTGGATGTATTCCACCTGCTGATAACCGTCAGGCAGCCTCACAATTGGAGGGCCGGAGGAAAATGTACCAGTCCCGGAATTGGGATAGAACACGCCGTTTTGAACATCGTACAAGCCGATATTGTCAGCAGCGTCCATGCAAGGGATGTAGTCTCTGACTAATGCTCCGTTATCGTAGATTTGGCAGGAATACAGCTTCACAGAAGTGTTCTGCGAAATAGAACCGCCGGTATTTCCACCGAAAAGGTACAAATTTAATGTGGACTGAAATGATCCGCTGGGGTGCGTATGTGTGGCGTCCCCAATCGTCGTCACATTTTGGTTTTTGTCAATGACGGTCCTTTCTGTGGGCTTAATTCCGCTCCCCCACTTATTGGACCGGTAGTCATCCCGCAGTGAATCTATATCCGCAGCATGGAGGACCAGAAAAAGGTCGCTGCTGCCGGAGGAGGTCCTTGCGCCGAAAAGGATGGTATTTTGCGTGCTGACTGGTGCATAGTCAAACACCACCCTTGTGCTCTGGTCAGGCTTAAAATTTGTATCCACATACTGCGTCCCGCTGGACTCAATATAGGCCAGCTCCGTATACCCCTCCGGCAGCCGCCGGTCAGGACTGGGGGAAGGCAGGATCGCCGCCGCGCCCTTGGCGTCTGTATAGGGCACAGCGTACCCCAGCGCCTGCAGGCGCGCCACCAGATACTCCATGGCCGCCGTCACCCGGTTCAGATCCGTGTAGTTGTAGCCCCCCTTCGCAAAGGGGTTCGCCGCCAGCGCGATCTGCTCCGGGGTGGCGCTGCCGCTCTGGATGGAAAGCAGAGCCGCCGCCAGCGCTTCCACATCCGCCCTGGTGCGATCCGTCACCAGGGTTGAAAAATCAAAATCTGTCATAAAACCCTCTTGACAAATGCACATTAAATGCGTATAATGTAATCATGAGGTGGGAACAATGAAACAAAAAGATTTGCTCAAGCTCTTTTCCAACAATGGATGGTGGATACTCCGAGAGGGCGCAAACCACATCATCATGACAAATGGGAAAGACATTGAACCTGTACCACGGCATAGAGAAGTCAACGAACAGCTTGCAAAATCGATCATACGGCGCAGGGGGCTGAAATAAGCCCCCTCCCAGTAAAGGAGGAATTACCAATGAAAACCGCTTATCCCATCGTTCTTACTCCCGCTGAACACGGCTTTGTCGTTTATGTTCCCGATCTCGATATCAATACCGAGGGTGACTCCATTGCCAACGCCATTGAGATGGCCACTGATGCCATCGGCTTGTGGGGGATCACAGCGCAGGACATGGGAAAGGCTGTCCCTCCTGCGTCTCCGTCCTTGCCAATGTGCGAAAAAGGAGAGATTGCCACATTCGCACTTGTGGATTTCGACGCATACCGCCGCGCAAATGATATGCGTACCGTCAGAAAAAACGTAACGCTCCCCAGCTATCTCAATGACATGGCCGACAAAGCAGGCATCAATTTCTCGCAGGTCCTCCAGGAGGGGCTGAAAGCCCGCCTGGGTGTCCAGTGACCTCAGCCGCCCCTTGACCGGGGCGGTTTTCTTGTGCCCGATTCGGGCACATCACGTCTCCGGCTTGTCCCAGAACACCAGCACAAAGCCGTCCGCTCCCTTGTTGGCCATGTGGCCGGGGCCGGGGTCCTTTACCACCCGCCACCAGGAATAGTAGATCTTTTCCCCGGACCCTGGGATGATAAGGGACGCCTTGTCCCACTCTCCAATACCCGGCTCGCCGCCCTTGCCGCCTGCGGCCCCGTCGGAGGTGCCGTCTCTGGGCTTCTGCACGCCTGTGCGGCCATAGCTGTCGCCGTTGGCGATATCGGTATACCCCAGGGGATAGACCTTGCCGTTGGCGCTGCTGTACGGCCCGAAGGTGGTCTCCTCGCCCATCTCGCCGGGGGTGCCGTATGTCTGAGAGGGCGCGCCGCCCTGCCCGATGTGGACGTCAAACTCCTGCTCCGGGTTGATGTCGATGGTGCCGTACCAGATCTTGCCGCCGATACCCGGCTCGCCGTCCGCGCCATAGCCCGCGGTGTACGAGCCTTTCTGGGAAACTACGCCGGTTTCCGCGTTCATGTGGGGCCGCTCGCCCCGCTCCAGATAGCCGTCCTGCCCCCGCATGCCGCCCTGGCCTGCCTGACCGACCACCACCCGGAGCCTGGATACCCCCGCCGGGGCCTTCCATCTGCCGCTCTGCGTAATGAGTGCGGACTCCGCGAACAGATACGAGCCATCGGCCTGGAGCAGGACACTCTTGCAGTCCCTCAGCACGCCGTTGGAGAAGGAGAAGCCCTGCTCCATCCGCCGCCCGGTCGTGGCCTGGCTCTCATCCAACCACACGGTGTCCACGTCGCCAATCTCGCTGGTGGGGTCGCCCCGTCCGGTGGTCTCCAGCTTGATGCCGCCGTATTGACTCAGGATTTGCCTGGCTGCTGTCAATGCCTGCTCGCGGGTGTGCAGAAAGGGATTGCTGACAGTCAGCACCTTGCCGCTGTTGGTCTCGTTTCCGGAGATGACCTCCGTGGTGCCGTCGGACAAATTGAAAATCAAGCTAGCGATTTGGTCATTGGCCTTCATGGTGGGATAGCGGTTCATGTTGTCCAGGTCCAGTTTGTTCCCCTGGTCCCAGAACGGCTCCGCCGTCAGGTTCCCCGTCTGCGCGTCCGCCCTAGGCCAGGTACCGGAGGCCATGCATGCGAATCGAAGGATATCGCCGCAGCGCTTATCCGCCACAGCGTCCTTGCTGGCCGCCGTTACCGGCGCGTCGGCGTAGGCCGGGTCCACATGCCATTTGTCGGCGAAATTCACGCCCAACTGTCCTGCCAGCAGCGCCAGCCATCCGGCAAGGGTGGTGGGCAGGGGAGTATCCGGGACGATGAAATCCCGCTCTGCCAGCAGGCCGATGATATCCACCAGCTCCCACTGCATGGAGATGTCGTTGTCGCCGGTGGTCCACCCGCCGTCATGCTGGAAGAAAACGCCCACCCGCTTGTACTCCACAGACCCGTCTACCAGCTCTACGCCGATGGCAATGGGGATTCCCTGCCGGTCCTCAATGGACTGGAACACGCCGCTCTTGTTGCGCGGCTCAAAGCGCCGGTCCAGGTTGTCCATCCGCAGGGTGCATACGCCGTAGGGGGTGGCAAGGCAGGCGAAATTCCCCCGCTGCTGGATGTCCACAGAGGCCAGCACATCGTCAGTCCACGCCTCATAAAGGCCGGGAATGATCTCCATCACCCGCATCCGCCGGGAGGGGAGGGACCACTTTGTCACCGTCACCCGGATGGCGTCCGGGATCTGCACGGTGAAGCCGTCCAGGCTGACGGAGACGGCGCTGCTGTCCGTAAATTCCTTGGTATAAAACGCCTGTCCGCTGGAAAGGACTTCCACTTTAAAGTCCCTGGGCACCCCGTCTATGGGATCGTCGCTGAAATAGACGGACAGCGCCTGCAGCACATCCACATGGGCAAAGCGCAGCTCCGCTGTCTGAGGCTCTGTAAAGGTGCCGTTCGCGCCGCTCAGAGAGTCTCCCACATATCCCACTTGGCCGGAAAGCAGGGCAGGCTGATCCGAAATCAGGCTAAAGGAGCCATCCAGCAGCCACCGGTTCACCTCCAGCGTGGCATAGTGAGGACCTGCGGACATCTCCTTGTCATGGAGCTGGTCCGGCTTGCTCCAAGCCGCCTGGGTGCTGCCGGAGGCGGGCTGGAACACGATATCCGGGTCCACGATCTCCAGCATGGCCTTGATGTACATCCGCCGCACATCGCCCACAATGGCGCTGCGGTAGCCATCGGTCATCTCAAGCATGGGGCCGCACCTCCCGGAGGGAGAAGCCCAAGCCGGTCCAGACCAGCTCCGCGCCGTCGAAAAAGGATAGGGTCGGCTGGGTGATGGAGGTCACCAGGAAGGACCCGGAGGCCAGCTCCGGACCGTTGTCCGGCAGGAAACTGACGGTTTTGGCACCCTTGGCCCGGAGAGCCGCCAGCACCTGCGTCAGGGTGCTGGTCAGCATCTGACCGGAGGTGTAGTCGATGCGCCAAACCAGGCCCCGCTCCTCCTCCACGATCCTGCCGGAGATCATGACCAGCTGCTCCTTCAGCCGCTCCTCATAGGCGTGGTAGCCGTCGATGGACGGCTCCGGCAGCGATATGCCGTTGATGGTCAAAAACAGATTTTCACTCATCGGTCGCTCACCACCTCCGGGTTGGATTTGTCCTCACTGCGGCTGAAGGGTACCAGCCATCGGCCCAGCCGGGTGCCGTCCTCTGTCCGGACGGTGATTTCCCCAATTATGGGGCCGTTGTCCCGGCTCTGCTGCAGTGCGCCCATGGCGTTCACGGCGCCGGTGAGCATGGCCTGCATCTGGTCCGCTGTCACGCCCTGCTGGGGCAGCTGGCCGCCGGCCTTGATGCTGCGCCACACACGGGCTTCCTGGGCCGTCAAAATGGCCTCATCCTTGTGCACCTGGGCCACATACCCGTTGTAGGGCACGCGGTCCAGACCGCCGGCGTGGGAGCCGTTGATCTGTGCGCTGAGCTGTGACTCCCGGGCTTCCAGGCCCAGAAAATCGTTGAGTTTGTCATAGGCTTTCCCGACCCAGCCCACCAGCTTCTCCGCCGCTCCAGCCACAGCAGTCAAGGCACCTGCCATGACATTCCGCAGGAAGCTGGCCACGGGCTCCAGCGCTTCGCCCAGTTTGCCCCAGGCCTCCTCCAATTTCCGCTGGGAGTCGTTGGCGTTGATCACATCTTCATTCAGATCCCGGTAGGCCTGACCAGCCGCCGCCAGGCCCTGTTCGGACAGCTGCTCCATCACCAGGTTTGCCCGCTCCGTTTTATCGGAGGTGGCCGCCAGCTTCGCGTTGAATTCGTCCTCGCTGGTCCCGGCCCAGTTCAGCACATCCGCAAAGGTGCCTGTGACCGTGCCCGCCTGAATGGTCTCATTGATACTCTCCGCCAGACCGTCGATGGGGATGGAATCGCCGTAGGTGGCCCAGGCCCCCGTCGCCTGGTCGACGACCGTCATCAGATCTTCCTGGCTCAGACCGATGGCCTGGAGATTTGCCACGGTGGTGGCCGTTGTCTGGGTGTCGCCCAGCACGCCGTAGAGTCGGTTATAGGCGTCGGCGGTCTGCTCTGCGGTATAGCCCGCCTGCTGGCTGGACACCTCCAAAGCGCCCATGATCTGGCGGTATTCCCGGGTGGATTCCTCTAAATCGATGATGGCGCTGCCCATTTCTTTCAAAGCGTCGACGCCCAGGCCCACCGCACCGCCGGCCAAAAGGCCCTTGACGCCGCCCAGCCCATCCAAAAGCCCCGCCAGACCATCTCCGCCGCCAAGGTTCTGTAAGATCGAATCCAGGCCGCCGGCGTCGCCTGCCGCGTCCTTTGCCTCTTTCCCGAAGCCGTCGATGCTCTTTGCACACTTGTCGGCGCTGCTGCGGGCCTCATCCAGATACCGCTCATTGTCATCCAGCTCGCCGTTGAGCTTCAAAAGGTCAGTCTTGGCCCGGTTCAGGCTTTGACGCCATTCGTCTGTCCGCTTGTCATTGTCTCCGAAAGCCTCGCTGGACTCCTTCACGGCATTCTCCAGGGCTTTCACCTTTTCCGTCTGCTGCTCCAGTTCCCGCCGCAGGAGTTCATTCTTGGCGGTCAGGGCCTCCATGGTGTTTGCCTGCCCTTTAAAGGACTCCTCGGTATACTGCATCTCCGTTTTCAGTGTTTTCAGCTCGCTGTTAACCAGGGACATCTGCTTTTTAAATTCCGCTTCTCCGTCCAGCTTGATGCTGGTGGAGATGGTCCGCACCGCCATGGGATCACTCCTTCCGCGTGAAAGTCTCCAGCAGATCCGCCGTCTGTCCCGGTGTCAGCAGCAGGGCCTCCCGGATGCTCAGACCCAGCAGCCGCACCAGCGGCGCCAGATACTCCGCCTCCGTCCGCTGGTCTCCCTGCTGTTCCCGCCATCTTTGCAGGCCCATGTCCACCATCTCCGGCTCCTCCGGCGGCCGCTCCATGGTAAAGCCCAGCTGCACCGCCTCGGCAATGGCGGTCTTGGCCCGCAGCACGTCGCCGGGGGCCAGCACCGCCCGCACCTGTCCCACCGTGGGCATGGGCGCGGGGGTGTATCCCTGCCACCGGCGGACCAGCTCCCCCTGCTCGCCCAGCTTCCACAAGAACCAGCAGGTGTTGTCAAAGGCCTTTTTGTCATTGCCCTGGATGTGGTCCAGGACCTGTCCCTTCCGGCCAAACTTTTCATAGATGTCAAAAAGCGCCGTCCCGTTCATGCACAGGTGCCAGCGCATATGTTCCACGGAGAATTCAACGGTTTTCATGGTTCGCCTCCTATTTGTAGGCTGGGCGGGCTGTCCCGCCCAGCCGGTCAGTGTTCGGTCAGGTGGATGTGCCCCCCAGCTTGGCGTCCCGCCAGGCCGCGGCCTCCGCCTCGGTGTCGAAAAGCTCGGACAGGATCTTCCAGTCACCGCTGTTGCAGGCCATGCCCATCATCTGCAGCGCGGTGTCTTGCAGGGTGATGCTGCTGCCGGTGGTGCTGTAGGATTTTCCCTGCATGTTGGCCTTCAGCTTGGGATAAAAAACACCCTGGTACTTGGTCACATCCCCCTTCATCACGTTCTCTGTGTAAAAGGCCAGACCGCCATAGGGCGGATTATCGTCCTTGCTGAAGTGCAGGTCCCGCTTGCCCTCCGTGGTGTCCAGTTTAGACCCGAACACGGAGGAGGCCACCTCGTTGGCCATATCCAGCACCGTCAGGTCCACCTGGCATTGCCGGAACCGCTTTACATACCGGGCCGTGGCGTCGTTGTCGCCGGCGGCGCTGGCCTCCACGAAGAACGGGTTATCCTTCAAGTTGCTGAATTCGCCCAGCATCACCGGGGTGCCATAGTTGGGCAGTGCGCCCGCAGGCTCCGGATTTTCGGCGGCGAAGGGAGCCCACTTGGGTTCTTTTGCACCGTATTCCATATGATTCCTCCTTACAAATTTTTGGATGTTAACCACTCATCATAGACTTTCGCCTGCGCCGCCGTGGTCGATTCAGCGCATTCCTCATTGGCGTCCCGAATGGCTGGGCGGGCCTTCTGGCCTTGCTTGCCGTACTCGTTGATGAAAGCGATTTCCGCGTTTCTAGTAGTCGATTTTCCCCTACGCCGAGTTCCCTGAGGATAGACGTAAATGACCCGGGCGTCCCTTTGGAGTTTTACATCTGTTTTTTTCACAGAATCCGCAACATGTTTGGTGGCTTGATTGTCTGTGGCATAGATTCCATAGCTGCGGATTTTCCGCTTCTGGGCTTCAACCACCACATCCGCTCCGGCGTTCAGCATCCCGTCGACCACCTCGTCCGGTAGCTCCGCTAAGGCCCGCATGTCCGCCAGCAGAGAGTCCAGTCCGTCACACCGGAAATCCGCCATTGTTATATACCTCCATCCACAGCCTCAAATTCAAACACCAGGTGGCCGCCCTCCCGGTCTCCGGCATCCTCCACCGTGGGCCAGGTGCATCCCTGCAGGCCGCCCAGGGCCGCCCGCAGGGTTCGCTTGGCCGCACGGGGGTCCCGCCGCAGGGGGAAATACCAATGGACCTGCACCAGGTACCGGATGGCACGGGGGCGGCCATCCCCAAAAGCGATGGGGATCTCCGTCATGTTGTATACGCAGTACTCCCTGGCGTCTCCGGTATAGACGTCTGCGGCGAATTCCGCCACGGTGGGTGTCACCGCCGCCGCGATCCGGTCCTCAAGACTCATACGCCGCCTCCTGTTCCTGTCCACTTGCAGATCAGCTCCATGTACTCGTGGGCATCCTCATAGTCATTGATGTACTCGATCTCATAGTCTGTGCTCCGGTACCGGACGAACATTTTCCGGCAGATGGGTTTGCGGGTATAGCGGATCAGGAAGCGGGCCTTTACCTCTCCCAGATCCGCCCCTTGCCTCTGGGCCTCTGTGCCGGAGGTCCGGGTGAACTGCGCCCAGCAGCGATGCACCACCTCTGGCTCCGCGGCCGGGGCCAGATACCCGGCCCCGTTCTCATCCTCGGTATACCGCAGGATCTGGATGCGCTTATCCAGTTTTCCAGCATTGACCTCCATAGGCCCTCCTTACTCCCCGGATGTGTCCGAATCGGACACCGGCTCCGTGAATTTCAGCTGGTTCAGCAGCTGGCGGAAAACAGGATTTGCTGCAACGATGGTTCCCGTGATCGTTACCTCCCGCCGGTCGTAACCGTCCAGGACCAGATAGTTCACACACAGGTCATACTGGCACCGCCTGTCCGTTCCCGCCGCCGGTTCACTGACACCGGCCTGGGACATATAGCCCACCGCGCTGCTGTACAGCGCGGCCAGCAAGACATCCTCGCCCGGCCCCAGCTCGTCGATGCGGCAGTAGGCCAGCAGCTCCGCCCGCCGGGCCTCCGTCAGCTCCGTCATGGCTCAGCCCTCCGGTTCTGCGGGTTCCAAGGCCCGCAGATAACGGATATCCACCCAGCCGGCGCGCTGTCCCGTGTGTACAAGTGCCCAGCCGGGAACCACCGCACCGCAGGGCAGGGCCTGCACCGCCAGCACAGCGCCCTCCGGCAGGACCTCCACAGCAGGGAAGCCCACGCCGGGCCCTTCCCGCAGGTTCAGTCCACAGTCGGCGTCTACCGCCACCAGTTCGATGGTGTCAACATCCTCCGGGAAAATACTCTCCACAGAAACGCCATGCTCGCCCTCCACAGGCGGTTCTGCTGCCGTTTGTGCTTGGGGCAGGGGAGTGGGGGCATCTCTGCCCGCCTGTGCCGTTTGCACGGCCTCCTGGCCGGGATTCTCAACTGCCGCAGGCTTCGCTTCCGGCTCCGCCGTGGGAGCGGCCATTTTTTTCTTTCCCATCACGATACCTCCCATCAACCGGCGGCGCTGCCGCCGACCTTGCCGACCACAAAACCCTTGTCCACGATCAGGTTACCGCCCACGAACACGTCGCCCAGCACGGCCACCATCCGCTCCACGGCTTTCACACTCTCATCCACCCGGATGGAGAACTCGCCAAAGAGACCCAGCTCATAGTTCAGGGGATCGCCGTACAGCAGGTTCCCGTCGCCCACGTCACCGCACAGGGTAAAGGGCAGCACCAATCCGCCGTCCCGGATAACTCCGGTGTTGGGATTGCCCGTATCCGGGGTGATCTCCAGCAGGCGGCGCTTCTCATTGGCGCCCCGTAGGGCACCCAGGGCCTTCAGGTTGGGCTTGGTCAGCAGCAGGCGGGCGGAGGGGCCCATCTCCTCGCTGGAGCCGTAGGCAAAATACAGCTCGTCCAGTGTGGTCTCATTGATGGCGGACAGGGCCTTTTCGGCATAGATGGCCGCGCCTGCCTTGTTCTTGGCGTTGACGATGCCGTACATGGTGGGGCTGGCGGCACCGTCGCCGCCCACGATCATGGCGGCGATCTTCCGGCGCAGGGCACGCATAGCCATGCCATAGATCTTGTCGTAGTAGCTGGCGGGGCTCAGGCGGGAGATGTTCCGGTCCACAAAGCTGGTCACATTCAGCTCATAGGGGCGGATCTCCGCCACACCGAAGGTGGGATCAGTGGAAGCAGTCCGGGCCTTACCAGCCAGCTCCGTTACCTTGCCGCCGTTGGCCTCCAGTTCCGTGATCACATAGGGTTCCAGGAATGCACCCATGCCGGTCAGGTCCTGGACATACACCTGATCCACGATGGAGCTGACGGTACCGTTCAGGCTGTCCCGAATGGTGCTGCCCGCGCCGGTGGGCTCCACAATGGTACCGGTGGCCAGGGTCACCTGGTTAAAGGCCCGGCGGATTTCCGTGGCGCTGAAATTCACAGCGTCGCCCCGCATCAGGATGCTGCCGCGCTCCTCGGCCATATCCCGGGCCTCACCCGGCGTGGGCTGCTGGCTCAGCACCTGCCGGTCCTGCTCTGCGATCAGGTCCTGGATGCGCTGCATCTCCGTGTTCAGGTTTCGGATCTGCTCCATGGCGGCGTCATAGGCCGCCTGGTCATTGGCCTCCAAAGCTGTTTGGGCGGCCGTCAGCTGGGCAGTGCGCTGGTTTGCCAAATCAGTGAGTTTGCGTCTCATTTGCGATTACCTCCGTTAAAATCTGATTTTTTCCAGGTCCAGGCGGGCCTGTGCCCGCCAGTCCTGTGTATCTGCCTCGGGCGCTCCGCCCGTAGACGCTGTGTCGTCCGGCTCCTCAGCCGGGGGGATGTCGGTGTGCTTTACCTTGGCGTATTCCGCCCGCAGGGTCACGATATCCGGTACGCCGCTGGAACCCAAGGCGCGGATGCCGGCCGCCGCCGCGTTCATCAGATCCTGGGGAGCGGGGGACTGGCCGTCCTCAAACAGGACGCCGTCCGCCAGGCCGCAGGCCACGGCCTCCTGGGCCGTCAGCCAGGTCTCCTGGCTCATCATCCGCCGCAGTGCCCCGCGGTCGGCCTTATCCCCGGCCCGCAGCTCATAGGCGTTCAGGATGGCCTCCCGGGTGCTGTCCAGCATCTGCACGCTCCGCAGGTGCTCCACCCGGTCGCCCTGGGTGGCGGTGGCGGGCAGGTGGATCATCATCTGGGCCACCGGCGAGATCATCACCTCCGTGCATCCCAGGCACAGGTAGCTGGCGGCGCTGGCCGCCAGGCTCTGGATCTCCGCCCGGGTGCGGACGCCCTGGGCACTCCGCAGCACGGTGTACATCTCACTGCCGGCGAACACGCTGCCGCCGGGACTGTTGATTTCCAGCACCAGCTCCTCGCCGGCCGGATTGCCGGCCACCGCGTCCCGCACCGTCTGGGGTGAGAAGGCCCGGTAACCGAACCACTCGTAAATTTCCAGATCATCGTCCGCAGCTACGATGCCGTTCAATGTCACTCTCATGTCTGTCCTCCTTCAAAAATAATGGGGAGACTTACTTGCCCGCCTGCTGGCCGCCAGCTCTCTGGCGGCTCAGTTCTTTGAAATCCTCCAATGGTACATAGTTCAGAGAAGCGTAGCGGGTATCTCCGCCAGGCACATCTCCAAAATCCTCAAGCCGCCGGATATCGTTTGCGGAGAACACGCCCACCTCCCGCATGGTTTTGTACCAGGCGGCCCGGCTGGCGTTGTCGCCCCGCAAAGCCGCCAGCATATTGATCCGGATCTCCAGGCCCGCCGCCAGCTCGCTGTCCGTCAGCAATTTCCACGTTTGCTCCTCCTCATACTGGGTCACGATGGGCTGCAGTGTGTTCATCACAAATTCAATGGCTGTTTGCTCATTTGAAGCATACGACTCCTTGCCCTCGCCCAGAAAATGTGTCGGTATGCCGAAGAACCGGCAGATATCCTTGACGGAGACCTCCTTGCTCTCCACGAATTGCGCGTCCCGGTTGGTGGCCGCCATGGGGGTATAAGTCAGGCCAAGGTCCAAAATGGCGATGCGGTGGCTTTTGCTGGGTCCGGTATGGACCTTTTCCCACTCCCGGCGCAGCTGCTCCTTCCGGCTGACAGGGGTGCCGTCCGGATCGGTCAGGAGCTTACCCTGGGCGTCCTTGGCATAACCGCCCAGGTCCGATTCCGTTTTCAGCACGCCGGAGGGCTGGCCACCACGCTCATAGTAGCCCCGCTCATACTGCTGGGCAGCCCCGGCAATGGCCAGTACCTCTTGGGCACGTTTCAGGGGAGCGATACCCTTCAGCCCGTCCCGGGTGGTGGCCTTGTAGTGGCAGATGTCCTCATTGGGCAATACCATGGGCGCCCCCGTCGCCGGATGGGTCACGGTGTACCACACACGCCCGGCCTGGTCCCGCCAGGGCGTCACCAGCCACCAGGGCACCGGGATCAGCTCCACCGGCCGCAGGGTCCTGGGATCTTTAATGATCCAGTCATATCCCGCTCCGCCCTCGTTCCGGCTGTTCTCCAGCACTTTCTTGCGGATAAAGGGGGTCATGGCCTCGTTGGGCCGGATGTTCAGCAGCCGGAGAATGTCATGGGGGATACGTTCCATAGTCCGGTTGTCAATGACAAAGCTGGGTAGCTTGCCCATACTGTCGCTCAAAATCTCCATGCAGCGATCCACGGCGCTCAGTTTCCGGGCCGTGGTCTCGTCCATCGTCACGCCGCTGGAGGGATGGCCTGCCGCCGTCAGGGCCTGAACAGTCACAGCGTTCCGGGGCTGGGCGTGGGAGATGGCCCGCAGGCCGCTGCTCACGCTCATGCCTCACCGCCTCCCCCAAGGCTGTCCAGCACCGCGCCGCCCAGGGCCAGCACACCGGCGGCAATGACGCCCGCCGGGAGATAGATCATCCCCGCGCCTACCACGATGGCGGCGGCGCCAGCCAGCATCACCAGGTCCGCGGCGTATTTTGCCAGGGCCTTTTTCAGATTCTGCATATTGTGCTCCTTCCCGTGTCCAAATCGGACACAACATTACAAACTGTATCCCGGTCGCGCCAGGGCCTCCGCCAGGTCCGGCTTCTGATTTCTCGCGATCATCCAAACGGCCACCACGATGATAGACGCCACCGCGGGGTCGATGCGGCCGATGGAACGGTGCTTTTGGGGCTTCAGGTTCCCGTTGCCGTCCTCGTAGCACCGCACATTGCCGAAGGTCCACCGGAAGCAGGTGTTATGCACATGCAGCAGCTCCCGCTTGGCCATCAGCATGTCGATCTCCTTCATGGCGGGACTCATGTTCTTCAGGTCCTGGGGGATCTCAATGACATTGACGTAGAGCGTCAGTCGCTGGGTGATGGTCCGGCTCAGATAGGGGTCGAAGCCCACCAGCTTCAAATCGTAGATCTCCGCCGCCCGCTTGATCTCCGCCTCGATGTCGTCATAGTCGATGGTGTCCCCGCCGCACAGCCGCAGGAAGCCGGCCCGCTCCCAATCCCTGTATGGGACGTGGTCCCGCTTCTCCGCCTCCAAAACGGTGCCGCCCGGCCGCCAGATGGTGGGCAGCAGCACTGCCGTGTCCAGACCCGGCTGGGGAGGGAAGAGCAGCACAAAGGCCGTCATGTCCCGGCTGGTGGAGAGATCCACGCCGCCGTAGCACAACTTTCCCCTCAGCTGCTCCAGAAACGTTTCCCGCTCTGCCTTTTTGCTGGGACCCCACTGGCATTTGTCATACAGTGTCAGTGAGATCCAGGATACCGCCTTGACGGCGATCCACTGGTTCAGCCGCAGCCATCGGAACAGCTTCTCGTTGGCCTCGCTCAATTTGGCGTCCCGTGCTGCCGCCCGCACCTTCCGCAGGGGCAGATTCAGGCCCAGGGAGGGATTGCACAGGTACCAGATCTTCTCGTCGTAGATGTCCACCTTGGCCAGGTCGTCCGGGTCGTCGCCGAACATGGCCGTCAGGCCGTACAGCACCGGCAGCCAGTTGGGCAGATCCCGGGCCAGCAGGTCCTCCTCCGCCGTCGGCAGGTCCGCCTCCTCCACATGCCGCAGGGAGAGCACCTGCCGCACGTCGCCGTCCTCGGCCCGGATGCGCCGGAGCTGCCGGGCATCCCGGATAGCCACAGCCCTTTCGTGGACCTCCCAGCCGATGGAGCAGCGGTCCGGGTCGTCGCCTGCGGTGGTCAGCACGATCCACGCCGGCTGTTTCCGGGCGTCGCCCGCCTGACCGGTCATCACGTCCCAAAGATCCCGGTTGGGCTGGGCGTGAAGTTCGTCAAAGATGACACAGCTGGGCTTGTAGCCGTGCTTGCTGTAAGCCTCGGCGGACAGCACCTTCATCACGCCAACCTGGACCCACTTGAAACCGCCGTTGCCGGTGCGGACCCGCTGGCGGTAGACAATCGTTTTCTGGGACTCCCGGATCTTCAGCTCGCCCCTGGCCACCATCTTGGCGGTCCAGGGAGCAGTCTGGACCATAAACACCGCCGCGTTGAACACGATGGATGCGTTGTCCTTGTCCGCCGCGCAGACGTAGACCTCGGCGTTCAGCTCCCCGTCGCCAAACAGGTGGTACAGCCCCAGGGCAGCCGCCAGCTCGCTCTTGCCGTTTTTCTTGGGGATCTCCAGATAGAGATACCAGTATTTCCGCAGCAGCTCCCCGGTGCCCTCGTCGGCCTCCATGGTGCTGTAAAACTCCATGAGCACGTCCCGCTGCCAGGGGAACAGGCCAAGGGGCTTGCCGTCAGAGGTCCGGGGCAGCCGCTCCACAAAATCGCAGACAAAAGAGCCTGCCGCCTGGTCAAACATCTGTTAGCCTCCCAGGGCGGCCGCCTGCCTGGCCCGGAGCCGCAGGCTGAATTCGTCATCCTCGTTCTCCGGCGCGGCGCCTGCCGCGTTGACCACCGCCGCCGGAACCACGATGCGGCACCGGCTGGTGACTGACAGGCCCATGGACTCCGCACACTGGCGGGCCTGCTTGAAGTAGGTCCCCTGCACGCCGGTCCACTCCCGGGCCAGCTTCTCATCGTCGGCCCGGATGGCCGCCGCGGCCTTCTTGTCCGCCTTCAGCCACCGCTCCCTGGCCAGAAAGTACTGACCCAGCACATCCCGGTCCAACTCGGCGTATAGTCCCGCCGCCCGGAGAATTTCACCGATCTCCTCAAATTCCTGATGGAGTCGCTTGGGGAGCCACTGTGGAGGCACCGCCTTGTCCGGCGGCGGCACATGGACCTCCTGGTCCAGCCGCTGGTCAGTCTCCGCCTGCGTCAGGTGCTTCCGGCCGTTGGCCTGTACCACCGCTGTGGGCTGTCGTTTTCCTGGCATAAGGCGTCTCCTTTCCGTACCGGCCAGGTACCATCATAGATTTCACGCAGATATACCCGCGCAACAGAGCCATGCTCTCGGCAACCCGCATGCATATTGACACATGGACTTTCCCGGCGGTCTGCCCGGCCCTCGATACAGCGAGAGCCGGACTGACCAAACAAGGAGGGAAAACCGGTCAAAGACCGGGCAGGCCGCCGGGCTTCCCCTGTGGGGGAATTTTTCCTCGTGAAGGGGGGCCTGCGGTCTCCAGCGAGGGGATCAAAACTTTTTGACCCCGGGGGAGGGTTCGGCAAGGAACCCCGCAGGCGCAGCCGCGCATAGCCCGCGCCGCGCCCGTGCGCCCAAAGCTGGAACGGGTCCTGTATTCACCGCCGCCGTTTTTTTTGCTCGGGTTTGCCACAGTTCCCGCGCTGTTTTGCGGCTGTGGCAGGAGTGACACAGGCTTTCCAGATTGGCCGGATCAGTGAAGATCCTCCAGTCGCCCTTGTGGTCCACGATGTGGTCCACGTCGGTGGCTGGTACCCGCAGGCCCTTCCTGGCGCACACCCGGCAGAAGGGTTCCCGCAGGAGCTGGTCGCCCCGCAGATGCTCCCACTCCGGTGTCAGGTACATCCAGTGCCAGGACTTGGCCTCCTCGCTGCGGTCGCAGGTCCGCCGCGGCCGGTGGGCATCACAGTAGCCATCGGGCACCAGGACAGTGCATCCAGGGTGTCGACAGGGACGGAGCGGCTTCATGGCCACGGGCTATCACCTCCGGGCAAAACAAAAAGCGCCCGAGCCTTCCACACCCACTTGGGATGTTTCATGGCTCAGGCGCTGGTCTCTTTGGACGCTGGCTCAGGCGCTTCGATATTCACGATGGTCTCCTGCCCACACCGCTTGCACGGTCTCGGCAGATGGTGAACACTGGTGTCTGGGTTGATTTTCAGAATCTTCCCCTTGCCGCATACCGGGCAGATCACCCATCCGTTCTTTATGATTAGTTTAACAGGTTCCGTCTGTGATTTCAATACCTTTGGCCTCCTTTTGTAAGCATGTCCGTAAATATTCATAAGGTTTCAAGAATAAGAATCATTAATTTAAAATAAAAGTACCGTTTTACCACGACAGATATCTGCTGTACTGGAACACACCCCAACGCCCTGTGTCCGGCCGATCTCGAGGCGGAAGCGGCAGCATCACGGCCCCCTTTGGCGTTGTCGTTGCGCCAGTACTGGAGAGCCGCACATCCGGCAATGGGAGCATCCGGCTCAGCGCCCGGGAACAGCCCCAGGGATGGGTGCCGACTTCCGGGAGTTCCTTTGTGAAGTAGACAGCCAGTCCCCGGTAACCCTGCTCCTTCAGCACCCGCTTTCGGTTATACGGCTCGTCGTCCACCTCACCCCAGTTCCAGAGGTACCGCACCACTGCCGGCGGAAAGTCGCTGTCCCGCAGGAAAGCGTGGATGTGATACCGCTTGTCCCCGTGAAGGCCCTCGATGCGGTACACATAGAACTCCAGTGGTTTCCCTTTCCGCCATCGTTTCAGCTTTTTCACAAAGGCATCCCAGATCCGCATAACACCGGCCCGATTTGGAGGGAGGTACTCGTCGGCAAAGGTCAATGTATAAAACACGCCGTCATATCCAAACAGCGCCAGCCGCAGTTCCAGCTTATCCACAGTGGTGCGGCTCATAGCCGGTCCGCAGCGTTTCCGAATGGTCATTTTAGAATCACAGTTCCGGCGGATGAAACACCACCGATCTGTGACCAGCACCTTTACCAGAGGTCCGGCCCGCTGCCGGATAACGAGAAAGGGCCCGTCAGGCATGGTCATCCTCCTCCGCTGGCTGCTGGAGCCAATATATAAGTTCTCCCTTCTCATCGCACTTCCAGGCTAAAGGCTTTTGGGCCCATTGTGCGAGGAAAGCGGACAACTCCTCATCGCTCATGGCCCGGATGCGGTCAGCTCTTGTTGGTCGATACCCTGTGTCAATGTACTGTGTATCATTATCGCCAGAATCATGGAATATTTCGGGAACAGCGTCATACCATCCAATCCTTCCATCTTTGTTTCTGCAAAGAACGCAGTCATGGATCAATACATCACCATAATAAATTCTGATGGAGAGCTCTCCCTTGCTCATGTCGTTTCCTCCTTCGGCTTGTGGCGGTAGAAACGTCCTTCTTCCAGCGGTCTACACCCACCGCCAATATACTGTACTCCTTGTCGGCCTGCGCATACATCTGGTCGAACCGCGCACCAATCATGTAGACAATCATCCCACACAGGCGGCGAGAATCTGTCCATCTCCCGCAGCTCTTCCAGCGTCAGCGGCTCGCCCTTCTCCGCCTCCTGCTGGGTGCGGAGGGCTGCAATAGCCAACGAAACTGCATTATCAAAATCGGGGTCAAGCCCATCAGCGCACCGTTCCAGGTAATTAATTGCTTCCTCTTGCTGGTCCAGCAACGCGGACCAATGGTCGCAGCGATCCAGTGCCGTCTCCATATGCTCCACGGCGTTCCGCAGGACGGCGCAGCCGTGGACGCTGCAGTTATGCTCATAGCCGCAGCTCAGGCAGGCCAGGCTTTCCGTCTCCACCTTCAGACGCCGTAACGCCTGCAGAGTAGCACCATAGTCCATAGTAATCAAAACGGCAGTTCTCCTTTCTCATCCTCCGGCAGTTCCTGAATCTCCCCGGCGGCCGGTGTGTCCGAATCGGACACTTTCTTGCTGTCACCGAAATATACATTTTCCGCCACTACCTCAGCGCTCCTGCGCTTGCCGCCGTTTTGGTCCACCCAGTCGCGGATCTGCAAGCGCCCCTCCACCGCAGCCATCCGGCCCTTGGTGAAGTACTTACTGACAAATACGCCCAGGTTCCGCCAGGCCACTACGTCAATGAAATCCGTCTCTTTCTCGCCGCTTTGGGTTTTAAAGTCCCGGTCCACGGCCAGAGAAAAAGCTGCCACTGCCGTTCCGGTCCCCGTATGCCGCAGCTCCGGGTCACGGGTCAGACGGCCCATAATGATGATTTTATTCAGCATGTTCTTTTCTCCTCGTATTACGCAGATATCGCCGTCTGGCAGTATTGTAGTCCGCCCAGGCTGGACAAGTCTTGGGATCATGACAGCCTGGGCGGTGCTTCTGGCAGAACTGGCAGGGGGAAGAGATCAAACCCATCAGGACACCGCCCCCATGGAGCCGGACACCATCACCAGCACGATCACCCAAGCCGCCAGAAGGAGACCGCCCAATACTGCCTGGGGCCTCCATCCTGTATCGCGTTTCATCCGGCCGCCTCCTGGGTAACGCCTTTCAGTACGGCATTTGTGGTCTCCAGAAGGCCCAGGCCGGTGACATCCACCCGGCGGGTAACGCCATCGGCGCAGCGGATCAGCGCCAGCTCGTTCAGCAGGTCTCCCTCATCGTGGCAGTGATATTCCACCCGGACGACGCCCGGACACATGGCCGCCACACAGCGGGACAGCTCCCGCCGTACAAAATCGCCCTTCCGGGCCAAATTCTCAAGGATCATCATGACTCCTTTCCAGCGCTCATTACGCCAAACCGATGTACAGTATCACAAGTACGATGGCCACTATGGCCAGCAGCATCCGGGCGATAAACGCCCGGTGCTGTTTTTGCTGATTCCTTGTCATTACTTGCCTCCCTAATCTTGATATCATGATATCCCTGGTCCCGGCAGGTGGCGCCGAAGCATGAATACATGTCGGCAAAACAGCTCAGGAAAGCGGCCGACCAATGCCACCGGCCGGGAGCCGGGTATATATGCTCAGGCGATTTCCTGTCTCTTCTTCCGCTGATTCTGCTTTTTGGGCGGATTACTGCGCTGAAGCGCAAACCAGGGCATCAGCACCTCACGCTCCCAACGGTCGCAGAAATCACGGACCTTCTGCGGGATTTTATGCTTGTACTGCTTGTGCTCTCCGTGATGCTCATTTCCGTAACCATGGAGCTGGATCTCTTTGGGTATCCCTCTGGTCATATCGATTTGAAGCGTATAATAGCTGCGCTCTGGGCGTCGGTGGTGCCGGACGAAGAACACCGGTTTCCCGGAACAGTGGTCCTTTCCATACGTGCCGACACAGTGGCGCAGGATCTTCCCTTCAGATACGAGGTCCGCCTCCACCCGCGGAAGGACAATGCACAGATCTCCATCTGTCCACTCCAGGTCTCTGTACCGGATAAACGTGCTGGTGAAGCCCAGCTGATACGCCGTCTTAAAGTGATTGGCCCAGTACTGGGTGATCCGCTCATGGGCTGCCATCAGGTCACGGGGCCAGAGCGTTTCCTCGGTCTCCGCCATATGCGCGTCGTGCAGCATTTTCCGGTAGTCAATCAACAGCTGCACCCCATCCTCCAGCATCCGGCGTTTCTCCAGATACCGCACCGCACGCAGAGGAAGAAGGTCCTCCCACCCGGCGGCGATCATCTCCAGAAGCTGCCCGACGGCTTTACTACCAATGCGTTCCCGGCAATACTCAAAATCCATGGCGTCCGCTTTTTGGATCTGACGCCGGTATCTGTCCCAGCATTTCGCGTCCCCTTCGCGCCACCGCTTCTCTTTGATCTCCCGGAACGCGGACTTGCTCATATGCAGCATCCGGTGAGGCTTGACCTCATTCCAGTCCACCCAGTTGATAGGGGGCGCGTCGCGTAGACCCTGTAACTGCGCGGCACGATCCAGAAAACCGTCTATTGCCTCATAGACCGCGGCCGAAAAACCCTGACGAACCAGATTTTCCACCTGCGGGTACTTTTCCCATACATGGAGGTACGCCCCCGGCCAGACTCCGCCTTCCCCGATGTATTCATCCAGAGCGCTCTTTTCTCCGGTGTGCCCGCCCAGGTCTGGGCCGTAAGCCAATGTCCATCCCCCTATTTTTCGATGCCTATTTGCCTCCCAGGAATAATAGGGGATCTGCATCGGGTCCCGGGTGTAGGTACAGGGATGCCAAATCACATCCCGCACCTCGCGTCCGACGCGCTCGGCACGGAACCGGCGGAGCTTTCCGTCAAGGTCGATCAGCAGCGCGGCATGGGGACAGAACATCGTGTAGTCGCCCCCGGTGTCATCAAAATGGCGGCTCACCAGCCAGTACATGACCACGGTGTACGCCTCCACATTGACCACCTCCGCCTGAAGGACCTGATAAGTGCGCCCCCTGCGCAGCTCCGCCCGGCGTGTCACCTCAAGAGAGGTCCAGCAGTACGGACACAGGACCGTTTCCCCATCCAGATACACATTGGCGTCCACGCCTGGTTCCGCATAGCCGTCATAGATCACTCCATCCGGTCCCTCCCTCAGCACGATACCGCCTTTGGTGTAACCGGCAATAAAATCCTCTCCGCAGGCCGTGCAGGTACAGCGGGCGCCCCAGCGGTGCTTTGCCGTCCGCTCCCGGCGCTCCCAGTCCTCGGGGGACATCGTCTGTTTGATTTCCTCCATCAGCGTGACGGCCTCCCGGTGGTACAGCAGCATGGCATCACCAAGATTGCCCTCCTCCATATAGATGCCTTTCAGCACATCCTCGACCAGATCACCGCAGGGCTCCACAGGCAGCTTCTGCGCCATGGATTTCCATGTTCGATCCATGCCGCCACCTCACAGGAAGTCCGCCAAATCAATGAGATTTGGACGGCGATCCCCCAGGCCGGTTTTTTCGCTGGTGCCAAGGCCATAGAATTCCCGCAGGATGTTCTCTGCCTCCGCCGGTGTCACACAGGCGAAATTACCGGTTTTGTGCTTGTCCGCAAAAGCCTTGATCTTCTTCTCCGCCTCCACGATGGACATGGACGCATTTTCCAGGTCCTGGGCGATCAGATCCGCGCTGGCCGGCTCTCTCCGGCAGATGTCCATCAGCTGCTCCGCGACCATCCATGGAGCCGACCGCTCTTTCACTCCGCTCTGCTGCTCCCGCAGCTTTTCAATAGCCCGATCGGTCATTCCGCGCACCTCCTTGTGGCATCCGCCAGGGCCAGAAGCGCCTTCCGGATCTTTCCGGCAAGGTCCTCGTCACCCCGATTGCGGATCTTCAGCAGCAGGCCGTTGAGCTTGTTGATCTCCTCCTGAGCCTGTGTAAACAGCAGCTCAAATGCGGCCAGATCCTTATCGCTGGAGATCATGGCTTTTCGCTCTTCTGCACGAACCGCTTCCAGCTTCCGCCGGGACTCTTCCAGTGCTTCCTCAGCAGCCTTTCGCTTTTCCTCAGCCTTCTTTCGGGCCTCAACGGCCTTGTCCACCTTGGCCTGCATTTCGGCCACGGCCTCCTGTCGGGCCTTATCCAGAGCCTCCTGGTCCACAGCCATCACCGCCACATCCACCGGTTTCTCCTGAAGGGCCTTCAGTTCCGCCCGGGCCTCGTTCAACTCCTGCCGGGTCTGTTCCTCGGCGGTCTGGGTGCTCTGATGCAGTTGCTTCAAGACAGCCATATCCGCCTCCATCTTGGAGCAGCTGTCCTCAGCGGCTTGTGCCTCCGCTTTGGCGGCTTCGGCGGCCTGTCTGGCCTCATCCCGTTCCCGAATGGCCTTTTCCAGCTCCCGGGAGGTCATGTCCACAACGGTCTTTTCCTCACCGTCCACAATGTGGTTTTCCGCCATGAACTGCTCACGCTCTTCGGCCGGCAAAGCCAGCAGAGTTAAGGCTTTTGTGGCCCCCAAATCGGCAAGCGCCTGCCGATTTGTCCACTCTCTTGCCAGCCTCATAAACTTTCTGGCCGTACGCTCGGAAAACTCCACCTGTTCTTCCAACCAGGGAAGCCATTCCCCGTGCGGCAGCATGGCCTTGGCCTCATTCAACCGCTGGCCAATGCCAAGAATAGCATTACCTGCGTCCTGTTTCATCTGAAGGATCTCCGCGGTAATGGCCTCGATGCTGCGCTCTGCAGAGGGTGCCTGATGTCTCTCAGCAAATTTGGAAATATCAAAAGACATGCTCACACCTCCCCCAGGTATTCCCGTACCCAGGCCCGGTAATCCTGACTGGCCGCACTGCCGGGGCTGTACTGCCAGATGGGCGTGCGGTCAAAAGTGCTCTCCGGCACCTTCTCCGTCCGGCGGATCGTCTGGCGGAAAACCGGCACATCCAGGGACCGGAGCAGCGCCTCTCCCTGGCGGACCACCTCCGTGTTGCGCCACTGGGTCAGCAGGACACCGGCAATCCGGATGGAGCTGTTGGCCCGCCGCATGCTGCGGATCTGCGCGGCCATATCCATCATGCCAGAAAACGAAAATCCATCCACCAGCATGGGGATCACAACCTCATCCGCCGCAATCAAGGCCGCGATGGAGGCTGTGGTAAATCCCGGCGGGCAGTCAAAAACAAAGAAATCCGTCTCATTGTCGTGAGCCGCTGCCTGACAGAAACCCCGCAGCAGTTCCGGAGAGGATAGCCCGTCCTTGATGGCCCGCACATCCAGCTCATAGAGCCCCGACGAACCGGGGATCAGATCCAGACCAGGGGACAGCGGCGTCAGGTTGTCGCTCCACACCGGCTCAGATTCTCCCACCAGCAGCCGCTCTATGGAAAAGTTCATATCCGGGTCAAACTCCGGCAGATAGAACCGGGTCAGATTCATCTGTCCGTCGCAGTCCGCCAGGACCACCCGCTTGTGGTGCTCCCGCACCAGGATATCCGCCAGATTGATGGCGGTGACGGTTTTGCCGACGCCGCCTTTGTTGTTCATGATCGCTATCGTTCGCATGTTTTCGCATCCTCTCTCATCCGGGCCTTATGCCCGGTCCTCAAAAAAATAGCTTTTCCGGAACTTCTCACCCGACAGGGGAAAGGTGAATTCCACTGTGTAGAACCGCCCTGCTGGGTGGATGTACACCACCCGCCCCTCCATGGGCGTGGACTTGATAGCCCCAAATGTGGTGTTCAGTGACGGAAGCTCCGTCCGCTTGTCCCCAATATTCATGTACTGTTCTCACCCTCTGGAAAAACCCTGTCGATGTCGCCCCGATCTTCTGTGATTTTCATCTGTCTGGCCTCAGCATCCCACCCATAGGGCCGCTTGGAATCTCCTGTGCGGTCCACAAAGAATCGCCGGGACTTCTTATCAAAATCCAGCCACTGGTTGATGTGGGAACCGAAGTCCCGGTTTTTCAGGGTCATCAGCAGCGGCTTGGTCTCCGGCTGGCCCTTGTCATCTGTAGAGGCATGGGTTGTCAGGAAAAACACATTATCCGCCCGGTTCGTAATATCGGCGCTGCCGTTGACATCATCGGCGGAAACTTTGCCGTTCTGGTCGCTGGTGCTTTTCCGGGGATGTACCACAAGGTGGGTGTGCACATGCTGCCGCTTGGAAAACGTCGCCAGCATCTGCGTGAACTGGGACTGGATGCGGTTGAAATCCGAATCCCGCTTATAGTCAAAATCCACGGACATGATGTTGTCCACCAGGAACACATCTGCGTTATACCGCATTTTTGCATACGCGAATTGCTTGAGGATCGCCTCCGGGTCGTGGCGGGTGTTTTTTTCCAGGTCAAAGAGCCAGAACCGTTCGCTGAGCCATTCGGAGATCATCTGGTCCGCCATTTCATCCACGGTGGGGAGCCGCTTCCCGGTCATAGGATCGGCACGGTACGTGATATAGTCCGGTCCGGCGGCCTGAAGATATGCCCACTCCCGAAACTGCGACTGATCCAATTCCCCCGAGTATGCGCATACCACGTGGCCCTGGTCCACCGCCTCCAGCAGGATCTGGCTTAGGATCGTGCTCTTACCGGAGCCGCGCTTGCCTGTCCAGACAGACAGTTCTCCGGCGAAAAAGCCGCCGATACTCTTGTCCAGCCGGTCGAAGCGGGACAGCGTCCGGGGAACCTTGGTCATATCCCGCTTCTGGATGTCGGCCAGATTCAAAATGCCGTAGGCCGGAAGTTCTACCGCACCAGAAAGGATGCGGGGGAGATCCGCGATACCGTGGGCCTCTATGTACTCGCGGATGCTCCGGCAATTTTGAAAGCCGCTGTCCTGCACCACATACAGGCGGGATGCCGGAAGCCAGGGCCGCAACTCCCGGACCAGTTCCTCCCGGGCGATGGCATTGGGCTCCACAATGACGATGTACTCCCAGTGCTCAAAAAAGGGCTGGCATTTTACCACGTCGTTCCACTCACAGCCGGAGCCGAGACATACGGCGTTGACCTGGATGTCAGACACCTCCGCCACGTTGCCGCAAAACCAAAGGCCCTGCGGTAGTTTGGGATCAAGAAACCGATCTGTGAAGGTCAGGTACTGTGACGCCGCATGCATCGCTTTTTCAAATTCCATCGACGCCCTCCTCGTTGAATAATTCCGCTGTATTCTGTGGCAGCTCGTCCGGTTTCAGGGGATAGACCGTCATCCAGCCATACTCCACCGCTTTGTTCAGCATGGCAATCTCCACCTCCCGGTTGTTGACCCTTCGCAGACGGTTGATGACTATGCTGACGGCCTGCTTGGTTTTGAACGGTTTCTTCAGCGCCGCCCGGTTTGCCAGGAACGCCTCAAAGGCAGCACGGTACTCCGGATCATCCCCGATGTACGCCTCAATCGCGTCCCAGATCAGCGCAGGGGGTAGGGGGTTATTACTTCTTTGTTTTACTTTATTAGTATGGGGTGAAGATTTTTTCACCCCTTGGGTGAAATTATTTTCGGGGGTGAAAATTTCTTCACCCTTTGGAATATCATCCAAACGAGCGCCGATGAATATCCTTCTCCCGGTCCTAAAGCCGCCGTCTTTCTTGGGAATTGGACCGGTATCCATGTGAATATGCCCCCGCTCCCGAAGTTCTGCCAGCAGTGATTGCAGCGTCCGCTCTGTTATGGCGTTAACCGCTCCTGTTTTGGGGTCTATCCTGGTCATTTCCCGAATCAGCGTTTCATTTTTTGCATAGCAAAACCCGGTATTTTTTGTGTAACTTGTGATATGCGCATACAAGACCATGGCAGGCCAACGCAATTCCGCGTCATCCAGAACTGGGCGTGGGATCGTTGCGTAATACCCGGATTCCAGCTCCTCGTAGGTCACAGTCCTCACCCTCTCTCAATCACATCAATGATCCGGAACAGCTGGGCCACAGCCCAGGCCACGCCAATCAGCACGAATACAAACGCCTCACCGCTCATGGGAAGGTCACCCCCTCCCCGGCAAAATTAGGGCTTGCATTCTCGTACAGATGTGCTATAATAATTTTGCTATCGTTCCTGTGATGCAAGTCCTGGAACCTTGACCGCTCTGTGGTGCCAGCCACGGGGCGGTCTCTTTTTATGCCCAGACATCTTTTCGGCGGGGCCTGCGCGTATAGAACCTGATATCCGGCCGCAATCGTTCTTCGGATACCAGTACAAAGCTCTCGAAATTCGCCCCGCTCATGATCGTCTACCACATTGTCCGCCGCAATTCGCATAAGAAGCCGCAGCCTGTCCGCTTCCGCCCAAATCGCATCCGCATAGCCCAGGACCGCCTGGGCCAGGTCCTTCAAGCAGATCCCATCCGGCAGCACCCCCAGCGGCTCCGCCACTGCTAGGGCGTGAGCCAGGGCCAGCCAGGGCGCTCCGTAGACCTCCGCCATCCGGCCTGCCGTCTCGTTGCCCGGTATCCGCTGGCCCCGCTCCCAAGCCTTCACGGTTTTCTCCGATACGTATAGCAGCTCAGCGGCCTGCTCCTGGGTCAGATGGGCCTCTTTTCGGGCCTTTTGATAGATATTCGTGCCGTTTTCCGGCATGGTCAATTCCTCCTTTTTTGTGGTATGGTGATATTCAGGAGGCCACTTCCGTGGCCCGCTCAGCCACCCACTGGTCAAACAGTTTGGTGTAGATCTCATAGCAGCCGTGCTTTTCGCCGGGAATGTAAACACCCCAGGGATACACGCCCCGCTGGAGCGCCGCCTCCACCTTCAGCTCCGTCGTTCGGATGCCCAGGGCCCGCAGCCGGGCCACCACTTGATTCAGGGTCATAGTCTCGATAATCAGCATAATAATTCTCCTCTCATGCGGTATTCTGTCCCTCCTGGACCGGCTCCCGGCCCAGAATGTAGTCCGTGCTGACGCCGAAAATATCGGCCAGCACCAGCAGGTTTTCAGCGGACGGGAAACCCACACCGTTTTCCCACTTGAAAACGGAGGAACCCTTGACGCCCACCTTGGCCGCCAGCTCGTACTGCTTCATACCGGCGGCCTCCCGTAGCTGCTTAACTCTGGTCATAAACCCACCCCCTTTCTTTTCTTCTTGAAACCCCTGTTCCCCTGTGTTATATTTAGCTTGTAGCTGCGTTTACAAAAAACGGCAAAAGGAGTTTGCACCATGGGAACTTTTGAAATTAAGGGATTTGATAAACTGGAAAAGCAATTAAAACGAATGGAAAAAGGCGCCAAAGAGTTGGACGGTCAACATGATGTTTCCTTTAGTGAACTTTTCACTGTGCCTTTTATGCAGAAGTTCACAAAATTTTCTTCGTTTGATGAACTCTTGGCAGCAGGCGGTTTCAAAGTCAAATCCAATGAGGATTTTGAAGCGATTCCTGATGCGGATTTTGACAAGCATATTGCTTCAGTAACAAAGTTCAAAAACTGGGAAGAGATGCTGGGTGAAGCAACCGAGCAATACATTTGCAAAAAGCTAGGTCTCTGACCCATTTTTAGAGATGCCTGTAAGCTGTTGCGCTTCCCGAAGAATTTCAACAAGCTGTTCGGCCTTTTTGATTGCAATGTCCAATTCCACAGTGTCGATGGAGATATGTACACACCTTTCCATAAAAGTGCTTCCTTTCTGTCTTGGTTGTTTTCTTGAAGCTGTTTGCCTTGTGGTTATAAATATAATCGCAATTTTTGAATCTGTCAATTAATTTATTTCAATTATTGAATGTTTGTTGTATCTCACAAATTCAATAATTGCAATTTGTTGAATTTCTGGAGGTGAGTCCATTGGATTCCATTGCAGAAAGAATATTCGCCCTGGTCGACGAGCTGTACCCTGAACAAAAGGCATTTGCTTTAGCTATTGGAGAGACCCCATCAAAGGTAAGCCAGTGGCGCATAGGTGTTACAAAATCCTACAATCGGCGTTTACCTCAGATTGCCGAGGCCCTGAACACCACCACAGAATACCTGCTGACCGGCAACGGCCCTAAGTCTAAAGCTGCCGCTGTGTCCAATTCGGGCACGCTGTCCCTAGCGGATCGGCAGATGCTGGACGCTTACCAGCAGGCCGCGCCGGAACTGCAAGCCGCTGTCCGCCGTGTGCTGGGCCTGGAATAAGGGGGTTTGCTATGCTTGATAAAACCAACAGAAAAATTTTGGAATACATGAATGCCAACGGGGAATGCCCCAGCAAACGCTTTTACGATTTTGACGAGGATTTGAAGAAAATCGCGGACAAAATCGGCACGGACAAAGAAACCGTGCGGGCCGCTGTCCGCAGCCTGAATGCCGGAAACTATATCATCTATACCTGCGATCAGCATGGCCGGCCGCTTCGGTTCTCCCTCGATCACAAAGGGCTTCATTATCGGGAATTGCAAAGACTGGATACCGCGGCGTTTTTAAAAAAAAGCATTCTTACGCCCATTGTTGTAACCATCCTAACAACTGCAGCACTGCATGGAATACCAGAGTTGTTGCGGCTGATAGCAAAATGGGCAGCAGAAAACCCGGCTCTTTAACCGGTTTGACCGGTTGAATTTCCACAGTTCTGTTGTCATGAGGCTCCGTGGTTCTGCCTCTGGAAGAGACAAGCTCCCAATCTGCTGCAAGGATGTCCTCATACGTTGGTGCCCATGGCTGACCATAACAGCACAGTTCCGTTCTGCCTGCAAAATTGAGGATCTGGATACTGGCCTGCTGCCAATTGGCTCGTTTGATTTCTTCCCCGCCTACGGATGCCTGCTCAATAGCTGATTTCAAATCCATTGTCGTGCCTCCTTTCTTTCTTGTTTGTTTTCTTGAAGCTGTTTACCTTGTGGCTATAAATATAAACGAAGTTTCTTCGGTTGTCAATCTTATAATAGAAATTTCTTCGGTTTTGTGAAATGTAAACAATCTAGTAACCGAAAATTTTGCGTTTAGGTGGTGATTCCAATGGACACAGTAGACCGCATTTTTGCCCTCTTGGATAAGACAGATATGGAGCAACAGGCGTTTGCAGCGGCGGTTGGTGTCTCCGATGACACTGCCAGCAACTGGCGCCGCCGTAAGTCTGCATCGTATTCGAAGTATCTCGCTCAAATCGCCGAGGTCCTGAATACCACCACAGAATACCTGCTGACTGGCAACGGCCCCAAAACAAGGCCTGCCCTGGATGCCGAAGACGGACTGCCCAGCAACGCCGTAAAGCTGGACCTTGGGACCTTCCACCGCATCCCGATCCTGGGCTACATCTCCGCCGGTCTGCCGCTCTATGCCGAGCAGCATATCGAGGGCTACACCGTCACAGATCTTAACGGCGGCGCAGAGTATTTTGCCCTGCGGGTCCACGGCGACAGCATGAACGCGCTGGGGATACTGGACGGCTATCTGATCATCGCCCGGCGGCAGGACGAGGTGGAGAACGGCCAGGTGGCCGTGGTCATGGTGGGGGAGGAGGATGCCACTGTAAAGCGCTTCTACGCCACCGGCAGCACTGTCACGCTGATGCCGCAGTCTACCAATCCGGAGCATATTCCACAAATCTACGACACGGCAAAGACGAAGGTCCGGGTCATCGGCCGTGTGGTCAAGGTCGAGTTCACACTGTAATTCCCCGCCGGAGGGCGGACAAAATAAAAAATGTGCCCGAATCGGGCACGGGTGGGAGGAAGTTTTATGATTACTGTCCCCGCAAAAGTCAAGGACCGCATTGCCGCTGGTTTAAAACGCTATCAGCCAATTCTGATACGGGCCAGAGATCAGGATATCAACGAGAGCGACACTGTCACGATCTTGATGGATATTCTCGCTGATATTTTCGGGTATAACAAGTACGTAGAAATCACCTCCGAATACGCTATCAAGCACACTTACTGCGACCTTGCCATCAAGCTGGACAACACCCCCCGCATCCTCATTGAGGTCAAGGCGGCGGGCTTGGACCTGAAAGCGCAGCATATCAAGCAGGCGGTGGACTACGGCTCCAACTCCGGCGTAGATTGGGTCGTTCTCACCAACGGCGTCCAGTGGAAGATTTATAAAATCATTTTCGCTAAGCCTATCAACACGGAGCTTGTATATGAATTTGACTTGACTGCTATGAGCGTCAAAAAGGCTGGTGATCTGGAGCAGATCTACTGCCTGACCAGAGAGGCCATGACGAAATCCAGTAAGGCATCTTTCCTGGAAGACTATCACACCCAGAAACAGCTCCTCAATAAGTTTACTATCGGTCAGGTCCTGCTCAGTGAGCCGGTCACCGACGCGGTCAAAAAAGTCCTAAAGAAAATGGGCGCTGACAGCAAGGTAAGCAATGAAGAGATTTATGATATTATCGCCAATGAGATCCTCAAACGGGAAGTGCTGGACGCTGACAAGGCCGCAGAGGCCAAGAAGAAGGTTGCCAAGGCTTTGAAGCCCGTCGCAAAGCCCGCTGTGCCCAAGGAAAACCCTGCCGAAGAATGATATCCTCTCGTCCATTTACATAGGAGACGTAACATGACCAACGAAGAAAAGATTCTATCCCTGCTGGAAAACCAAGGTAAATTGCTGGAAAAGCATAGTGAACTTCTGGAAAAGCATAGTGAACTTCTGGAAAAACACAGTGAGTTGCTTGAGCGCCAGGGCGACGAGCTTCGCAACATCAACCTCACGCTGGAAAACCAAGTGTTCCCCCAGCTCCAGGCCCTGGCTGAAGGCCAGAAGACCATCCTGGAGACTCTGGCTCCCAAGAGCCGCGTGGAGGCGCTGGAGGACGAGATGGCCTTTATGAAGTCCGTCATCAAGGCCCTGTCCCAGGAAGTGGCCGAGCTGAAGAAAGCGCAATAACGTGTTCGAATCGGGCACAGGTGAGGGTACATATGGGCAAGTGTGTAAAGTGCGGAAAGCAAGGGCTTTTCCTCCGGATCTCCAAAGAGGGGCTGTGCCCGGACTGTATGCGGGCCTTTGTGGCCGACCTGGAGCGCCGGGCGGAGCAGCGGCGGGCCGCGGAGGAAGCCGCCGAAAAAGAGCGGATCGAAGCGAGTATTGAGCTGAAAAAGCATCTGGAACGGGAAGCATATCTGCGGGAACTGGAAGAGGAAGAACTTCAATAAAAATCCCGATCAATGAAAAAGCCGCCCCAGGCGGGCGGCTTTTCGTTAGCTAAAATAGGGCAACCTCTAATTGCTTTGTTGTACGGAAGCATGCATATTCTGGCCCCATGATGCCTAGATTATGAGAGAAGTGGTCAATATCACCAGCAAAATCTGTGGGATATCAGAAGTACGCATAGATTTCCAAGTAATATTTTAGATTGTTTGACAGTTGCATTTATAACTTTTAAGTTATAAAATGCAAATAAGGGAAACACTATGAATAAGAAAGAAATAATAGAATATCTAATTGAGGTATTCTCTGATATCGACATCCATCCCCGCCTTGTCAGTGAAGTAGTTTCTAAAATTGTTGGATCTGGGTATGAGGCTAAATTTTTCGCTTTACTGGTGGCTAGATTAACTTTTCTTTTGGAGCACGGAGCGAATGCTATAAATCTTCATAAGGAGTACGAGTGTGTTGAGGACGGTATTTATAGTATGCATGTATCAAGTGCACCGTTTAACATCAGAATTTTATATGCCTTTTTCCCAGATGGATCCCCGACATTGCTCTTAGCTTTTTATGAAAGAGGAGGCAAGAAAAAAACCGACTATACCTCGAAAATCCCAACTGCGAGAAGGCGCTTCAGCGAACGGCAAAAGGAGTACAGGAATGAAAAATAATACAAACTTGAAGGCATTGCTTTCTGCACTCACAGAAAGTATCTCAGATGCAGATCTTCTTCTATCGGCTATACAAGGTGAACTTGCTGCTACTATTACCTCCGCCAGAATTGCAAAGGGCATGAGTCAAAAAGATTTAGCAACCGCATTGGATGTCACTCAAGCACTGGTCTCTCGTTGGGAAACCGGTGATGTGAATTTTACCCTCAAAACCCTCGTAAATATTGCGCTTAAATTAGGAATCAAAATGAGATCCCCATATGTATCAGCCGACGCTCCATACCATGTTGCTGCTAGTGGAACTTCCTATGCAAAAACTTGGCGCCGCTCTAGTTCTTCTTCTAATTTAACTTGGTCAGTTCAGAGTACCAGCAACAATTATTCATTGATGCGAGCATGAAGCGATAGGAGGTATTTACCATGCAACAGTATGTAAACAAATTTTTCATCGCTATGAATGAGGATAAGAGTGAAGTTATAATTAACTTTGCTCAAAATGTTCCTACTATTCCTGAGTCCGCTACAGTCTCTCCAGATGAATTTGAAGTCCAAGTCATCCCTGTTGCTGGACTGGTGATGACGGGCGAATTTGCTGAAAATCTTGCAAAGTCTCTTAGTAACTTGCTCACTAAAGAATAAAAAAGGCCGCCCCAGGCGGGCGGCTTTTCTATCATCATGCAATCGAACAAACGTTTTATTTTTGGGCAGAAGGGAGGCGGCACAATGGTCTGTAAAAAGTGTAACCGTGAGATCCCCGACGATGCGGCCCTGTGCTGCTACTGTGGAAAAGTCTATCAGCGCAAGCAGCGCCGCGCCCGGCTGCGGCCCCGGGGGACCGGCTCGATCCGAAAGCTGAACGACGTCCGCCGGACGAAGCCGTACCGCGTGGAGAAGGGCGGTAAGCGCCTGGGGGACTTTCCCACGATGGAGGAGGCCCAGAAATTCCTGGACAAGATCAACGGCAAGCAGTACCGCCCCGAGACCGTCAACATGACGCTGGATGACTTCCACGCACTTTGGCTGCAGCGGGACTATCCCGATCTGAGCGAAAAAGGGAAGGAGAGCTATGACACCATCTGGCCCAAGTTTGAATCAGTGAAGGGCATGAAGATGCGGGAGGTCAACACCGAGACGATCCAGCCTCTGGTGGATCTGGAGATCGAGAAGGGGCGCTCCCGGTCGCAGCAGGAAAAGATACGGAGCATGTACAGCCTGCTCTGCCAGCTGGCCATGGAGAAAAATGTGATCGACCGGAACTATGCCAATTTCCTGAAGCTGTCAAAGCAGAAAAAGGTCAAGCGGGATGTATTTACAAAGGCTGAGATCGAGGCTATCATAAAGGATGCCGCCACCTGTGAAACCTCCAAGATCATCGCCATCTTCCTTTACACCGGCTTCCGCATCCAGGAGCTGATGGGGATGCCCCTCAGCGGGGTGGACATAGAAAAGTGGACGTTCCAGGGCGGCGAGAAAACGGAGGCCGGCAAGGGCCGCATCGTGCCCATCGTGCCGAAGATCCGCCCCTTTGTGCGGTACTTCTACGAGAGGGCCAGCGGGGAGCTGTTCCTCAGCGGCTACGAGGGCAACCAGGCGGCCGGGAACTTCCGCAGGCGGGATTACTACCCCACACTGGAGCGGCTGGGCATACGGACCGCCGAGCGGCCCATGAAGCCCCACAGCTGTCGGTATACGCTGGCCACCCGGGGCCACAGCCTGGGCATTGATAACGATACCCTGACTAAGATCCTCGGCCACGCGGACTTTGACGTGACCAGCGATATCTACATCCAGACCGATCTGGAGAAGCTCCATGCGGAAATGTCAAAACTTGAAGAAGAACGACCAGAGAGCGACCAAACCAAGAAAACTGGAAAAAGGAAAAAACCTTAGAACCGTTGCGGTTCTAAGGTTTCCTTTGGTGGAGACTACTGGACTCGAACCAGTGACCTCCTGCGTGTGAAGATACGTCGGGACGTCAAAGCCCTGCTATTGGGTGCTTTCCGGCACTTTTGACCCCGCTTTTTGAAGGGCATAGCAAGTGCCTTGTCCACTGTGTCCACCCGCTGATTTTCTGATATTGGTCAGCGTATTGGTCAAAGCCCCGGCTCCGCCGAATCAGGCGGAGCCGGGGCTTTTTCTCGAGAGCAAACCTTGTCGCCGTGATAGTAACTTGAACCGGAACGATTGTCAAGTATTTCTTCCCGGCTCAGGCAACTTGCTCTGTACCACCCCTACTCCATCAAATGGTGGGGAAGTATATGAACAAGACGAATAGTAACAAAAGCAAGTAAACCTCGCAGTCACTTAAAATGATAGAGCAAATGTCGAGAGAAGGATCAAGGCTCTGATTACGCGTACTGCACCTTCCATACCCCAGAAAATGATAGAAAATTATTTCAACAAAACGAATGCAACAATAAAAGCTGTAAATTTATCGAAAGCATACCATTCAAATGCAAAGCGCACTATTATCCAAAATGTATAAAAAAGTCAAAAGACATTGTGAACAAGGCTGAAAAAATAGAAATAAGCAAAAAGGGGATTGCGTTCTTGGTTAGGCCGTGTTATAACACAGTCAAAGGAATTACATACGTATGCAAAGTGAGGCGTATCTGTGAAGACCATTACTTCTGTTGAGTTGGCAAAGCTTGCCGGCGTATCCCAGTCCACCGTGTCGCGTTGCCTGAATGACAGCCCCTTGGTGTCCGACGAGACCAAGGCCAGGGTGAAAAAGATCGCCGAGGAATATTCCTTTCAGTTCAACACTAATGCCCGTGGTCTGAAAACAAACCGTACGGGAGTGGTTGGATACGTCTTTTCCGAGGATTTTTCCGGCTTTGCCAATCACTATATCCAAAGTGATTTATACTATCGCATACGTATGCAGCTTCTGGAGCACGGCATTGACGTTGTTCCTGTGTTTGATGATCTTGTGGAGGGGGAGACATCCTCCATCGAAAAGAGCATCGGCAACCGGCGCTACGATGCCTTGATTTTTAACCGGCAAAGTGTCAGTGAGCGCGTGAGAACGCTGCTGGAGGAAACACGCATCCCCTATATTTTTATTTACGACACCAATGAATTCTCGGAGGAGCCTTTTATGATTGCTCCCCGCCATACCAAAATCGGTTATTTGGTTGGAAAGAGTTTCTGCGAAGCCGGATATCGAAACTTTGTGGAGATCACAGGTCCTGCACAGCGTATTGACGTGGTCAATAAGCACGCTGGTTTTGCTTCGGCTCTGGCTGCATATGGGGTTACGATGCCGGAGGACCATATACTTTGCGCCAATTATCAGCTGGAGACTGCGGAGCAGGTCACACTTGCGCACACCGACTTATTTACACCCGGCACGGCTGTCTTTGCGCAGAACGATATGCTTGCACTGGGAACATTGGAAGCTCTCAAGCAGAGCGGAATTCGTGTCCCGGAGGATGTGGCGGTCATCGGCGTGGATAATGTGGTAATGGGGCGATGGTTCCACCCGCAGTTGACTACGGTCGCCATCGACTACGACCAGATCATATCCATGACAGCTGAGTGGGTATTGAGCGTGACCGAGAAAAAGGCGCCGAAATCTTATCGCCATTTTCTGGACGAAAAGCTGATCGTGCGGGACACGTTCTTACTTGATAAAAAATGAGATTTCTCATTTTTTATGCACATGAATACGTATGCAATCGCGAGAGCGATGCAGATATAAATTTTATGAAGGAGCGGAACAATGAAAATGAAGAAGAGATTTGCATTCCTGCTGGCCCTGGCTCTCATGCTGACGGCATTGACGGCTTGCGGCGGAAAAACAGCAAGCAGCACAGTACCCGAAAATACTTCCGGCAGCTCTCAGGCAGAAGAACCCAGCGCTTCCAGCGACTATCCCAACAAGACGGTCACCATCATCTGCCCCTGGGGCGTAGGCGGCGGTGCCGATACCATTGCCCGTAAGATCACGCAGGTTGCTGAAAAATACTTTGACCAGCCTATCATCGTTGAGAACCATACCGGTGCGTCCGGCACGATTGGTATGGGTGACGCTTTTGACGCAGCAGCAGACGGCTATACGCTGGTCACTGCCAACGGTCCTCTGTTCTCTCTGACTCCCAAATACGTGGACGTGCAGTATACGCTGGATGACTTCACCATGCTGCGCGGTATGCGTACCGTGTCTCTGATGGTCGTGACCAATCCCAAGACCACGGGCTTCCAGTCCTTTGACGACATTCTGGAGTATGGTAAGAGCCACAAGCTCACCTATGCCACTTCCTCCGGCCCGGGTGGTGACCAGTATGTGGTGTCTTCCGCTGCCTTCATCTCCATGGGTATTGAAGCTGAACCCGTTGTTCTTGGCAGCGAGGCTGAGGTTGTGAACGCCATTGCCTCCGGTCAGGTGGACCTGGGCCTGTGCACGCCTCCTTCCTATTATGCGTTCCAGGAAGAGGGCACCGCTCTGGCCGTTGCTACCTTCTATCCCGAGGATGTTGAAACCAAGTTCGGTACCGTGAAGTGTATGGAGAACTGGGGCATTGACGCCATCTTCGGTGGTATGGACTGCCTCGCCATTCGTTCTGACACGCCTCAGGAGATCATTGACAAGCTCAACGCCATGCTGGATGAGGTCTATGCCGATCCCGACTTCACCGACTATCTGAAGGAGATGGGCTATAACCTGTGGGATGCCAAGGGTGATGAAGTCCAGACCTTTATTGAAAACCAGATGGACAGCATGGAGCGGTACGTAGAGCTGTTGGAGAGCAAATAAACGGCAGCAGAAAAGCAAAGCCGCTTGAGAGAGTGGCATGTGAAGGGTGAGAACATGAAAATCAAACTAAACTCCAACATGGTCACCGGCGCGATATTTCTGGTCATATCCGTTATCCTGCATGTTTTGATCCCGTCGCAGATCAAAACCTATGAAACGGGCAGCATGACTGCGGCAACGGTCCCTACTTTACTGATCCGCATTCTGCTTGCATGCAGTGTGATCCTTTTGGCGCAGGGGCTGTTGTCCAAAGACAAAAAGGAATACTACATCAGCACGGCACTATTCCAAAAGGAATCTCTCAAGCGGCTGAAGCCTGCTATTTATATCGCTATGCTGCTGGCGTATGCAGTCCTGATGCCCCGAATCGGGTTCATCATCGCATCGCTGTTGCTGGCAAACGGTATTCTGGCCTATTTTGGTACGCGGAAGTGGTGGTTCTACTTGATTGCCAGTGCAAATGTGTTTCTTGCGTACTTTGCGTTCCGAGCCATCAACGTCACACTGCCATAGGGAGGTGCTGAGAAATGTTAGACTATATTCTGGCTGGCCTTGAGATGGCCGCCTCCTGGCAAAGCATTCTGATGATTGCGCTCGGCCTTCTGTCCGGCATTGTGATCGGCGCGATCCCCGGCATGACGGCGGATATCGGCATTATCCTCTGCCTGCCGCTGACTTACGCAATGGATCCGATCCCCGCCATGATGCTACTGCTGGGCATCTACTGCGGAGGTACTTATGGCGGCTCCATCACCGCGATTCTGATCAATACCCCCGGTACTCCTGCCAATGCAGCTACCACGCTGGACGGCTATCCCATGACGCTGCAGGGGAAGTCGCTGAAAGCTCTGCAAATGGCACTGTACTCCTCGTTCTTCGGCGGCATCGTCAGTGCGCTGATTTGTCTGTTTGCCGCGCCCGCTATTGCGCGGGTGGCGCAGACTTTCGGCCCGCCTGAGTACTTCTGCATTACCTTCTTCGGGCTGAGCATCATCGCCAGCATCTCCGGCGACAACATCATCAAAGGCATCATGGGCGGCGTCATCGGTATCTTCATTGCCCTGATTGGCCAGGACAGCGTCAGCGGTGTGATCCGCTTCGCATTCGGAAACCGCAAGCTGGCCGGCGGCATTCCGCTTCTGGCTGTCCTGGTGGGTCTCTTTGCGCTGGCCGAACTGCTGAGTCGTTCCAATTATGACCCCAAAAACGACCCTGCCAGAAAGGCGAAGATTAAGATCAGTCAGGAGCGGGTCACCTGGAAGGAAATCAAGCAATGCTTCCGGGCGTGGGTGGTCTCCAGCGTCATCGGCACGGTTGTCGGCGCAACGCCCGGCACCGGCGGCGGCATCGCCGCGTTTATCAGCTATGACCAGGCCAAGAAAATGTCCAAACACGGCGATAACTTCGGCAAGGGTGAGATTGAGGGCGTGGCAGCCTCCGAGGCAGCAAACAACGCCACTACCGGTTCTACGCTGATTCCTTTGATGACCCTGGGCATCCCCGGCGACGGCTGCACGGCTATCTTGATCGGCGCCTTTATGCTGCAGGGCATGATCCCTGGCCCCGCTTTGTTCAGGGATCACCCGGGTACCCTGTACGGAATCATGCTGGGTCTGTTGTTTGTCAACGTTCTTATGCTGGTGTTCGGCCTGGCCCTGACGCCGCTGTACTCCAATATCTCCCGGATTCCCTATGAGCTGATGAGCGCATTGATCATCGTCTACTGCATCGCAGGCGTCTATTCCAATGAGGGCAGCACCTTCCATGTGCTGCTGGCAGCATGCATCGGTGTCGCCTCGTTCCTGCTTCGGAAGCTGGGCTTTTCCGTGGTGCCGATCATCCTGGGCGTCGTTCTGGGAGATTTGGTGGAAACAAATTTCCGCAACTCCATGATCCTGTCGGGCGGATCCCTGTCCATTTTCGTGACACGACCTTTCAGCCTGCTGTTCCTGCTGCTGGCACTGGTGTCCATCGGCTCGTTCTTCTATAAATCCATCAAAAAACATGTGAAGGGGACCGCCCCTGAGCAGAAGTAACAAAATGAGGGTAAGCAATATGAATTACGTAACTGAACCTAGCAGACAGATTCCTGTGGTAGCGGAGACAGATGTCCTGGTCGTCGGCGGCGGCCCTGCCGGTTTCGGTGCTGCGCTCTATGCGGCTCGGACAGGCAGCAAAGTCATGCTGATCGAGCAGTATGGCGCCATCGGCGGTGTTGCCACCAGCGGCATTATGAGCCACTGGACCGGCAGGCAGGAGGGCGGCTGCTTTGCGGAACTGCGGGAAAAGGCCCGGGACTGCGAGAGTGAGCAGGTCATCAACCCGGAAAAGCTCCGCATCCTGATGCTGGATATGCTGTATAAGGCCGGAGTCGACGTTCAGCTTTACACGGCTTTCAGCGATGTCATCATGGACGGGAATCGTGTTGCTGGTGTGATCACGGAGAGCAAGTCCGGCAGAGAGGCCATTACCTGCAAGATGCTGATCGACTCCACCGGCGATGGTGATGTGGCGGCAAGAGCCGGAGCGCCCTTTGAAAAGGGGCGGGATGACGGCGGCATGCAGCCGATGACCATTATGTTCAAGGTGGCTGGCGTGGACATGGACCGTGCCATGTTCTTCTGGGGCATGGAGGATACCGTCCAGCTCCCTGAGGGCGACTTGCAGACGCTGGGGCGTGAAAAGCTTCCGAAGCCTGCGGGACATATCCTGCTCTATCCCTCCTCCATTCCCGGTGTTGTCACCATCAATATGACTAACGCCATTGATATGGACGGTACGAACGTGCGGGACCTGAACCATGCGGAGTACATTTGCAGAAATCAGATCCCTGAGATTATCGAATTCCTGCAGCGCAATGTTCCGGGCTATGAGGGCTGCTACCTGATCGACAGCGCGGATGTCATCGGCGTCCGCGAGACCCGCCGGTTTGAGGCACAGTATCAGTTGAACGAAGACGATATCTCTCAGGCCCGAGTATTCGATGACTGGGTGGTCACCAAGTCCAACTTCTTCTTCGATCTGCACAATGTGGAAGGCGCCGGACTGGACGCGATTGCCGAATACAAGACGTTCAAGCAGCCAGAGCCCTACACCATTCCCCTGCGCTGCTTCATTCCCAGAAAGATCGAAGGTCTGCTACTGAACGGCAGAAATATCTCCGGCACCCACAAAGCGCATTCCAGCTATCGTGTCATGCCCATCGTGATGAATATGGGCCATGCCATGGGAATTGTTGCGTCGATGTGCGTGGCGCAGAACAAAAAGCCGCTGGAACTGGATATTGATGAGATCCACGAGCAGCTGCGCCGGACGAATGTAACATTATAAGCTGGAAAGGAGACGGCGGTTTGCGCATAAACAGACCGCATCATAATAATATGCAGAACAGAATGAAGAAACCGGTAGTACCTTGTGAGGTACTTCGCAATGGCGTTGCAGCGTTGAGCTATGCAGCGGCAGCCACATACGGCACAGGAAAAACCATCCAATATCGAAGCAAAGACGGAAGCTATGTATCTACAGCTTCTTTTGCGGAGATTTTAAAGGAAGCCTCCTTTGAGGATGCAAGCATGGCCCGGGCAGCGGCTGCCCTCAGCCAAGCTGATGTGCCGGAACAGGGCGTCAAGACTGCTTTGATCATGCTGAACGCACTTTTGGAGCGTGGTGCGCAGGTAGGGTGCACGGAGGATACATGGCAGCAGATTTCTGCCATGCTGGATTTTGGCATTTCGTTTGCATCGCGTGTAGCGGCAGAAAATAATGGTCAGGTGGTTGGCGGCGGGCTGACCCTGCTGACACTGTGCAGGCCGATGCGGAAATATGGCCGTGACCACCAGTGTGAGCAGGCGGCAGATGTGGTCATCTACGCTTTGGAGCAGCCTCTGCTGAAGCTGGCAGAAGCGGCAGGCTTCGATGGCTATGAGGTGTTCGAGCGTGTCAAGGCGCTGGCCCCCAACCAGTTTTTCAGCCTACATCAGGTCGGCATTGAAAATTCCATTCGCGTCGATGCTGCCCATACAGATTACATCCGGGTAGGGCTTGACCTCCAAAAGGGAACTATCCGGGATCTCCAGGCAGCCGGTGTTATGGAAAATGTAGAGACGGTGCAGCAGGTACTGCAGTTTGTAAAGCAGAGCGTAAAAGCAGTACTGGATGTAGCCAGTGCAATTTGATTGTCTGCTTTGCGGATACCATATACAAATATTACTGAACAGTCATTATTAGAATTTAATCAGTTTCTTTTCTCCGGGTGCAGTACTGCGTGAATGCCGCAGGGCTGCACCTTTTTATTGCCCATTAGCACGGCTTCCTTACAGATAAAGCACAGCGTAGCCTGATAATTTGAGCTATACTATGTTTGTTTAATCAGGAATCTTTCAACCAGGTAACATACTCTTCCAAGGATATCTTACCGCTATCACACTCGGCCTTCTTTTCTCTGGCGCGTTCACCCCAGGCGTATAGTTCCTCCGGCAAAATCTTCCCGGACTTCGTCCAGGCAAATCGTTTTTTATATTCCCGGCGGTATGCCTTGAAGACATCGTCCGTATCTTTTTCCCGTGTCCACTTCGCAATGGCGCCGACATCCTTGCAGGTGCGCCCCTTCGAGTCAAACACACGGTCACAGTATTCAGCGTTGGTTCGCCCAGTGATCGCAAAATACTTCCCGCAATTTTTGCAGACCCGCATCTTCTGTTCCCGCCTGACCCACTCCCGCAGATAGTAATCGATCAAGTCATAGATGCTCTTCGGATAAAGGACTTCCGCATAGGCGTTTCGGTCGATCATCTCAAAAGATACTGTCAGCGGTTGGAAGTCAAAAGGACGTGGGTCTACGTGATAAGGGTCCTTGTAATAGTCATAGAGCCTGCTGGAAACAGAACGTTTGCTGGCATCCATGTCCAACACACGCTCCAGCAGATCCTTGATCTGCTTCTGCGCGTAATCAATATTGCTGGGGATATGCGCAATGGCCTTGTGGGGCAGCATGTCAGATGCATGAGCGAAGTTATCCTTCTCTGCCTCGTTCAGTCTCTTGGACCAATCCAGGAACAGCAGCTTAAAGAATATATGCACATCGGATAAGCTCTGCAAGGTAAAGAATACATCTTCGGTGTATCTGGCGTCGCGGGTCCTGTACAACTCTAAGAGCGCACGGTCGATCTTCTTGATTTGGGGTTCCCATTTCCAGATGTCCAGGTCGAGCAGGGAAAAAAGACTTTCTGAAAACGGAAAGTCTATTTTTTGTGTAAAGCGGGCATCAGAAACATCATCGCTGTAAATAAAATATTCCCTGCCGTTAGCGATATAGGTCTTAAACATATACTCGGGCATGAAAAAACTCTCCCTCAAATTAGACTTACTATTTTTTAATAAAACAATGGGTCTTGACAAGAGGCGACCTATCGTGTTAGACTCAGAATACGGCGACCAATAAAACTGTGATATTAAAAATAAGTCTAAAATATACAGGGCCAAATGTCAAGCAGATTCTATTGGCCGTTCGATGTACCTCGACAACTGAATACCCACAGCCAAAGTTCATACTCACCGGGAGAAGTATCGCCAGGACTACATCATCAGGGCTCCCGCAAAGTCGAAGACTTTGTGGGAAAGAGGAGCCGCAACGGCGTGAGCAAGTTTTCGGATGAATCCGGAAACGAGTGATACAAAGTTTGCGGCGACGATGTGAGAGCGTACCAACGGGGAAGAAAACGCCGTGGAGGTCAGAAAAGATCACAGGGCAGGAAGGTGTATGGCGTGTGGCTGACAAAATTTTTATGAATGGTGATGATATTCATCTGTACTCAGGCCAACAAATATCTCGACGCCCCTATCAAAAAGGAAAGCCGCCGAAACTGCTGCAACAGTCCGGCGGCACGCCGCGTTCCGAAAAACGCAGACTCCATCTGCGAACAGTTTAACAGGGAGGCTCTCGGAACGCAAGAAAAATTTATCTCTGAATTTCAAAATCAGGAGGTTCCGTATGCCTGTCCTTGGTGAACGATTTTATCAAATGAGCAACACTATTTTCTGCTATGACCTGAAGCCTATTCCCTTGGCTGTGTACAGTTATCTGGTCTGCTGCGCGGGGCAGAAGGATGTATGCTGGCCCAGCATGAAGACCATCGCCCTCCACTGCGGCTGCTCTGAAAACGCAGCGCGGGACGCGGTCAGTCTGTTGGTTGACCGAGGGTTCATCAGCAAGGTCAAGACCTCGCGGTGTGTGAAAAGCGGCAAGTGGCTTCAGGGGAACAACCACTACTACATCCTGCCGCTGCCTGAGCTTCCAGCCGCAGATCACAGCGCATGAAGGGAAAGCCCCACATCAGATGGTGAGGAAGTATATGAACAAGACGAAGAGTAACAAGAAAAAGTCCTGCTGCCAGGTTAGTATCCTCGAAAGCGAGAACTGGATGAGGCACGCGACTTCCGCCCTGTTTGGCTCTGTGAGCCGCTGTGTGCGACTTTGCCGGGAGCAGCGAGAACAGACACCGGCCAGCCCTATTCGAGCAGATTTGGGCCGGTTTTGAAGGGGCCTACGAGGACCATATAGGGCTCCCGCCGAAGCCCAGCGAAGCGGGTTCGGTGGGAAAAGGAGGAGCAGCGAAATGAGCGAGTTTTCGCCCATTTGGGGCGGAAACGAGGGATGTGGAGCTGGCGACGACGTGAAGCAGGATAAAGAACGGGCGTCAAGCGCGACGCCCTGTTCGGTCACTTCTGCCCGAAGTGCGGGCAGTTACGGAGGTTTTCGGGGAGTTCCAAAGTGGGGTCAAAATCGAAGGTGTGATATCACTTCTGCGGTCGTTATCCCTGAAGGCCTACAACCACAAGGGAAAAATGGGGGTCATACCCCGGAAAGGAAGCTATTTTGAGCAAAAAAGAAAAATTTGCCCTCTATCTCACCCCTGAGAAAAAGGCACGCTTGGAGCGACGATATCAGGAGGACGGCAGCCGCAGCATCACCGGATTCATTGAGCGGGCCATCGATTTCTACCTGGACTATCTCAGCGCCAATGAAGCTGGGCTGTTTCTTCCAACCTCCATCCAGTCCTATCTGGATGGGCGGGTGGGGCAAATGGAAAACCACTTGGCGTCGCTGGCCTACAAACAGGCGGTGGAATTGGATATGCTATCGGGGATTATTGCGGACAGCTTTCAGTTCAGCGAGGAGGATTTGCGCCGACGTCGCGCGGAAAGCGTCCGAAATGTGAAGCAGACCAATGGCCGCATCTCGTTCGAAAAACGGGTGCGGGAATCCGTGAAGGATGATGACGGATGGCAAGGCTGATCGTCAAAAGTCCGTACATCAAATGCGGAGGCGGTAACTCGGCAGGCGGCTACATGCAGTACATCGCCACCCGTGAGCGGGTCGAGTTGATCCAGAATGACCGTCCACCAACAAGAAAGCAGGAACAGCTTATCGTAAAACTGATGAAGGATTTTCCTGCCGCAAGGGAGCTGGATGAGTACGGTGACTACCAGGAGCACCCCACCAAGGCCAACGCCTCGGCGTTCATCTCTCAGGCGTTGGAGGAAAACTGGAGCGACGTTCAGAAATCGGATGGCTACATGCAGTACATTGCAACGCGGCCGAGAGCGGAGCGGCTCGGCTCCCACGGTCTCTTCGGTGACACGGATGGCGTGGAGCTGGACAAGGCCATGGCTGAGCTGGAGAACTACACAGGTAACGTGTGGACGCATATCATCTCCCTGAAGCGGGAGGATGCGGAGCGGCTGGGCTACGACAATGCCGGGGTGTGGAGGAATCTTCTCCGCGCCCACCGCAACGATATTGCCGCCGCTATGAATATCCCGCCCCAGGACTTCCGTTGGTACGCAGCCTTCCATGACGAGGGCGACCATCCCCATGTGCACATGATGGCATGGTCCGTAAAACCCGGCCAAGCCTATCTTTCCACGGACGGCATCCGCCAAATCAAATCCAAGCTCACCAACGATATTTTCCAGCAAGAAATGCTACACCTCTATGAGCAGAAAACGGTCTCCCGTGACGAGCTGGTGCGGGAAGCACGGCAAGCCATGCGTGAGTTGGTCCAGCAGATGCGAACCAGAATCTGCGACCACCCGGAGGCGGAGCGGCTCATGCAGGAGCTGGCTCTTCAGCTGGAAACAGTCAAGGGGAAGAAGTCCTATGGCTACCTTCCGAAGAAGCAGAAGGCGCTGGTGGATGAGATCGTGGACCAGATGGAGCAGCTCCCGACCGTGGCCGAGTGCTACGAAAAGTGGTGGCAACTGCAAAGTCAGGTGGAAGATTTTTATTCTGAGAAGGAGCGGCACCGCCCGCCGCTGTCACGGCAGAAGGAATTCCGCCAGATCAAAAACGTGGTCATCCAGGAGGCGGAGACCATCCGCCTGGGAGAAATCACCTTTGAGGACGAAGCCCTGGATCAGTGCCAGATCGATGAGGTGGACAAAGATGAAGATGTGTCCTGGGACTTCTGGACACTTCGCGTGGATGTTCAGGATGAATACTTACCGCTGGCGGAGCGGGATGACGCCGTGGAGAGTATGCGGGAGCTGGCAGAGAGTGGCGATGTCCATGCGCAGTACTTCATGGGAAAGCTGTATCTGGATGGCAGCCTTGTGATACCAGACAGCGAAGCGGCCATGAACTGGTTCCACAAGGCATCCACCAGCGGTTACGCTCCCGCCCAGTATGCCATGGGAAAACTACTGCTCTCTGATGATGCCAGCGTCCATGATTCCGAGCTTGGAATCCAGTGGCTGGAACACGCCGCCTACAACGGAAGCCACTATGCATCCTACCGTCTGGGTAAGGAATATCTGAAGGGCGAATCGGTAAGAAGGGATACCCGTAAAGCCATGGACCACATCTACACCTCCGCCCAGGCTGGAAATTCCCATGCGCAGTATCTGCTGGGAAAGCTGCTGCTCCAAGGAAAGGTCATTGACCGTGACAAGGAGGAAGGTATCCAATGGCTGACTCGGGCGGCGGAGCAGGGACACAGCTACGCACAGTGCCTCCTGGAAAGGCAAAGTGCTTCGACAGCGCCGGAGGTGTTCCTGGCGGTGACGAGGCTGCTCCACCACATGGCAAATATCTTTCAGGACAACTCCCTGCCGCAGAGCGGCACAGGACTCATCCACGTTGACCGCAAGCGGCGTCAAGAGCTACGGGAGAAACGCCTCGCCCACGGCCACAAGGAGAATGACCACGAGGAACAGCAGTACGGTGGCTGGAATATGACCATGAGATAGTGGATTGCAAAATAGCCGGCGCGCAGAATGGCGAAAGCACCCCGCCGACGATTCGGCGGGGTGCAGATAAATCACAGCATGAAAAAGCCGAGGCCCTTGCGCTTTGGAGCATCGCTGTCGCTCGGCTCCATAGACCGTGTCCAGGTCTTGACCGTCTGCTCTTCGAAGAATTTAGTCAGCAGGTCTAAGTTCTCCTGCTCATCATAAGCCTGCAAGGCATCGTAGTAGGCGCGGCGGTCTTCCTCGTAGATGATCATGGGCGGATAGTCGTTGATCATCAGCCAGTAGTTCAGCAGCGTCCGGCCAACACGCCCGTTGCCGTCGGCAAAGGGATGAATATTTTCAAAGCGGGCATGGAAATATGCTCCGGCCCTCAGAGGAGCCTTCTGCCCGATGGTGTTGATCTCGTCGATCAGCTCGGCAAGGTCATCTTCGACCTCATCGGGCGGAGAGCCCACCTCGTTTCTGCCGGTGACATAGTCATGCCTCTAGAAGTCACCGGGGCGCTCACCGTTCACGATGTAGCGGCGCTCGTCGTAGGTCCCTTCTGTCAGAGCGCGGTGAACGGTACGGATCAGGTCAATGGAGAGAGGTTCTCTCGAAATGATCTTGTCCTGCAAAAGCTCGTAACAGGTCTTCTGGTTCTGCTGTTCAAACAGCGTGCGGGTGCTTCCGGTGTAGCCGACGACCTTCCCGTTCTCAAAAATCTCGCGGGTATCGTGATAATTGATCTCATCATTTTCAATTTTACCGGAGTTGTAGGCGAACAGGATGCGGAAGCTGTCCAGCCGCAGGTTCAGGTCTGCCGTGGTTCGGATTTCCCACTCCTGCCACTTCTTCACAGCATCGTCGTATCGGCTCACAGAAACACCTCCGTCATGGTGATGGACCAATTATACCATAAGATTCCACGAAACAGGAAAAATCTTTTGCGGATTCAAAGATATTTCTGAAACCCTACATGGACTGACCGCAGCTCCTGCGGATACTCCCCTCCACCAGATGGTGGGGAAGTAGATAAACAAAACGAAGGATAACAAATAAAAGCCCCTCCCGAAGCGGGGGAGAAAGGATACTACATGAAAAAAGTAACGTTCAGATCCTATGAGGAACTACCGCTGACGCTCTCGGTCCTGGAGATGGCGGCAGCGTTGGGCATCTCCCGCGCCGGAGCATACGAACTGGTCCGCACTGAGGGCTTCCCGGCACTGAAGATCGGCACCCGCATCGTGATTCCGAAGGACAAGCTCAAGGAATGGGTGGATCAGAATGTTGGGGGAAAGTGATGGTTTTGCGTCTGTCGTTGAACGCTGAAACTCTCGCCCGGAGGTAATGCCTACGTTTTATCACAGACCACTTTCGCAAAATCATATAGCTTTTGTCCTCTGGTTGTGGTATTGCTTTGTGTTACAAAACAGAGAGGAGCATCAGCATGAAGCATGATAAGAGAAACATCACGGCCATGGTGATGGGCATGGTTATCGGCGCAGCCCTAGTAAGCGAAGCCGCAGCGGGAATCGTGGCAGAACCTACGTGGCAGAAAATCTATGTGGATGGCCGGCAGGTCTCCATGACGGCCTACAACATTGCGGGGAACAATTTCGTGCGGCTTAGGGACATCGGTCAGCAGGTGGGGTTCAATGTGTACTGGAGTGACGGCGTGCAAATTGACACAGACGCGCCGTATACCGGAGTCGCCCCGGTGCAGGAAGTCAACTCTCAGCCGACAGATATGGAGATTCGGGAGGAAATGATCCGGTGCATCAACGAGGTACGGAAGAAGCACGGTGTTCCGGAACTGACAGTCAATCAGTCCCTCATGGATGCGGCGCAGAAATGTTCTGCCCGCCTGTACACTCAGCATAATAACCGGGCGGAATGTGAGACTGTGGCGGCATCTGGGTATCCCCATGGCTTCGGTTCCAATCTGACGGTGTTCACCGCTGCAGCTCCCGAAAGGATTTCCGAAAAGGCTGTGGCGAACTGGGAGAACTCCCCCGGCCATCTGGCAACGATGATTGACCCAAACTGCGATACCGTCGGCGTCGGCGTTACCATCGATAACGGCAGAGCATTCTGCTACTTGTTTGTAGGCAATCCGGCAGCGCATAATCCCTACGCATAAGAGCGCCATAGATGGGGCGCATCCAAAATCGGATGCGGCCCATAGCAGTTCAATCCGAAATTGATAACAAATTGATAACTCTCCCCGGTTGGGATGGCTATTAAGGTCAGGGGATGGTATTGTGTGTCGCTGACAGGAGGTGGCACACGATGCGCGATTATATGAAAGCCTTGTACCACAGGTTCGAGACCCCATCCCGAAAGATGGAATACATGGACAGAAAAATCAAAAGGACACACAGCCAGCTTGCTCGGTTACTGAATAAGCCAGAGAAAAAACTGCTCCTGCGGATAGCGGACATGGAAGATGAACTGCGGGACGAAGCCTGCCTGAACAGCTTCATGTCCGGCTACCGTCTGGCCCAGGGCATCCAGCAAGAGTTGCTGGCAGATCAGCCGCCATACAGCTTCGAAGCGGAAGACGAGCGGCAGGCCTGTGAAAGCTGGGAAAGGAGAGGTGAGGAATAATGGCAAAAAAACGCGCCAATGGCGAGGGCAGTATCCGCAAACGGAAAGATGGCCGGTGGGAGGGCTTCTACACGGCGGCCTATGACCCGGAGACCGGCAAGCAGAAGCTCAAGAACGTGCTGGGCAAGACCCAGGCAGAGGTCAAGGAGAAGCTAAAGAAAGCAATCGCGGATAGCCAGCGGCTGGACATGAACCGCAGTGGCACCCACACGGTAAAAAGCTGGGTGAAGATGTGGTACGAGGTCTACGCCGAACCCAGGCTTCGGGAGAAAACCAAGGACTACTACCTGAACTACATCGACAAGCACATTATCCCCGAGCTGGGCGATATTAAGCTAGATAAGCTGACTACCATTCAAATCCAGCAATTCTACAACAATCTCCAGAAGAATGGCCGGGTGCAGCGATACAAGCACATCGAGCTGAAAAACAAGGGCCTGAGCGTCAGAGTAGTCCACGGCATCCACACGCTGCTGAACAACTGCCTGGAACAGGCGGTGGCGGAGCGGCTGATTCTAGTGAATCCTGCAAGGGGCTGCAAGCTGCCAAAGATGGAGAAGCGGGAGATGAAGGTCCTGCCGGAAGATAAGATCAAGCCCTACCTAATGGAAGCGGAGAAGCGCGGCCTGCTGGCACCCTTCTATCTGGAACTGACCACCGGCCTGCGGCGGGGAGAGCTCCTTGCCCTCCTCTGGACGGACTTGGATGTGGAGAACAGGACGATCTCCATCACGAAGCAGGTAAACCGCATCAAAAGAGAACTGGTAGTGAGCCTGCCGAAAACACAGAACTCCGTCCGTGTCCTGCCCGTTTCACAGCAGGCGGTGGACTTAATGGTAGAGGAGCACAAGAAGCATCCGGGGAATCCGTATATGTTTCCGTCGCCCAAGACAGGAGGAATGTTCGACCCGGATTCCTTCCGGCACACCCATGAGAAGATCCTTAAAACCATCGGCGCGGAGCACATTCGGTTCCATGATCTTAGACATACCTTCGCAACGTTATCTCTGAAGAACGGCGTGGATGTCAAGACCCTGTCCAGCACCCTGGGCCACTACTCGGCGGGATTCACCCTGAGCACCTACACCCACGCCACGCCGGAAATGATGCGCGAGGCAGCGGATACCATGGGAGATGTGATTGGTGGGGTCATGTAGAAAGAAGATGTTTTTTACCAGCAAGTAAAAGCGATGGAAAACCTACAGTAAAAGTGATGGAAAATCCACCTTGCTATTGACGGATTTGAGTTAGTGCGACTATAATGCAATTATGATTACAAATAGTTGCATAATGTTATGCAACCATTTGTGGAGAGGCTTACAAATAAGGGGTGGTATTTTGGCTGGTTGGGATGATATTTTAAATGAAATAAAAAACAGCCCTTTAAAAAATGCAGTAGATGAGACGCGCCATTCTTATTTGAGACGCTTGTCAGAATTAACTGGGAGAAATACTATTGCATATTACTCTTCCTGGTTAACAAGACAAGTTGAGAATACAGATATTAATGATAATGATATGAACGGTTTTATGAATACTGTTCGAGGATTGGACTGCTCAAAGAGCCTTGATTTGATCCTGCATACTCCAGGTGGATCTCCCATGGCTGCAGAAGCCATCGTCAAATATCTACGTAGCAAATTTGGGAAAGACATACGAGTAATTGTGCCTCAGTTAGCTATGTCTGCTGGCACAATGATTGCTTGTTCGGCGAAAGAAATAGTAATGGGAAAACAGTCGAGCCTTGGACCTATCGATCCGCAGTTGAATGGCATACCAGCATATAGCATTCAGAGTGAGTTTGAGGACGCAAAAGCAGACTTGGCTGCTGGTAATGGAAATTTTAATTACTGGAGATTGCTCTTGTCTAAATATCCCGCGGCATATGTAAAAATGGCATCAGATGCAATCGCTTTATCTGACACATTGCTTAAGGAATGGCTGACATCCGGAATGTTAGAAGGTGCAGGGGACAAGACGATTGAAAGAGTCTGCAATTCACTAAATGAACATGTTGACTCAAAAGTACATGCAAGACACTTCGATGCAGCGTTTTGTAAAGGTATTGGGTTGCATATAATAGATTTGGAAGAAGACCAATGCTTGCAAGACGCGGTGTTAAGTGTACACCATTGCTATGTGCATACATTTGCTGCAACTGCTGCGGTGAAAATAATAGAAAACCAAAATGGGAAAGCTTTTATCAGCCTTTGTAGGCAATAGCACATTAGGAGGTCAACATGGATATTGCTGAGATTCAAAAAATATATTCTTTATATGAGGTTGATGCACTTCTCGTTGATGCAAAACAAGATATCCCAAATTTAGATGTTTTAGGATTTCCGGCCAAAATAGAGCCACCATCGGCTTTTGCAGAATGTGAGCAAATTATTAGTGATGTATCATATGTGAAGTAAAGAAAAATCCCGGGGGAGATGAACCTCCGGGATTTTTTCTGCTCGAAAAAGAATGTGTCGGCACTAACTGAAGTATTATCGGCCCAGCAGTAAATGCAAGGAAAACTAGACGGGAAATCCTGCCCAGTGCTGCCTTGCCCTATAGGGTGCTTTCGCCGTATTGGTCAGTGTATTGGTCGGCGCAAAAGCCAAGTTTCGGAGAAAATTTTTAGAAGCATAAAACAAATAAAAGTTCCTGATTTCTTGCAAAATCAGGAACTTTTTGGTGGAGACTACTGGACTCGAACCAGTGACCTCCTGCGTGTGAAGCAGGCGCTCTAACCAGCTGAGCTAAGCCTCCATAACGGATATGCGATTTTTGGGGCCCATAAGGCGCCGCGCCTCACGACACCTTATGGGATGGTGACCCGTACGGGATTCGAACCCATGTTACAGCCGTGAAAGGGCCGTGTCTTAACCACTTGACCAACGGGCCACAGTTTCATGTTTCTTGAAGCGCCCTGCGGCGCTTCAAGAAACATCTGGTAGCGGCACCTGGATTTGAACCGGGGACACTGCGGGTATGAACCGCATGCTCTAGCCAACTGAGCTATGCCGCCAAATCAAACACCCATGACGGGCACGAATTAATATACCAGAGATTGCCCTATTTTGTCAAGTCCTTGTCCTGAAAAATTTAAAAAACTTTTTGAGTTATAAAAGAGAGGGGGAGGCAGTGCCTCCCCCTTCTCGCGGATCAGCGGATCAATACATGCCGCCCATGTCGGGAGCGGCGGGGGCGGGAGCGGGGGGCTCGGGCTTGTCGGCGACCAGGGACTCGGTGGTCAGGACCATGGAGCTGACGGAGGCGGCGTTCTCCAGAGCGGAGCGGGTCACCTTGGCGGGATCGATGATGCCGGCGGACACCATGTCGCAGTACTCCTCCTTATAGGCGTCAAAGCCGTAGCCGTTCTTGCCGGAGGTGCGAACCTTCTCCAGGATCACGGAGCCGTCCAGGCCGGCGTTGGCGGCGATCTGACGGATGGGGGCCTCCAGAGCCTTGGCAACGATGCGGACGCCGGTCTTTTCATCGCCCTCCACAGTGTCCAGCAGGGCCTCCACGGCGGGGATGACGTTGACAAAGATGGTGCCGCCGCCGGCGACCACGCCTTCCTCAACGGCGGCGCGGGTGGCGTTCAGAGCGTCCTCGATGCGGAGCTTCTTCTCCTTCATCTCGGTCTCGGTAGCGGCGCCGACCTTGATGACGGCCACGCCGCCGGCCAGCTTGGCCAGGCGCTCCTGCAGCTTCTCCTTGTCATACTCGGAGGTGGTGTTGGCGATCTGGGAGCGGATCTGGGCAACGCGGTCCTTGATGGCGGCGGCATCGCCGGCGCCGTCCACGATGGTGGTGTTCTCCTTGGTGACCTTCACCTGACGGGCACGGCCCAGCATGGAGATGTCGGCGGTCTTGAGCTCCAGACCGACCTCCTCGCTGATGACGGTGCCGCCGGTCAGGGTGGCGATATCCTGCAGCATCTCCTTGCGGCGGTCGCCGAAGCCGGGGGCCTTGACGCACACCACATTCAAAGTGCCGCGCAGACGGTTGACGATCAGGGTGTTCAGGGCCTCGCCCTCCACATCCTCGGCCACGATGACCAGCTTCTTGCCGGACTGGACCAGCGTTTCCAGAATGGGCAGGATGTCGGCGATGACGGAGATCTTCTTATCGGTGATGAGGATATAGGCGTCGTCGATGACGGCCTCCATCTTCTCAGTGTCGGTGACCATATAGGGGGTGATATAGCCGCGGTCGAACTGCATGCCCTCCACGACCTCGGAATAGGTCTCGGCGGTCTTGGACTCCTCGATGGTGATGACACCGTCGGCGGAGACCTTCTCCATGGCGTCGGCGATCAGGGCGCCGATGGCGTCGTCGCCGGAGGACACGGCGCCCACACGGGCGATATCCTTGGAGCCGTCCACGGTCTTGGCCTGCTTCTTGACCTCGGCCACGGCGGCCTCAACGGCCTTGGCCATGCCCTTCTTCACAACGATGGGGTTGGCACCGGCGGCCAGGTTCTTCAGACCCTCGTGGATCATGGCCTGGGCCAGCAGGGTGGCGGTGGTGGTGCCGTCGCCGGCGACGTCGTTGGTCTTGGTGGAGACTTCCTTCACCAGCTGGGCGCCCATATTCTCAAAGGGATCGTCCAGTTCAACTTCCTTGGCGATGGTCACGCCGTCGTTGGTGATGAGAGGAGAGCCGTATTTCTTATCCAGGACCACATTGCGGCCCTTGGGGCCGAGGGTGACCTTGACGGTATCGGCCAGCTGGTTGACGCCGGATTCCAGAGCCTTGCGGGCCTCGTCGCCCCGCTTGATGAGTTTAGACATAATAGATTACCTCCAATAAATTTCCTGAGAGGGGGAGCGGACTCCCCGTTTCGATTTCCGCCGGGCCGCCGCGGCGCACGCACTGCGCCTGCGTGTCTGCGGCCTGAGCGGCGGGTCTGACGGCGCACACGCCGTCAAAAACCATTCCAGTGGGATTCGCCTTTGGCGAAAAGCTGCGCGGGGACGATCACTCGACGATGGCCAGGATGTCGTTCTGACGGACGACCACGTACTCCACGTCCTCCAGGGTGACCTTGGTGCCGGCGTACTGGCTGGTGATGACCTTGTCGCCGGGCTTCACGGTCATGTTGACCTCCTTGCCGTCCACCATGCCGCCGGGGCCGACGGAGATGACTTCAGCGATGGAGGGCTTCTCCTTGGCGGAGCCGGTGAGAATGATGCCGCCCTTGGTGGTCTCCTCGGCCTCCACCATCTTCAGGATGACGCGGTCTGCAAGCGGAGTGAGTTTCATTTGGGGTTCCTCCTTATGAATATAAAAATTTTGAAAACAAATTCAGCGTTAGCACTCAACTCTCTCGAGTGCTAACGCTGATATCATAGTACAGTTACCAGAGTTTGTAAAGGGGAAATTTCACAAAAGTTATGAAGAATTTGTAAATGTTGGCCCTGGGCCGCTACCGGGCCGTGGCGTTTGGGTCGCAGCCCTTGGGACCGAAGAAGTTCAGCCGTTTGTCCGCCAGCCGGATGACCACCTCGCGGCTCCGGAAGCACTCGCCGTCCACGCAGGAGATGATGTCCTGCTCCGCCTGGATGCGGACCTCCCCGGCGGTGACCACCTGGATCAGCTCCGGGGGGAGCTTGCTGTGTTCTCCGGCGGAATAGGCGCTGAAGAGCCGGGCAAAGGTCAGCTTGCTGACGTTTTTGATGAGCACGGTGTTCAGCACGCTGTCGTCCATCCGGGCCTCGGGCACCGGCGTGGAGCCGCCGCCGTAATGCCGCCCGTTGCAGGTGGAGACCAGAGCAAAGTCATCCTCCAGCTTTTCCCCGTCCAGCCAGACGGTCCAGCGCCGCCCGATGGGGCGGAAGAGAAAATTCGCCGCCACAGAGGCCAGGTAGCTGCCCCGCCCGCTCAGCAGGGGCGCCCTGCTGAACTGGTGCACGCTGTCCGCCACCCGGGCGTCGATGCCGTTGCAGGCGATGGTGACGCAGTACCGCCCGTTGCAGTCGATGAGGTCCAGAGGAAAGACCTCGCCCGCCCACAGGTTTTCCGCGTCGGCGAATTTCACCCTGTCCGGGCCGAAATTTTTCAAAAAGTCATTGCCGGTACCGGCGGGGATGCAGGTCATGGCGGCGTTGGGGAAGCCCGCGATGCCGTTGGCCACCTCCGACACGGTCCCGTCCCCGCCGCAGGCGTAAAGGCGCACTGCTTCACCGGTCTCCGCCAGCTTCCGGGCCATGGCGCTGGCGCCGCCGGGGCGGTCCGTCAGCATGCAGGCGCAGTCAAGGCCGTGGACGTCCCGCAGCCTGTCCGCCATGCCGTAGATGCGGGCGGTCTGGTCCTGCTTTCCCGCATAGGGATTGATGATGAAAATGTGACGCATAGGCGATACCTCGCTTACTTGCAGAATTGGGACACCGCGTAAAAGCGGGGAAAATCCCTTTGGGCGGCCCGGCCGATCTTCACAGGTGGACGGTAAACGTGTCCGTCCAGCTCGAACCGCAGGCCGCAGGAGACAGCGGACACCCGCCGCTTCAGCAGCAGAAAGTCCTGATAGCCGGGGAGGGAGGCCGTGGACTGCCAGACGCCCTCCCGGCGGCAGATCGCCTTGGGATAGGAGGCCTCACAGCCCACGATGTTTTGGGGAGACTGCACATAGGAGCTTCGCAGGCTCACCCGGCGGCTCTCCGGGTCGATCGTCATAGAAAAGGGGGCCAGGGCGGCGCAGGGCTCCGGAAAGACCGGCAGGAGGAACTGCCGCCCCTGGAAGGTGTGCTCCCTGCCGTAGGGGCAGCGGGAGAGGTCTGTGGTGAGGCCGGTGTGCTCCATCAGCGGCCAGTCCGTCTCATGGGACAGCGCCTCGCCCCGGGCCAGCTTGCCGTATAGCTGGCCATAGGGGGTGAGAAAGGCCTCCGGCATCGTCTCCCGGTAGCCCGCGGGGACGTGGCAGTTGCATTTCACCAGATGGAAGGGCTCCAGCACCTGGGCCAGCTCCCCGGGAGTCAAAATGAAACGGAAGAAGTGCCATCCCTTGGGAACATACTCCATGCCCCGTTACCTCCCGTACATAAACGCGTCGCACTTCAGCATGCCGTTGTACAGCTTCCGCTTTTTGTCCGCGGGGCGGCCAAAGGCGCGCTCGAACTCCGTGTGGGAGGAGAGGATGATGACCCGCCACTTGGGGGGCAGGTCCCGCAGGGCGTGTCCAAACATCCGGTACAGATCCTCCGCCTCCCTTTTCTCCAGCAGGCGCTCGCCGTAGGGGGGATTGGTCACCAGCTGGCCGTACTGGCTGTCCCGGTGGAATTTTCCGGCGTCCGCCGTCTCAAAGCGGACGCAGTCCTCCACTCCGGCCAGTTCCGCGTTGTGGCGGGCCAGCGCCACGGCGGCGGGGTCGATGTCGCCGCCCCAGATGTCATAGGTCCCGTGGAACTCCCCGTCCTGCGCCTCATCGGCGGCGTCCAGCCACAGCTTGCTGTCCATGTTCTTCCACCGCTGGGCCGCGAAGCTGCGGTCCAGGCCGGGGGCGCGGTTCTTGGCGATGAGCGCCGCCTCAATGGGGATGGTGCCGCTGCCGCAGAAGGGGTCGCAGAAGGGGTCCCGGCCCCGGTAGCGGGACAGGGTCACCAGCGCCGCCGCCAGGGTCTCCCGCAGGGGCGCGCCCATGTTCTGCGCCCGGTAGCCCCGCTTGTACAGGCCCTCGCCGGAGGTGTCCAGATACAGCGCGGCCATGTCCTTGACGATGGCGAACTGGATCTGGTACCGGCTGCCGGTCTCCGGCAGGGTCTCGCAGCCGTAGGCGTTTCCCAGCCGCTTGGCGGCGGCCTTTTTCACAATGGCCTGGCAGGCGGGGACGGAGTGCAGCGTGGAGTTCAGGGAATAGCCCTTGACGGGGAATTCGCCGTCCCGGGGGATGAGGTCCTCCCAGGGCAGGGCCAGCACGCCCTGGAACAGGGCTTCAAAATCCTTGGCCGGAAAGGAACCCAACTCCATCAGGACCCGCGCGCCGCAGCGCAGGTTGATATTCAGGCGGGCGATGTCGGCCAGGGAGCCGTCGCAGTGGACACGGCCGTTCTCCGCCCGGACATTCTGCAATTGCAGGCGCTTCATCTCATCCGCCACCAGTGCTTCCAGCCCGAACAGGCAGGGAACCGTCAGTGTCATGGTCCGGACCTCCTTTTAAAACATCATTGATATAGCTCAGTATAACAGGAAACGGCGGGATGTGCAATGCGTAGACGGCTTGACAAAAAAAGCGGCTTATTCTAAAATGAAATCACAAATTTTATATGCGCATGGACGACACACGTGGTGCTATCTGCACGTAAAGCTGATTACGGGACCTGACCTTGTAACCGGACTTTCTGCAGCCCCATGTGTGCTTTTTTTGCGCGCAAAAAGGAGAGATGTCATGCCGAGAAACCAATTTGAAAGAATGATCTTCGCTTTGCTCACCGTTGTGATCACAGTACATGGCTATGTATTTTACAGCCTGTATGTTGTGAACGGCGAGCTGCTTATGGCGCTCCATGGGACGAACAGCGTTCTGGCCGCCATTGCGAGCCAGGGCGGCGTCTACATGTTTGGACGGTATCTGCCGGTCTGGGCGGTGGTCCTGGTGGAGTTCTGCCTGGCCTACGGCCTGGAGGTCACCATGGGCAGTCCCTGTTCCTTCAAGCTGGCCTGCCGGGTGTTCGATCCCCGGACAAGCCATCCCATGATGCTGGAAACCGCTGTCATCTGCGCCACCGTGGGGCTGATGTGCCCGGCCATGAGCTTTCTGGCGGCGCTGCTGTACTATCCGTATTACGCCGGTTTTCATGTGATGACCCTGCTGGCCAACTGGCTGAAGCTGGTCTGCCTGAATTTCCCCTTCGCGTTTTTCTCACAGCTGTTTTTCATTCAGCCGCTGGTGCGCACCTTGTTTAAGGCGCTGTTCCGGCGAAACGGAGAGCCCCATAAGGCGAAAGAGGCCGCTTGAGCGGTCAAAACAGGAGCCGTCTTGAAAAGGACGGCTCCTGTTTTCAATATGATCGCAAATTGTAACCGAATTGAAATGTTTTTCGGTATGGGGATATGATACACTAAAAATGATCATAAAAGATATCGTGATCCCGAAAGGAGGTTTACCAGTGGATCTGATGATTTGGATCTGGCTGGGCGCCATCGTGCTGTTCGGCGCCGTGGAGGCGGCGACGGCGGGACTGGTGTCCATCTGGTTCGTGGCGGGCGCCGTGGGCGCGCTGCTGGGAACCATCGCGGGCGCGGGCCTGGCAGTGCAGCTGGTGCTGTTCGTTGGCGTTTCCGCCCTGGCTCTGGCGCTGACCCGTCCGCTGGTGCGGCAGTTCGCGGGGGAGCGGGCCATCCCCACCAACCTGGACCGGGTGATCGGCGAGACCGGCAGGGTGACGGAGGCCATCGACAACGAGCGCGCCGCCGGCGCCGTCTATGTGGACGGCAAGACCTGGACCGCCCGCAGCGCGGACGGCACCGTGATCCCCACGGGGACCCAGGTGGAGATCGAGCGTATGGAGGGCGTCAAGCTCTTTGTAAAAACATGTGAGGAAAAAGTGGAGGTAAAGTAATGGATCTGTTATTCAGCATTCTCCCCGTGGTGGTCCTGCTCATCATTGTGCTGGCGCTGATCGTCAGCAACATCGTCATCGTCCAGCAGTCCCGGGCCTACGTGGTGGAGCGCCTGGGCGCATTCCGCACGGTGTGGAACGTGGGTTTGCACCTGAAGGTCCCCTTCATCGAGCGGGTGGCGAAAAAGGTGTCCCTGAAGGAGCAGGTGGCGGATTTCGCCCCCCAGCCCGTCATCACCAAGGACAACGTGACCATGCAGATCGACACGGTCATCTATTTCCAGATCACGGACCCCAAGCTGTATACCTACGGCGTGGAGCACCCCATGAACGCCATTGAGAACCTGACCGCCACCACCCTGCGGAACATCATCGGCGACATGGAGCTGGACCAGTCCCTGACCAGCCGCGACATCATCAACTCCCGGATGCGGGCCATTCTGGACGAGGCCACGGACCCCTGGGGCATCAAGGTCAACCGGGTGGAGCTGAAGAACATCATCCCGCCCAAGGAGATCCAGAACGCCATGGAGAAGCAGATGAAGGCGGAGCGGGAGCGCCGTGAGTCCATCCTCCAGGCCGAGGGCACCAAGCAGTCCCAGATCCTGGTGGCCGAGGGCGAGAAGCAGTCCGCCATCCTGAAGGCGGAGGCCGCCAAGGAGGCCGCCATCAAGCGGGCCGAGGGCGAGAAGGAGGCCCGCATCATGGCCGCCGAGGCCGAGGCCCAGGCCATCATGAAGGTGCAGCAGGCCATGGCCGACTCCCTGAAGCTGCTGAACGCCGCCGCCCCCAACGACCAGGTGGTGAAGCTGAAGGCACTGGAGACCATGCAGAAGGTGGCGGACGGCAAGGCCACCAAGATCATCATCCCCAGCGAATTGCAGGGCTTGGCGGGCCTGGCCGCCAGCGCCAAGACGGTCTTTGAGAGCGAGGACCCCAAGGCGGAGTGACATGCAAACACGGCAGGCGCGCGGCGGAAGCCGCGCGCCTGTTTTTACAGATATCGACGGAGGAGACGCATGGAGAGAATGTACCAGAGGCTGCTGTTTCCGGCGGCCTCCACGGTGCTCCTGACTGCCTGCTGGAAAGCGGCACGGCCAACGCCGTGCGTCTGCTTTTCGCGGGTCAGCGGCATGGGCCTGCCTGCCGCAGCAGGGACTTCATCTCCCGCACGCCCCGCTCCTGGGAGACGATGATGGCGCACAGGATGGGGACAAGCTCCGGGCAGACGCCGTATTTCAGGGCGTTTTTCGCCATACAGATGGCGCCCTCGTGGTGGGGGATCATCTCCCGCATAAAGTCCGCGGCGATGCAGCCGGTCTCCGGAGCGCTGCCCATCCGGCGGAACATGGTCTGGTAGATCTGATCCATCCGCCGCTGGTAAAGCGTCCGGTCCCGCTCCGGGCTGCAGGGGCAGCTGCATGGGGACAGCGCCGCCTCCATATCCGCAATGCTCTTTGTCTGCTCCCGGATGATCCGCTCCGCGATGTGCCGCAGGGCGCAGCTGTGGATCAGGGGCAGGGCGTTTTGGCTCATCTCGATGGCCGCCCGGTGGTGGGGGATCATCTGGACGATGAAGTTGTGGGAGATGCTGTCCGTCAGCTTCGCGCTGGTCATGTTTTGGATCATCTCATCCAAAATCTCGTAAAACCGGGTCAGATAGGACTTTGCCTCACTGGATAAGGGTTTCATGGCAAACCCTCCTTTCCGCCCAGTTTATGCGGCGGAAAGGCCGGAGGTTCCCGCTGCGGTCACCGGCACAGGTAGTCCAGCAGCTCCCCTTTGGTGCAGGCGGCACAGGGGACCCCGGCGAGATAGGCCATGGCGTCGGCCCAGTGGCGGGGGGAGAACGCATGCTCCGGTACCGGGGTGAGGAGCATATACAGCAGCTGACGGTCCGTATACCGGAGGTCTGAGAGGTATTTGCAGTTTGCCTGCTGGGCCAGATAGTCCAGCAGCGAGATGCCGGATGGCTGATCAGTGGTATTCATGGATCCCCCTCATGGCGGCGTGCGAAAAGGTTCGTTGTGTTTGCATCCTAGTTGCCTCCTTTTGATCGGGCCGTGCCCGTATTCCACCGGGAGGGCGGCCGAAGAGGGGGAAATCCCCCCTTGGCCCCCGGTGGAAATCAAAACGCGGTGTATGAGGATCTCATACACCGCGTCTGTCAAAGGCGACAAAATGCGAACACAACGAAATCAAGCGCCTTTTCCGCTTGTAAAAAGCGGTGAAAGACACTATAATAAACGTTGCGGTGCGGCGCGAGCCGCTTTGTATGAGTGCGCATACACTCTACGTAGGCCGTGAGGTGGTTCCAGCACCTCACGGCTACCGCATTTTTGATTTCCAGATTCATCATAACCGCTTTTGGGGCAGATTGCAAGAGCAAATCACAAGAAAAGGGCCTTCGAGAGAATGCCGCTGTGATCAGGAAGACCTGTTGGAAATCGATATGGCGGCTGCTTTTGATAACCGTAACCATCACTGCTGCCTTACCATGACCATAACCTTAACCATAACCTTTACCATTACCTTTACCATAACCGCAGAAACTTGCAGAATTTTCAGAAACTTATAAAATTTTCAGAAACCTGCAGGATTTTCAAAATTTTGCAGGTTTTTGAAAAACTTGCAGAATTCTGAGAAAATTGCACGCTCCTATGCAACAAGGACGCGGAACGGGGATGACCGTTCCGCGTCCTCTGCGTATCGTCCGCTTACAGCCGCGTCACCACGGGGATGACCATGGGGCTGCGCTTGGTGTTTTTGAACAGGTAGCTGCTGACGGCGGATTTCACCGCGCCCTTCAGCTCGCCGTCGTCCCGCCCGCGCTTGCGGGACACCGCGTCCGCCGCGTCCAGTGCCACAGTCTGCAGCTCCTTCATCAGGTCCCCGGACTCCTTCACATAGATGAAGCCCCGGGTGACGATTTCCGGCGGCGTCAGCAGGTCGCCGTTGTGGGCGGAGATGGGAAGGACCACCACCACCATGCCGTCCTCGGCCAGGCGCTTGCGGTCCCGCATGACCACGGCGCCCACGTCGCCCACGCCGGAGCCGTCCACATACACCTCACCGGCGGGGACGGAACCGCCCAGCTTCAGCGTCTTGGCGGTGAACTCGATGACGGAGCCGTTGTCCGCGATGGCGATGTGGTTCCGCGCCATGCCCATGTCCTGGGCCAGCTGGCTGTGGATCTGCAGCATCCGCTGCTCGCCGTGGAGGGGGACGAAGAAACGGGGCTTCGTCAGGGCGTGGACGATCTTCAGCTCCTCCTGGCAGGCATGGCCGGAGACGTGGAGCATGTCGGCCTTGTCATAGACCACCTTCACGCCCTTGCGGAACAGCTCGTTGATGACCCGGCCCACCGTCACCTCGTTGCCGGGGATGGCGGAGGCGGAGATGATGACCTTGTCGCCCGCGCCCAGCTCCACCTGCTTGTGGGTGGAGAAGGCCATGCGGTACAGGGCGCTCATCTCCTCGCCCTGGGAGCCGGTGGTGACGATGATCTGCTTGTTCTTGGGCAGGCCCTTGATCTTGTTGAGGTCCATCAGGGTGTTCTTGGGCACCTTCATATAGCCCAGCTCCGTGGAGACCTTCATCATGTTCTCCATGGACCGGCCGGTGACGGCCACCTTCCGGCCGCACTGGGCGGCGGCGTCCAGCACCTGCTGGATGCGGTGGACGTTGGAGGCGAAGGTGGTGACGATGATGCGCTCGTCGCAGTTCTGGAACTGCCGCACAAAGGTGGCGCCCACCGTCTTTTCCGAGGGGGTGAAGCCGGGGCGCTCCACGTTGGTGGAGTCGGCGCACAGGCAGAGGACGCCCTCCTTGCCCAGCTCGCCCAGGCGGGCCAGGTCTATGACCTCCCCGTCGATGGGGGTGGAGTCGATCTTGAAGTCGCCGGTGTGCACCACGGTGCCCATCTTCGTGTGGATGGCGAAGGCCACGGAGTCCGCGATGGAGTGGTTCACGTGGATGAACTCCACATTGAATTTGCCCGCCCGGACGGATTTGCCCGGCTCCACGGTGATGAGCTTGGTGCTCTTTACCAGCTGATGCTCCTCCAGCTTCAGCTTGATGAGCCCGGCGGTGAAGCTGGTGCAGTAGATGGGCATGTTGACCTGCTTGAGCACGTAGGGAATGGCGCCCACATGGTCCTCGTGGCCGTGGGTGATGAACAATCCCCGGATGCGGGCCCGGTTCTTGATGAGGTAGGTGACGTCGGGGATCACGCTGTCGATGCCGTACATGTCGTCCCCGGGGAAGGCCATGCCGCAGTCCACCACGATGATCTCGCCGCCGTACTCATAGACGGTCATGTTCTTGCCGATCTCATTCAGACCGCCCAGAGGGATGATTTTCAGTTTTTCTGCCATAGATAAAAGAACTCCTTTAAATTCAAAAATATGTAATGGCAGCTCCCGGAAACAGGACAGAACACGATACGCGAAAAAGCGCACACAAAGAAGAGACGTCCGTCGCCTGCGCGGCCCCGTTTCGCCGGCAGGGGTTCGTTCACGTCATGTCGAGAGGGTGTATGGGGAGCTGTCGATCTATTTGACCGGGGGAAAAGCGCGTTCCAGACCGGTGAAATACAAGAAAAAAACAGCGGAGAAGCCAAGCTCCTCGACGCTTAACTTGGTATAGTATAGCACAGTCCCCCGTGTTTGTATACAAAAATTTTTGCGTTATGGTAACTTTCTATACAAAAAGTGGAAAACCGGCTTGACAAAACCACTGGAAATGCTATCATGTGCACGTTAACGGAAATGCGGAGGAGGCGGATCCCATGCGGGCAACCATCAAGATGATCGCGGAAAGGGCCGGGGTGTCCATCGGCACGGTGGACCGGGTGCTGCATGACCGCCCCTATGTGAAGGCCGAGGTGCGGGCGCGGGTGCTGCAGGTCCTGGAGGAGCTGGATTACCGGCCCAACCGGATGGCCAGCGCCTTGGCTACCAGCGGCACGGCCCGGCGGCTGGCGGTGGTCCAGCCGGAGTGGGTGCCGTATGTGGGCGAGGCCATGGCGGAGGGCGTGGCCCGCTTTCGGGAGGAGCGCCGGGATTACAATGTGACGGTGGACGTGCACAGTTACGCGCCGGACAGCACGGCGGAGTGCCTGCGGCTGCTGGGCCGGGCCGTGGAGGACGGCGCCCAGGGGATCGCCCTGTGCGCCTTTGACTGCGGGGAGGTCCGGGCAAAGCTGGCGGAGCTGGCGGAACGGCACATTCCCGTTGTGACCTTCAACTCCGACATTCCGGCCGGGCCCCGCCTGTGCTATGTGGGCGAGGACGCCCACCACGCCGGCCGGGTGGCGGGGGAGATCGCCGCCAAGTTCCTGCGGCCCGGAGAGCCGCTGCTGCTGGTGTACGCCGGTCCGGCCTACGCAGGCCACAAGGCCCGGGCGGACGGGTTTCTGGAGCGGCTGGAGGAGCTGGGCTTCCGGCGGGAGGACTGCCGGATCGCCGCCACTTATAACGATTACGAAAAGACCTTCGCGGCGGTCAGCACCGCCCTGGAGGAGGACCCGGAGCTGGGCTATGTCTACATGGCCAACAACAGTGTACCCGCCTGCGTGGAGGCCATCCGCCGCCGGGGGCGCACCGGGAGCGTCCGGGTGCTGTCCCACGACAGCGGGCCGGAGATCCAGCGGTTTTTGAAGGAGGGGCTGGTGGACTTCACCATCGACCAGGACCTGGCCTACCAGAACTATCAATCGCTGACGCTGCTGTTCCAGTTGGTGGCGGAGCACAAGCCGCCGGAGCGGGACTGCTTCTATTCCGCCAGCCCGATCCTGAACGCGGAGACGCTGTAAAGACATGGCGGGAACACGCCGGGGGACTGCGGTCCCCCTTTTGTCCAAGAAAACCTGTGTGCGCACACAGGGGAGGGGAGAAACGGATATGATGAAGGAAAAACATGCGATGCCGGCAGCGGTATGGGCCCTGATGGGACTGGGCGTCATGGTGGGGGCCTGTGAGTTCGTCTCCGTGGTCATTCTGCCGGATATTGCCGTGGACTTGGGGGTTTCTCTCAGTGCGGCAGGACGGCTGGTGAGTGTTTTCGCTGCCGGGTATGCCATCGGTACGCCTGTCATCATGGCCGCTGCGGCCCGGCTCCCGCGGTTTCGTCTTCTGATGGTCCTGATGGCGCTGTTCCTGGCGGCCAATACCCTGAGTATGCTGGCGCCAAACATCTGGGTGCTGTATCTCGCCCGGACCCTGGCGGCCATGCTCACCGGAACGCTGACTGCGGTGGCACTGCTCTTTGTGCACCAGGTAGCGCCGCCGGAGCGCACATCCCAGGCCGTGGCCATGGTCTACACGGGGATGTCTCTGGCGACTGTGCTGGGGAACCCCTTGAACAAGACCATCTGCCGCCTGGCGGGATGGCGGGCGACCTTTGCCGTGATCCTGCTGCTGGGCGTTGTTCTGCTCCCGGTCCTGGCGCGGGTGCTGCCCCGCACGGCGGAGGCTCCGGTGGCGGGGACCGGCTTTTTTCACCAGTTCACTGTGCTGCGGGACCGGCGCTACGCCCTGTGCGTGCTGATGACCATCTGTGCCTACGCCGCCACCTATGTGGTCTATACCTACCTGACGCCCATCCTGACAGATGTGCTCCATAGCCCGGAGACCACGGTCAGCTTCCTGCTGATGGCCGTGGGCCTGTGCTGCATGGGAAGCAACCTCCTGGCCGGCTGGCTGGGCGCCAGGGGCGGCGTGACAAGGACGCCGGTCTGCCTGCTTTTGCAGACGCTGCTGTTTGCCGGCATGCCGGTTTTGCTGGGGCGGCCCTGGACAGGGCTGGCCGCGGTATTCCTGATGGCGCTGCTCATGTATCTGCTGAGTACGCCCGTTCAAGTCTATGCGATGGCGCTGGCGGAGCGGGAGTACCCGTTTGCATCCAGCCTCTGCGCCTCCACGCTGTCTGTGGCCGGAAACATTGGCATCGCCGCCGGCTCCTTTGCAGGCAGCGGACTGCAGGAGGTTGTGGGGATGCAGAATCTCGGGCTGCCGGCCGCGGGGGTCGCTCTGGCGGGACTGGCGCTGAACCTGGCCCTGCTCCGCGCGGACCGCGCCGGGGAACGGATCTCCAGACGGACAAATTGATATTGCCCCTGCCGTTTCTCCTTTTCGGGCAGCACCGCCGTTTGAATACCGGCGGTGCTGCTTTTTTAGGTTGCGTCTTTCCCGCAAAACTGCTATACTAATAGAATCTATTAGTATGTTTTCCGGTAGAAGGAGCTTTTGAATATGAATAATAAAAAACTCTCCCGGCTGCTGGAACCCAATTTGCAGCTGTATTTCCTCTGTTTGGTGCTGTTTTCCCTGGCCGCCGTGACGGCCAGCCCCCTGCTGGCCGTCCTGGAGGGGGGCCTCACCCTGGCGCTGTATGTCTATTCCCGGCAGGCGGGCAAAAAGCGCCGCCAGGGCATCCTGCAATACATCGATAGCGTGACCGGCAGCGTGGACACCGCCAGCAAATCCACGCTCATCAACTCCCCGCTGCCCATCATGGTGTTCCGGCCGGACACCGGGGAGGTCATTTGGAGCAATGAGAATTTCCTCCAGCTGGCAGGCGTGCGGGAGCACCTGTTTGAGATGAAGGTGGAGGACGCGGTGCCGGACTTCCCGGTCCAGTGGCTGCTGGAGGGCAAGCAGGAGTGCCCGGAGCGCGTTCTGATGAACAGCCGCCGCTTCCGGGTGTACGGGAGCCTGGTCCGGGCCAAGGGCCGCAATGGGGAGCAGAACCTGGTGGCCACCACCTACTGGGTGGACACCACCGAGGGCGACGAGCTGAAGGAGACCTACACCGCCACCCGGCCCGTGCTGGCGCTGCTGATGGTGGACAACTACGAGGACCTGATGAAGGCCTGCGCGGACACCCAGCGCAGCGCCGTGCTGGCCCAGATCGACGAGAAGCTGAACAACTGGGCCGCCGCTGGCGACGGCCTGCTGCTGAAAACCGAGCGGGACCGCTACCTCTTTGTTTTTGAAGAGCAGCACTACGAGCACTTTGTGGAGGAGAAATTCTCCGTCCTGGACGCCATCCGGGATATCAAGGTGGGAGAGGGCAGCCATCCCACCCTCTCCATCGGCATCGGCAAGGACGCCTCCGGCATCCCGGAGCTGTATAAGAACGCCAACCTCTCCCTGGAGATGGCCCTTAGCCGGGGCGGCGACCAGGCTGTGGTGCGGAACAAGGTGGACTTTGCCTTTTACGGCGGCCGCGCCAAGACCACGGAAAAGCGCACCAAGGTCAAGTCCCGGGTCATGGCCAACGCCCTCAGCGAGCTGCTGGCGGACGCGGAGCAGGTCTATGTCATGGGCCACAGCTTCGCGGACATGGACGCCGTGGGCGCTGCCGCGGGCATGTGCTGCGCCGCCCGGAAGCGGGGCAAAAAGGCCCAGATCGTCATCGACCTGGAGCGCAACGCCGCCCAAGCCGTTTTGGACCGCCTGCGGGCGCTGCCGGAATATGAGGATGTATTCACCTCTCCCAACGAGGCGTTTTTGAAAATGCGCCCCGGCGCGCTGCTGGTGGTGGTGGACACCAACCGGCCGGACATCGTGGAGAGCCCTCAGCTGCTGGAATCCTGCAACCGGGTGGCGGTCATCGACCATCACCGCCGGGCGGCCAGCTACATCGAAAACGCCGCGTTCAGCTTCCACGAGCCCTATGCGTCCTCCGCGTCGGAGCTGGTGACGGAGCTGCTGCAATACCTGGTGGAGCCCGCCGACCTGATGCGGGAGGAGGCGGAGGCCCTGCTGGCGGGCATCGTGCTGGACACCAAGCACTTCACCCTCCGCACCGGCGGCCGCACCTTTGAGGCGGCGGCCTTCCTGCGCCGGGCGGGCGCCGACACGGTGGACGTCCAGCGATTCTTCCAGAACGACTTGAGCGACATGGTGTCCCGCTATGACATCATCCGCCGGGCGGAGCTGTACCGGGAGGACATCGCCCTGGCGGTGGTGCCCCAGGACGGCGTGGACCGCGTGACAGCGGCCCAGGCGGCAGATGAGCTGCTGACGCTGAAGGGCGTGAAGGCGTCCTTTGTGCTCTACCGCAATGGGGAGGACGTGCTGATGTCCGCCCGCTCCCTGGGGGAGATCAACGTCCAGGTGATCCTGGAGGCGCTGGGCGGCGGCGGCAATTCCTCCACCGCCGGCGGACGGGTGGCCAACGGCGATCTGTTGACCGTGCGGGAACAGCTGACGGAGGCCATTGACGCCTACTTTGAGAAATAAGTGATTTTTCCAGGAACGAATTTATCAAAACATTTGTGATCTGTCCGCTCGCCGCAGAGGCGTTCCTCTTTTTCGGCGGATACAACTTAATTGATTTCTTACGACACCCTTTCCTCTCAGGCGGGTTTGCCGCGTTCCTTTTGGCAGTGCTCATCAGTGTTTGGAGTGCTCAGGAGGAAAGAATGGAACAGTTGGAAAAGCGGATCGAAGAATTAGAAAAGAAGGAGAAAGACCTATGAAAGTGATTTTACAGCAGGACGTGAAGGGCCAGGGCAAGAAGGGCCAGATGGTGGAGGTCTCCGAGGGCTACGCCCGCAACTTCCTCCTGCCCCGGAAAATGGCCATCGCCGCCACGGCGGACGCCATCAACACCATGAACCTGAAGGAAAAAGCCCGGAAGGCCGAGGAGGCCCGCCTGAAGGCCGAGGCGGAGGCCACCGTGGAAAAACTGAAGGAGTGCCAGGTGAAACTGACCGCCAAGGCAGGCAGTGGCGGACGGCTGTTCGGCGCCGTCACCACCAAGGAGATCTCCGACGGCCTGAAAGCGCAGTACGGCATCGAGATCCCCAAGCAGAAGCTGGTGCTGGAGGAGCCCATCAAGGCCTTCGGCTCCTACCAGGTCAAGGCCAAGCTGGGCTTTGAGGTCAGCGGCACGGTGTATGTGTCCGTGTTTGAGGAGAAGTAAATCACAGGCGGCTTAGTTCCAGGCCCAGGGAGAGGCCGGACTGGAAGGTGGCTTTCAGCTCTTTGATTTGAAGCGCGGCCTCCTGTTCCAGCAGGACCTCCAGGCGCTGGCCCTGTTCTGCGCTCAGCGTTTCGCGGAATGCGTCCCAGCGGGACTCCGACAGCCGGGCGGCGGACCAGTAGCCATTTGCATGGAGCAGGTCCGGCAGGCGGGTGCGCTCAATATACTCCAGAAGGACTTGGACTAAGTCTGACATAAAATCAACTCCATATATAAGTTTTCTATATGTTAACATATAGAAAAACTGGTGTCAAGAGGTGCGGGATGAACCGGTTTGCAGAAAATTTGAAAGAACTGCGGACAAAACAGCGAATTTACCAACGAGAGATGGCAGAATACTTGCAGGTCAGCGTAGGAACCTATCAGAACTATGAAAAGGGAATCCATGAACCTGGAATCGATAAGCTAATCGCTTTGGCGGATTATTTTCAAGTGACATTGGACGATTTAGTTGGCCATACAAAGAACGCATGAGTGTTTTCTGCAAAACTGTTGTCACTGTGTAAAGAGCGGAGACTGAAACAGGATGAGGCCGCTGCTGCTTGCGGGCGAGGGACAAAAGGTCGCCGCCCACGGGGCGGGGACGGGGGATGTGCCGCTTTGCGGCACGGGAATGAACCCCCATTTTCTTTTCGGTTGCGCCGAAAAGAAAACGGCCGTTCACGGTCAAAAGAAAAGACGCTCATGTGTCCACAGTTGGCCCGTTAGGGCCAAGTGTGGACGAGACGTGGGGCCCCAGAAAGAGACCGATGGAGGTCGAGGTCAGATTCTGCGTTGGGCGCGGGCATGGCCTTGCTGAATCTTTTGGTCTTGCGCCACGCGAATCGGAATTGCGGGAACGGGCAAAGACTGAGAGGACCAGCGGCTCCTTTCGCTGCCGCTCTTTGATTCCTTGTAGAAGTGCTTTGTGTGGGACCAGGCAGCGGGGCCAGAGGTAAAAGCTTTCCATCGACCACCCTCAATTTGCCCCCAAGCCACCAACCTGCGGCGGCGCAGTTCTGAACTCATACCCAACTCGGCGCGCATTTAACTGCCCAGGTAGTGTGTAGCGAAGCGGAACACACGGGGCCAGCGGTAAAAGCCTTTCGTCGACCACCCCGCATTTGTGCCCCAGCCCCCAAATGCGGGCACGCACTCCTACCCCCGTACCCGGTATAGCGCACCTGGCAGAAGGCTTCCGGGACTTGGTGGCACATCGAACCACCAACTCCCGTCCGTCCAACTTTGCCCCAGAGGGGCAAAGTTGGACACCAAAAGCGTTTTTCTTTTGGACCGTGCACGGCCCGTTTTCTTTGGCGCAACCAAAGAAAATGGGGGGTGCATTCCCATGCCGCAAAGCGGCACATCTCCGTCCCACCCCGTGGGTGGGTTCCCCCCATTCTCTCAATGGAGAAAGTCCTGGCCAATTGCGGAAGCGCATTTTTGGGGGACCTGTCCTCCGATGCGGACCAGGCAGCGGCAGCGGGGCTTACTGCTGAAAGTCTTTCAGTGACCATCCCCAATATGCCCCCAAGCCACCAAATGCGGGCATGCACGCATACCTTCGTATCCGGCATAGCGCACCCGGCAGAAGACTTCCGGACCTGGTGGCACATCTAACCACCGACTCCCGTCCGTCCAGCTTTACCCCAAAGGGGCAAAGCTGGACACCAAAAGCGCCTTTTCTTTTGACCGTGAACGGCCGTTTTCTTTTCGGCGCGACCGAAAAGAAAATGGGGGTTCATTCCCCCGGATACCTGCCAGGTATCCCCACAAAGGAGGTTCCCTCTATGGCAATAGAAGACCTGCTCACCCGGCAGCGGCCCCACAGTTTGGAGGGCGAACAAGCCGTCCTCGGCTCCATGCTCATCGACTCCAATTGCGTCAAGGATGTGATGGACAAGCTGCGTCCATCGGATTTTTACCTGCGGCAGAACCGGGAGATCTTTGAGACCATCTATTCCATGTTCTCCTACTCCAAGCCCATCGACGGCATCACCGTCTGCGAGGAGATGCAGAAGGCCGGCACCTATGATGAGAACACCACCCGGTCGTACCTCGCCCAGCTGATGGAGATCACCCCCACCAGCGCCAACGTGATGGAGTATGTGGCCATCGTCCGGGACAAGGCCCTGCTCCGGGGCGTGGCGGAGGCGGCGGACGCCATCATCGCGCTGGTGCAGGAGGGCGTGGGCGAGGCCGGTGAGATCCTGGAGGCCGCGGAGCAGAAGGTGTACGCCATCCGCCGGGGCCAGAGCGCCCAGGACATGGTTCCCCTGCGGCAGGTGCTGCCGGATGTGCTGGACCGCCTCAACGAGATGAGCGAGAATGAGAATCACCTGCCCGGTCTTTCCACAGGCCTCTCCGCCGTGGACCAGAAGATCACCGGCCTGAATAAATCCGACCTGATCCTGGTGGCCGCCCGCCCCGGTATGGGCAAGACCTCCTTCGCATTGAACATCGCCCTGAACGTGGCGAAGAGCACCCAAAAGACGGTGGCGGTGTTCTCTCTGGAAATGTCCCGGGAACAGCTGGCCACCCGTCTGCTGTCCTCTGAGGCGCTGGTGGAGAACAACCGCCTTAAGACCGGCTACCTGCGGGAGACCGACTGGGAGAAGATCGCCGGCGCGGCCACGATTTTGAATAAGATGGATATCCGGATCGACGACAACCCCATGCTCTCCGTGGCGGACATGAACGCCAAGTGCCGCCGCCTGGACAACCTGGGCCTGGTGGTCATCGACTACCTGCAATTGATGACCTCCGCAGGCGGGCAGAGCCGGGGCGGCGAGAACCGCCAGCAGGTGGTCAGCGATATGTCCCGTATGCTGAAGATCATGGCCAAGGAGCTGAACGTTCCCGTGATCTGCCTCAGCCAGCTCAGCCGTGCCAATGAAAAGCGGGACGACAAGCGGCCCATGCTGTCGGACCTCCGGGAATCTGGCGCCATCGAGCAGGACGCGGACATCGTTCTGTTTTTGTACCGGGACGACTATTATAATGAGGACTCTGATAAGCACAACATTGCCGAGTGCATCGTGGCGAAGAACCGCCACGGCGAGACCGGCAAGGTGGAGCTGCGCTGGATGCCGGAGTATACCACCTTCTCCACATTAGACAGGCGTTACGACGATGAGGAGTGACCTGCTGGCGGGGGTGTCCCCGCGGCTTCTGCCGGAATGTGGGGAGACGGTGGTCTGCGCCGTCTCCGGCGGCCTGGATTCCATGTGCCTGCTGGACCTGCTGGTGCGGTGGTGCGGCCGGCGGCAGGACTGCCGCGTGATCGCCGCCCATTTCAACCACCGGCTCCGTTCCACGGCGAACCGGGACGAGGCCTTTGTCCGGGACTGGTGCGCGGAAAACGGCGTGCCCTTTGTGTCCGGCTCTGGAGACGTGCGGGCTGCGGCGGCGCTGGAGGGCCTCTCTCTGGAGGAGGCGGCCCGGAAGCTGCGGTATGCCTTCCTGCGGGAGGCGGCGGCGGACCAGGGCGGGGCGCGGATCTACACCGCCCACCACGCCGACGACAACGCGGAGACCATCCTTATGAACCTGGTGCGGGGCACCGGCCTGACCGGTCTCGCCGGGATGATGCCCAGCCGGGACGGGATCGTGCGCCCCCTGCTGGAGATCTCCCGTGACGAGCTGGAGGCATACGCCGCCGCCCGCAGCATCCCCCACGTGGAGGACGAGACCAACGCCGACCCGGACGCCGCCGCCCGGAATTTCCTGCGGCTCCAGGTGATGCCGCTGCTGAAACAGGCGAATCCCCGGGCGGTGGAGCACATGAACCAAACCGCCCGCCAATTGCAGGCCCTGGACTGCTTTTTGGAGGAGGAGGCCCGCCGCCGCACCGCCTGTGCGGAGACGCGGAAGGGCCAAGCGGCGCTGCCCTTGGAGGAGCTGCGCGCCGCGCCGGAAAGCGTGCGGCCCCGGATGCTGCTGCGGCTGTTTGACCTGCTGGGCGTGGGACGGAAGGATATCGGCGCCATTCATCTCCAGGCGCTTTTGGATATGGCGGGCCATACGGACCCGGGGAAGGAAGGCCGCGCCAGCCTGCCCCACGGCGTCACCGCCCGGTGCAGCCGGGGATGGCTGATCCTGGAGACCCGGCCCCAGCCTCTGACGGAGGCACGGCTGCTGCCGGGAGAGACGCTCCGGTGGGGGGACTTTCGCCTGACCCTGCTGGACCGCCTGGAGGGAGAGGGCCTGGCCCTGCGGGCGCGGACCAAGTCGGAAAGCGGCGAGGTCACGGTGAGGCCCTGTGTCCCTGGGGACCGGATGACCCTGCCGGGGACCCGGGGAGCGCGCAGCGTCAAGCGGCTGTGCCTGGACCGTCATATTGCACCGGAGGAGCGGGACCGTCTGCCCGCCATCTGCGCGGCGGGCCGCCTGGCGGCAGTCTGGCGGCTTGGCGTGGACCTGGAATTTCTGCCGGAGGGGGAGCCCTGCCGGTTCATTCAAATCAAACAAACAGAGGAGAACGATCATGAGAAGTGAGATGGAAAACGACATCCTGAAGGTCCTGGTGACAGAGGAGGAGATCAAGACCCGCATCGCTGAGATGGGAGAGGAGCTGTACGAGCGGTTCCAGGGCAAGGACCCGCTGTTTCTCAGCGTCCTGAAGGGGTCCTTCGTGTTCATGGCGGACCTGGTCCGGGCCTGCCAGCTGAAGAGCGATGTGGAGTTCATCGCGGTCAGCTCCTATGAGAACGCCACCGTGTCCTCCGGCCGGGTGAAGATCAACCATGACATCCAGCAGGATATCACCGGGCGGCACCTGATCATCGTGGAGGACATTCTGGACTCCGGCAACACCCTGGCGTTTTTGAGCGATTACTTCAAAGCCAAGGGCGCGGCCTCCATCACCATCGTCACCCTGCTGGATAAGCCCTCCCGCCGCACCAAGGCCGTCACCGCGGACCTGGCGGGCTTCGTGGTGCCTGATGAATTCGTGGTGGGCTATGGCCTGGACTATTGCCAGCAGTACCGCAACGTGCCGTACATCGGCGTGCTGAAGCCGGAGGTCTATTCCAAATAAGGCCATAGACCACCACAGTCCCGCAGAGCGGGACCACCGAACGGTGTACGAGCGTTTTGCGGGACGCAAAACCTCGGGCCGGGCCGGATTCATTTTGGCCGGGCCCAATGGAATACCAAAGGGCTCCCGCTGGGCGGCGCCCAGTGGGAACGGGCTATGGCCTGGACTACTGCCAGCAGTACCGGAATGTGCCGTACATCGGCGTGCTGAAGCCGGAGGTCTATTCCAAATAAGGCCATAGACCACCACAGTCCCGCAGAGCGGGACCACCGAACGGTGTACGAGCGTTTTGCGGGACGCAAAACCTCGGGCCGGGCCGGATTCATTTTGGCCGGGCCCAATGGAATACCAAAGGGCTCCCGCTGGGCGGCGCCCAGTGGGAACGGGCTATGGCCTGGACTACTGCCAGCAGTACCGCAACGTGCCGTACATCGGCGTGCTGAAGCCGGAGGTCTATTCCAAATAAGGCCCATTTCTCCGGGACCGGAATTTGAACCCGGGGGCATTTCATTTTGAAAACGGCAATACTCCCAAAGGAGGGACCTATTTGACAAGACAAAGAGGATCTAATTTGAGCTTCCTGCTCCTGGCGATGGTGATCCTGGCGTGCTTCAGCTGGCTGTGGCAGATGGAGAATAAATCGCCCCAGCTGGACTATGCCCAGGTGCGCCAGCAGTTTGAGCAGGAAAATGTGGAGTCCTTCGACTTCCCCAACGAGCACACCCTGGTCCTGACGCTCCGCAGAGAGGTGGAGCACAGCAAGGTCGTCCGGTATGACATGTATGACTTTGAGTTGTTCTTCCAGGATCTGAACGACTTGATCCAGGAGCAGAAGGCAAAGGGCATTATCACGACCTACGATTACCCGCCCGCACCCACCACCGACTGGCTGGAAATTCTGCTTCCCGTCCTTCTCACCGCGCTTCTGCTGGGGGTCATGTGGTATTTCTTCGTGATCCGTGCCCAGGGCGGCGGCATGGGGGTCGACCGGATGGCGAAATTCGGCGCGGCCAGGACCCGCACCCTCTCCGACAAGGACAAGAAGGTCACCTTTGACGACGTGGCCGGAGCGGACGAGGAAAAAGAGGAATTGCAGGAGATCGTGGAGTTCCTGAGGGACCCCAAGCGCTTTATCTCCCTGGGCGCCCGTATCCCCAAGGGCGTGCTGCTGGTGGGCCCTCCGGGCACCGGCAAAACGCTGCTGGCCAAGGCCGTGGCCGGGGAGGCCGGCGTGGGCTTTTTGTCCATCTCCGGCTCCGACTTTGTGGAGCTGTATGTGGGCGTGGGCGCCAGCCGTGTCCGGGACCTGTTTGACCAGGCGAAAAAGACCGCTCCCGCCATCGTGTTCATCGACGAGATCGATGCCGTGGGCCGCCAGCGCGGCACCGGCGTGGGCGGCGGCCACGACGAGCGGGAGCAGACCCTGAACCAGCTGCTGGTGGAGATGGACGGCTTCGCCGCCAATGAGGGCGTGGTGGTCCTGGCCGCCACCAACCGGGCGGATGTGCTGGACCCCGCCCTGCTGCGCCCCGGCCGGTTTGACCGGCAGATCTACGTGGGCCTGCCGGACATCAAGGGCCGGGAGGAGATTTTGAAAGTCCACGCCCGGGAAAAGCCTCTGGCGGAGGATGTGGACCTGAGAAAGCTGGCCCAGGGCACCGCCGGATTTACCGGCGCGGACCTGGAGAACCTTATCAACGAGGGCGCGCTGCTGGCGGCCCGAAAGGACCGGAAGTTCATCACCATGGGGGACCTGAAAGAGGCGGAGATCAAGGTCATCGCGGGTCCCGAGAAGAAGAGCCGGGTCATTCCGGAGCATGAGCGGCGCCTGACCGCCTGGCATGAGGCGGGCCACGCCGTGGTGATGCACGCCCTGCCGGACCACGACCCGGTGAGCCAGATCACCATCGTGCCCCGGGGGCAGGCGGGCGGCATGACCATCTCCCTGCCGGAGGAGGACCGCTCCTACCTCTCCAAGCGCTATATGGAGGACCAGATCGTGGCGCTGCTGGGCGGCCGGGTGGCGGAAAAGCTGTGCCTGGGGGATATCTCCACCGGCGCCAGCAACGACATCCAGCGGGCCACCGCCATCGCCCGCAAGATGGTGGCGGTCTACGGCATGAGCGAGAAGATCGGCACGGTCTCCTTTGAGTCCGGCCATGATGAGGTGTTCATCGGCCGGACCATGAGCCAGGGCCGCAGCTATTCCGAGGCCGTGGCGGCCCAGATCGACGATGAGGTCAAGGCCGTGGTGGGCGCCGCCTATGAGCGGTGCGAGGCCATCCTGCGGAGCCAGCGCGACAAGCTGGACGCGGTGGCGGAGTATCTGCTGGCCAACGAGACCATGGAGCGGGAGGCGTTCCTGGCTGTGTTCGGCGAAGAGGACACGCCCGCCTGACATAGATAAATAAAAGCGCGCCCCCTGTGCGGAATGCACAGGGGGCGTTTTTTCAGCCAAAGTCGTGGCGCGGAACGGTGGAGAGGCCGGCTTTCTCCAACAGCTTGTGGTCATCGGTACGCCGGCACACCGCCAGCCGCTCCCAAAACGCCCGGTCCAGCTGGGGCATACAGCAGTCAAAGCTGCAAACGATCCCCTGTTCCTCCATCATCTTTGCAATGCGCTGCAAAAAACAGTCGGTCATCCATGTTGTTCCTTCCCAAAAGACCAGCACTGCTGGTCAAATTTGCTCCTGTCATACCATAAAATAGCCCCAATGACAAGCACAAAAGGTCAAAGGGAGGCATGGTCATGTATAAGACGAAGGGGCCGGACGGGCGGCTGAATCTCTGCGGGCTGAAGATCGCAAAACTGCGCATGGCAATGCGCCCCAGGTGTTCCCAAAAGGCGTTTGCCGACAAATTGCAGCTGCTGGGACTGGAAGTTACCAAGAATACCGTGCAGTGCATTGAGAGCGGGAACCGCTTTGTTACGGACATTGAATTAAAGGCGATCGCCCAGGCGCTGGGCGTCACGACGGACGACCTGCTTGCGGAGTGACACCCAGCTGACAGGCGGAAGAGGCGGTGAGTTGTATGCACAAAGCCAAAACGGCCGATGGCCGGGCAAACATCTGCGGAAGGAATATCCGGCGCATGAGAAAAGAGCTGCGTCCCAAATGCTCACAGGCGGGATTTGCGGGGCGGCTGCAGCTCCTGGGACTGGATGTGGACAAGAACGCGGTCCAGCGCATGGAGTGCGGAAAGCGGACGGTCTCGGATATCGAATTGAAGGTGATCGCTCAGGCCCTGGGCGTCACAGCGGACGAACTGCTGCGGGAACCATAGCGCTTTATACACACAGCAGACATCCAGTATGCGAGGACAAAATGGACAGATGGCGGAGCCATGACCGTTTTTTGCGGATGGCTCCGCCCTGTTTTTCTGCCTCCGGCGGCAGAGAGCGGCCGGAGCGGGGGACCGTCCGAAGGGCAGCGCGAAAAAGGAGAGGAAAGCAGCGGCCGGGGGCGAAACATTCATCTATTTGCAGATAGCATTCATTTGTACGCGACAGAAAGACGTTTCGTCAAAAAGCAGTATTTGAATGAGAAACATTTGGGAGATTTGTGCATTGTATTCGCGAAGCCCAACTTGTATAATTGTAGCAGACAAAAGGACGAATATGCCCGAATTGTTCATTGACTGTGGACTGAAAACAAAACATATAAAAACTTTTGGGATACCCCTCAAAAGTTTAATGAAAACGACGAATGCATTTCCCCGCAGCAGCGACATATGGACCGCAAAACACAGGAGTGAATAAATACTTATTTGGGAGGTTTTTTTATGCTGACTTTGGAAATGATCCAGGAGGCGCAGACCGCGCTGAAGGGGATCGCCCGGCGGACGCCTCTGGAGAGCGCGCCGAGGATCGGCGAAAATCTGTACATCAAGGCTGAGAACCTGCAGCTCACCGGCGCTTTCAAGATCCGCGGCGCTTACAACAAGATCCGCTCTCTGACCCCGGAGGAGGCCTCCAAGGGCGTGATCGCCTGCTCCGCCGGCAACCACGCCCAGGGCATCGCCCTGTCCGCCACCAAGCTGGGCATCAAGTCCATCATCTGCATGCCCGCCGGCGCCCCCATCAGCAAGGTGGAGGCCACCAAGGGCTACGGCGCGGAAGTGGTCCTGGTCCCCGGCGTGTATGACGACGCCGCCCGCGAGGCCGCCCGCCTCTCCGCGGAGCACGGCTACACCTTCGCCCATCCCTTCAACGACCCCTATGTCATGGCCGGTCAGGGCACCATCGGCCTGGAGATCCTAGAGCAGCTCCCCGAAGTGGAGCAGGTGGTCTGCCCCATCGGCGGCGGCGGCCTGATCAGCGGCATCGCCCTGGCCATCAAGAGCCTGAAGCCCTCCTGCCGTGTCATCGGCGTTCAGGCGGCCACCGTGCCCTCCATGTTTGAGTCCCGCAAGGCCGGCAAGGTCACCACGGTGCCCGACGGCGACACCCTGGCCGACGGCATCCACGTCCTGACCCCCGGCGATATGACCTTCGAGATGTGCCAGAAGTACGTGGACGAGATCGTCACCGTCACCGAGGACGAGATCGCCGCCGCCATCCTGGCGCTGATGGAGGGCCAGAAGACCGTTGCCGAGGGCGCCGGCGCCACCACCGTGGCAGCCTGCATGTTCGGTAAGGTGGATACCTCTTCCAAGAAGACCGTGTGCGTGGTGTCCGGCGGCAACGTGGACGTCACCACCCTGTCCCGCATCATCACCAAGGGCCTGACCAAGTCCGGCCGTATCGCCGAGATCTCCACCAAGGTCGTGGATAAGCCCGGCAGCCTGATCCAGGTGCTCCAGGTGGTCTCTGACTGCGGCGCCAACATCCTGAGCGTCAGCCACGCCCGTGAGGACAAGGATTCCGACGTGGGCGCCTGCATCGTGTCCATGGTCCTGGAGACCCGCAACGCCGAGCATGTGGCGCAGATCAAGGAGGCGCTGTCCTCCAAGGGTTATTCTTTGCTGGACAAGTAAGAGCTGGTTCGGCAATTAATAAAAATAATAAGGAGGGGGTCCCTGGAGAGAAAGGCCGGGGACCAAAGGAAAACATGGAAAAGAAGAAAAAGCTGGGCTTGCTGCCCAAACTGGTCATCGCGATCGTCCTCGGTATCGTCGTCGGTTTCGTTGCCCAGCCCATGGGAAACATCGGTGAGATCATCATCCGCATCGGTGCTACCTACAACAGCATCTTTGGCAATTTCCTGAACTTCGTCATTCCTCTGATCATCATCGGCTTCGTGGCCCCCGGCATTGCAGACCTGGGCGCCGGAGCCGGCAAGACCCTGGCCCAGACCACCGGTATCGCCTATGCGTCCACCATCATCGCCGGCACGCTGGCCTTTGTGGTTGACAAGCTGCTGTTCCCCATGCTGGTCCACGCCGACATGTTCATGGCCGACGCTGAGAACGCTGAGGAGACCGTGGTCAGCTCTCTGTTCACCATCGAGATGCCTCCCGTCATGGGCGTTATGACCGCTCTGCTGATGGCCTTCATCCTGGGCCTGGGCATGGCCGTTATCAAGAACGACGCCCTGAAGAACGCTGTGAATGATTTCTCCGAGATCATCAGCAAGCTGGTCGCCAGCGTCGTCATCCCCCTGCTGCCCTTCCACGTGTACGGCATCTTCGCCAAGCTGGCCTATGCCGGCACCATCGTTGAGCTGATGACCTCCTTCATCAAGGTCTTCGCCGTCATCATCGTGCTGCATGTGATCATCCTGCTGTTCCAGTACACCATCGCCGGCTCCGCTGCCAAGAAGAACCCCTTCGCGCTGATCAAGAACATGATCCCCGCTTACACCACCGCCATCGGCACCCAGTCCTCCGCCGCCACCATCCCCGTCACAGTGGAGTGCACCAAGAAGAACGGCGTGTCCGATTCCATCGCGGAGTTCGTGTGCCCCCTGTGCGCCACCATTCACCTGTCCGGCTCCACCATCACCCTGACCAGCTGCTCCATCGCAGTCATGATGATGATGGGTCAGCCCACCACCTTCGGCAAGATGTTCCCCTTCATCCTGATGCTGGGCGTCACCATGGTCGCCGCTCCCGGCGTCCCCGGCGGTGCTGTTATGGCCGCTCTGGGCATCCTGCAGTCCATGCTGGGCTTTGACGAGACCATGTGCGGTCTGATGATCGCCCTGTACATCGCCCAGGACTCCTTCGGCACTGCCTGCAACGTCACCGGCGACGGCGCTATCGCTGTCCTGATGGACGCCATTACCGGCAAGAAAAAGGCTGCTGCTGCGAAATAAGCAAGCAGGAACTTCCATCCTCTTTCCCTAGAACAAGCAGGCGGTCCGAAAGGACCGCCTGCTTGGCACTGTTATATGACACCAAAAGAGCGGGCCGTCTGGGACGGCCCGCTTTCTCTCTTTTAATTTCCGCACTCGATGGAGATCTGATTGAACATATTGAGGATATCGTCCATGGAGGTGTTCCGTTTCTCCTCCCCGGCCCGGTCCAGGACCACATGGCCCCGGTCCATCATCAGAATGCGGTCGCCGTATTCCACGGCATAGCGCAGGTTGTGGGTCACCATCATAGCGGTGAGATGCTTTTCCCGCACCACCTTGTCGGTCAGTTCCATGATGATCTCCGCGGTCTTGGGGTCCAGCGCGGCGGTGTGTTCGTCCAGGATCAAAAAGCGGAGGGGCGTCATGGTGGCCATCAGCAGGGAGACGGCCTGCCGCTGTCCGCCGGACAGGGCGCCCATTTTCACATGCAGCTTATCCTCCAGGCCCAGTCCCAGGGAGCGGAGCTGCTCCCGGTAAAAGTCCACGCGCTTCCGGTTCACGCCCCGGCCCAGGCCAAAGGTTTTGCCCTTGTTGTCCGCCAGAGACAGGTTCTCCAGCATGGTCAGGTTGGGGCAGGTGCCGGCCGCCGGGTTTTGATACACCCGGCCCATGGTGGCGTAGCGCTGGAAGTCCTTCAGTTTGGAGATGCTCTTGCCGCCCACCAGCACGTCGCCGCCCTCAATGGGGATGGAGCCGCAGATGATATTCAGCAGGGAGGTCTTGCCGCTGCCGTTGCTGCCCACGATGGCCACGAATTGGCCCTCCTCCACGGTCAGGGAAAAGCGGTCGAACAGGCGCTGCTCCGTGATGGTGCCGGGGTTGTAGATCTTTGTGATGTCCCGTACTTCAAGCATGGATGATCTCCTCTCCCTTCCGTCCAGAAAGGACCAGCACCAGCAAAAACAGCATGGCGGTGATCAGCTTCATCATATTGGCGGGCAGGCCCATGCTCAGGGCGATCTGGATGCACAGCTTATAGAGCACGCTGCCCACGACGACCGCCGTGGTCCCGGCGGGGGCGCCCAGCCAGCGCAGGGCCTTCCGGCTCCGGCAGAACTGGGCCAGGCGGGAACCCTCGTAAAAGCGGAAGGTGGAGACGCCGATGATGACCGCCGCCAGACCGTATACCAGCTGTCCGGTGCCCATGGTGGCGGAGTAGCTCCGCAGGTCATGGCAGACCACGCAGCCCGCCAGGGCCACCAGGGCGTTGGAGATGGCCAGGCCCAGGATCTTCACATTGCCCCGGTCCTTCGCCAGGGTGGTGACCAGACCGGCGTTGTCGCCCACGGCCCGCAGCAGTAGGCCGGACTTGGTCTGGAAATACAGGTCCAGAAGCACCTTGATGACCACCACCAGGAGCAGGGAGACCACCAGCTTCCGGCCCATCAGCGTCATATTGCCGAACAGGGCCATGACAGCGGGGGAGGTGAAGATAGTGTCCGTGCCCCGGTCCACCGCCAGGTTGGAGCCCGCAATCTGCAGATTGACGGAGAACAGGGCGGTCATGGTGATGATGCCCGCCAGCAGGTTCCGGATCTTCAGCCGCACATGGATGAAGCCGGTGAACAGGCCCGTCAGGGTGCCCGCCAGCATGGAGAGGGGCAGGGTCAGCCAGGGACTGACGCCCTTTGTCAGCAGCACGGCGGTGATGGCGGCGCCCAGGGGGAAGGTGCCGTCCACGCCCAGGTCGGGGAAGTCCAGGATGGAATAGGTGATGTAGACGCCGAAGGAGATCAGCGCGTAGATCAGTCCCTGGATCAGGGTGCTGATAAGCAGGTCCTGCATAGAGAAACCCTCCTTTTGGAAGTCAGCGGACGGTATTCCGCAGTGTGCCGATCCCCTCGATGGTGCATTCCACCACATCGCCGGGACTTAAAAATTTCGGGGGATCAAAGCCCATGCCCACACCGGCGGGGGTGCCGGTGGCGATGATGGTGCCGGGCAGCAGGGTCATACCGGAGGACAGCTCCTCGACGATGTCCGCAATGCCGGTGATCAGCAGGTCCGTGGTGGAATTTTGCCGCAGCTCGCCGTTGACGCGGGAGGAGATAGCCAGCGCCGGAGGAAAGGCGACCTCATCCGCCGTGACGATGCAGGGGCCCATGGGGGTGAAGCCGTCTAGGCCCTTGCCGAAGTACCACTGCTTATGGGTGGTTTGCAGCAGCCGGGCGGAGATGTCGTTGAGAACCGTGTAGCCGAAGAGATGGTCCTGAACGTCGGCGGCCTTCACATTTCGGGCGGTCCTGCCGATGATGACCGCCAGCTCCGCCTCATAGTCCAGCCGCTGGACCAGGCCGGGATGGCTCTCAATAAAGCCCTCGGGGGCCACGGCCTCGCTGACGCGCTTGGAGAAGTAGATGGGGACGGGCCGCTCACCGCCAAAGGCGGAGGCGTCATACCGGGTGGACTCGTCGGCGTGGGCCTTGTAGTTGATGCCCAGGCAGATGACGTCCTGCCGGGGCCGGGGGATGGGGGCGCACAGCGACACCTGGGACAACGGCACAGAAGCGCCCTCCGCCGCGTGGGCGGCGGAGAGCAGTTCTGCGAAAGGCGCGGTCTCGATCAGGGTGTTCATGTCGGCATAGGGAAGGGGGCGGACGGCGGTCTCATCCGCTGTCAGGACGCCAGTCCGTTCCTTGCCGTCGTGGCGGTAAGTGACGAGTTTCATGGGACAGCTCCTTTACGGGAAATTCAGGCTTCCGTGGATTCCACGGCCTTTTCCGCCACAGCGTCCGGCAGGACGACACCCAGGGAATTCAGCGCGTCGGAGTTCACATAGATGCCGTACTCGGAAATGGTCTCATAGGGGAGCTCCTGGCAGGTGGTCTCGCCACGGAGGACCTTGGCGGCCATCATGCCGGTCTGGATGCCCAGCTGGATATAGTCGATGCCGGCGGCGGCCACGCAGCCGATCTTGACCTGCTCTACCTCGGAGCCGTATACGGGGATCCCGGCCGCGTCGGTCTTTTCCAGGATGGCGGAGAGAACGCCCACCACGTTGTTGTCGGTCAGATTGGAGAAGGCGTCCACGCCATGGGAGATCAGGGTATCGGCGGCCTGAGTGACCTCGGACTGGGCGGTAACGCCGATGTCATCGATGGTGAAGCCGTAGTCACCGGCCTTTTCCTTGTATTCAGCGATGGTGGAGACGGAATTGGGCTCACTGGTGGTGTAGATGATGCCGATGGTTTTAGCGTTGGGCTGCAGCTGGCGGATCAGGTCCAGCTGGGCCTCCACGGGGAGCTTGTCGGAGGTGCCGGTCACGTTGCCGGCGTCCAGCTTTGCCTGGACAGGGTCCGTGATGGCGGTGAAGATAACGGGGATATCCTTGTCCTCGGCGGCGTTGAAGCAGGCCACGGCGGAGGGGGTGGCGATACCCACCATCAGGTCCACATCCTCGGCGGAGAAGCTCTGGCCGATTTGGGTGGCGATGGCGTCGTCAAAACCGGCGTTCTGATAGTCCACCTCAAAGTCCGTGCCTTCCACCAGACCGGCCTGGGCCAGGCCCTGGAGGAAGCCCTCGCGGCAGTTGTCCAGGGAGCCGTGCTCGCCGTACTGGGAGATGCCGATCTTGTAGACCTTGGCTGGTTCTTCGGTGTTGGCGGGTTCGTCGGGGGTGTCAGGGGTGTCGGTCTTGCCGCTGCAGGCGGTCAGGGAGAGGGCAAGGGTCAGCGCCAGAACGGCGGAAGTGATCTTCTTCAAAGTTTTCATGGTAATTTCTCCAATCTTTATGATGATTATGATGTTGATAGATCGCGCGGAAGGGAAAGCTGTTTACTGCCGGCCGCGCCATCGTTTTGTGTAAAGCTTCATGTCCATTGACCTCCTGGAAAAAAATAAAAAGCCCTATCCCAAAATTGGGACAAGACTTCGGTCCTGCGGTACCACCCAAGTTGACGCATAGCGCCCGCTCATCTCACGGACTTCCATCCGTGCCGCCCTGATAACGGGTGCGGTCCCCGTCATATACTACTAAAGCCGAAAGCCCGTTCGCTCTGCCCTCACAAGTCCATTCGCCGGAAAGTTCTCTGCCGTGATCCCACCACCCACGGCTCTCTGAAAGGTAGCCTTGCCGGTTACTCCTCTTGCTCATCGGTTTTTGTTTGATTGCTTTGCATTATACGCAACCAGCGGACGATTGTCAACCGTGAAAATGCACAAATTTGCCTTTGCAATTTAATGGGAAAAAGTAAAACGGACGGATATCCCATCCGCCCGTTTACATGGGTTATCAGGAGAGCAGCAATTTGTCGTCTGCCTCGTCACTGCCGCTGTTTCCCAGACGGCTGGGCCGTCTGGGAGCCCTTTGACAGGACTGGAACGGCCGGGCAGAGCCCGCCCATTCCAAGGTTTGCCTGAGGCAAACGCTTGTACGCGCCGACGGCGCGCCCCGCTGTGCGGGGCCCTGGTCAGCGGCTTAGGAGAGCAACAGTTTGTCGTCTGCCTCGTCGCTGCCGCTGTTTCCCAGACGGCTGGGCCGTCTGGGAGCCCTTTGACAGGACTGGAATGGCCGGGCAGAGCCCGCCCATTCCAAGGTTTTCCTGGGGCAAACGCTTGTACGCGCCGATGGCGCGCCCCGCTGTGCGGGGCCCCAGTCAGCGGCTTAGGAGAGCAGCAGTTTGTCGTCAGCCTCGTCGCTGCCGCTGACTTTGCTGAACAGCTCCAGCAGCTGGGGGACCGTCAGCTTTTTCTTCTCCTCGCCGGAGACGTCGATGACGATGCGCCCCTCATACATCATGATGAGCCGGTTGCCGTGGGCGATGGCGTCCTTCATGTTGTGGGTGATCATCAGAGTAGTGAGATTGTCCTTTGAGACCAGCCGGTCTGTGGCGTCCAGCACCTTAGCGGCGGTCTTGGGGTCCAGGGCGGCGGTGTGCTCGTCCAGCAGCAGCAGCTTCGGCTTGATGAGGGTGGCCATCAGCAGCGTCAGCGCCTGCCGCTGTCCGCCGGACAGAAGGCCCACCTTGCTGGTGAGCCGGTCCTCCAGGCCCAGATCCAGGATCTTCAGACGCTCGATATATTCCGCCCGCTCGGCCTTGGTGATGCCGGGGCGGAGGGTGCGGCGCTTGCCCCGGCGGGCGGCCAGAGCCAGGTTTTCTTCGATCTGCATGGTGGCGGCGGTGCCCTGCATGGGGTCCTGGAACACGCGGCCGATATACTGGGCCCGCTTGTGCTCCGGCATGTGGGTCAGGTCCATGCCGTCGATAGAGATGCTGCCGCTGTCCACGGGCCAGACGCCGGCCACGGCGTTCAGCAGGGTGGATTTTCCGGCGCCGTTGCCGCCGATGACCGTGGCGAAATCGCCGTCGTTCAGCGTCAGGCTCACGCCGCGGAGGGCGTGCTTTTCGTTGACCGTGCCCGCGTTGAACGTCTTGTGGATGTTTTTGACCTCAAACATTTGCGGCGCCTCCTCTCTTGGCGGGATTGCTGAAATACTTGCCCTTCCAATAGGGAATGGACAGGAACAGGGCTACGATCAGAGCGGTGATGAGCTTCATGTCGTCGCCGCTCATGCCCAGCCAGATGACCAGGGAGTACACGGCGTAGTAGATGATGGAACCGATGACCACGCTGAGGAGCCGCAGGGCGAAGTTGGTGAAGATCTTGCCGAACACCACATCGCCGATGATGACCGCCGCCAGGCCGATGACGATAGCGCCGCGGCCCATGCTGACGTCCGCAAAGCCCTGATACTGGCTCAGCAGGGCGGAGGACAGGGCCACCAGTCCGTTGGAGAGCATCAGGCCCAGCACGGTGGTGAAGTTGGTGTTGATGCCCTGGGCCCGGCTCATGGCGGAGTTGGAACCGGTGGAGCGGAGGGAGCAGCCCAGCTCTGTGCCGAAGAACCAGTACAGAACGGCGATCAGCACCACGCAGAGGATCCCCACCACCAGAATGGGGTTCTCCGCGGACAGGACCTTCACGTTCCGGGAGGACACCAGCAGGCGGTAGTTGTTGGCGTTGATGGGCTGGTTGGCCTTTCCCATGATCCGAAGGTTCACGGAATACAGGGCCAGCTGCGTCAAAATGCCGGACAGGATGGCGGGGATGCCGCAGGCGGTGTGCAGCAGGCCGGTGGCGAGACCCGCCAGCATGCCGGCGATAAAGGAGGCCAGCAGAGCGGCGGGAATGGACCAGCCAGCCATGGTCAGCATGATGAACACAGCGCCGCCGGTGCACATGGTGCCGTCCACCGTCAGGTCGGCCACGTCCAGAATCTTATAGGTGAGATAGACGCCGATGGCCATGATGCCCCAGATCAGTCCCTGCGAGACCGCACCGGGGAGCGAGTTGAGAAGCGCGATTGGATTCATAACAATCTTCCCCCAAAAGTGTTGATAGATACCAACATTTTATCAAAAAAAAGCGGGAAAGGAAAGGCCTTTCCCGCTTTTTTTAAAAATTTTGCCGAAAAATCTCAGCCGACTTCCACGGCGACATAGTCGCTGGGCACGGTCAGGTTCAGAGATTCGCAGATCTCAGCATTGTACTTCTTGGTGAACTGGGGCGCATACTCGATGGGCATGCTGGCGATATCGGCCTCGCCGGTCAGGATCTGAGCGGCCATCTCACCGGTCTTGTAGCCGATGTCATAGTAGCTGATGGACAGGGTCGCCACGCCGCAGCCCTTGACGATGCCCTCTTCACCGGCGACCACGGGGATGCCGGCGGGACGGCAGATGTTGTCGATGATGCCGGTGTTGGCGGCCACGGTGTTGTCGGTGGGAACATAGATCACCTCGGAGGCGGCAGCGGCGCTCTCGGTGACGGCGGCCAGATCGTTGGAGTCAGAGAAGGAGTACAGGGTGGCGGTGTAGCCCAGCTTCTCCAGCTCGGCCTTGACCACGTCCACCTGGTACTGGCTGTTGGCCTCGGCGGAGCAGTAGATCAGGCCCACGGTCTTGGCGTCGGGGAACAGCTCCTGGATCATAGCGGCCTGCTGGTCCAGAGGAGCCAGGTCAGAGGTGCCGGAGACGTTGCCGCCCACGGTGCCGGTGAAGCCGCTGATGCCCAGAGCCACGCCGTACTCCGTGACGGAGGTGCCCAGGATGGGGATGGTGGTGGTGGCGGCCACGGCAGCCTGCAGGGCGGGGGTGGCGTTGCACATGATCAGATCCACATCATTGGAAATGAACTGGTTGACGATGGTGGAGCACATAGGGATGTCGTTGGAGGCGTTCTGGTTGTCGATCTCCACCTGGCCGGGCAGCTTCTCGTTCAGCGCGTCGATAAAGCCCTGGGTGGCGGCGTCCAGCGCGTCATGCTGGACCAGCTGGCAGATGCCGACCTTATAGGTCTCGGCCTCGGCAGGCTCCTGGGTCTCAGTCTCAGGGGGCGTGGTGTTCTCGGCGGGAGCGGGTTCCTTCTCGCCGCCGCAGGCGGCCAGGCTCAGGGTCATGGCGCCTGCCAGAATGAGTGCAAGCAGCTTCTTTTTCATCGTTCAGATCTCCTTATGTAATATTTGCAAGGACATTATAAAAAACAGCCCTGTCCGTGTGAACAGGGCCGCTCTTCATACAACGGTCATGGTTCAGACGGACTGCCCTTTGGCGTGCTGAAAACGGCCCGCATAGCGGACCTTCATAAAGTAATAGGAGCCCAGCGCGGGCCGCGGGGACAGAGCAGCGATACAGCGCATCATGGGAACTCCTTTCTCTCGTTTGAGATGTCTGTCAGATTACTTTTACAACATACAGCTTTAAAGGGATAAAGTCAACCGTCATTTTTTACAAAATAAATCCGAAATTATTTGGCACTGCTTACAATTCGGCCCGAAAAGAGGGGAAAAGCGCTGCCCCACGGCGGTTCCGGCGCTTGTGCGAAATGCGGAGATTTCCTTTGTCGAAGGAAAAAGAGGACCGTTGACAAGGAAAAAAGAGGGTGATATATTGAAACAGTATTTTGGAAACGCTTTGGCGGCGGTTTGCGGCGGGAGCCGCAGAGCGATAATCGAACAGGCGAGCGACACCGCGGATCGCAGCGAAGAGTCCCGAAAGAGGCTGGGACTTTTCACCGCAAAATGGTCCGGCGGTGCTTTTTTGTTTTTCAAAAAGCGCGGTTTTGTCCATTTCATGGGTACAAAGCCCTTTCCAGGTGAAAACTGTTGTGTGTAAAGGAAAGGTGAAGCGGCATGTCGACAAAATTCGTATTCGTGACCGGCGGCGTGGTCTCCGGACTGGGCAAGGGCATCTGCGCGGCGTCTCTGGGAAGGCTTTTGAAGCAGCGGGGCGTCCGGGTGCGCAACCAGAAATTCGACCCCTATATCAACGTGGACCCCGGCACCATGAGCCCCTATCAGCACGGCGAGGTGTTCGTCACCGACGACGGCGCGGAGACGGACCTGGACCTGGGCCATTACGAGCGGTTCGTGGACGAGGACCTGTCCGGCAACAGCTCCATCTCCTCCGGCAAGATCTACTGGTCCGTGCTGAACCGGGAGCGCCGGGGCGACTATCTGGGGGCCACGGTCCAGATCATCCCCCACATCACCAACGAGATCAAGGACCGGGTCTACGCCATGGCCAGTGAGGATGTGGACGTGGTCATCACCGAGATCGGCGGCACCGTGGGCGACATCGAGTCCCAGCCCTTCCTGGAGGCCATCCGCCAGGTGGCCGCGGAGCGGCCCCACGGCGACGTGGTGTTTATCCATGTGCCGCTGATCGTGCAGATCCCCGGCTCCGGCGAGCTGAAGAGCAAGCCCACCCAGCACTCCGTCAAGGAGCTGCTGTCCCTGGGCATCCAGCCGGATGTGCTGGTCTGCCGCTGCGACCAGCCCATCACCGAGGATGTCCGCCGGAAGATCGCCCTCTTCTGCAACGTGGAGCCGGACTGCGTCATCCAGAACACCACGGCGGAGACGCTGTATGAGGTCCCCCTGCTGATGGCCAAGGAGGGCCTGGACGAGGTGGTCTGCCGCAAGCTGGGCCTTATCACCCACCAGCCGGACCTGCGGGAGTGGAGCGCCATGGTCAAGCGGGAGAAGAATGCCCACAGGAAGGTGCGCATCGCCCTGGTGGGCAAGTACACCCAGCTCCATGACGCCTATCTCTCCGTGGTGGAGTCCCTGAACCACGCCGGCACCGCCAACGATGCCATCGTGGACATTGAATGGGTGAATTCCGAGGATCTGACCGACGACAACGCGGCGGAGCGGCTGGCAGGCTGCACCGGCGTCCTGGTGCCCGGCGGTTTCGGAGACCGGGGCATCGAGGGCATGATCTGCGCCGTCCGCTATGCCCGGGAGAACCGCATCCCCTATTTCGGCATCTGCCTGGGGATGCAGATGGCGGTGGTGGAATTTGCCCGCCATGTGCTGGGGCATGAGGACGCAAACTCCTCCGAGTTTTCTGCGGCGACCCGGCATCCGGTCATCGACCTGATGCCGGACCAGGTGCATGTGACGGAGAAGGGCGGCACCATGCGGCTTGGCAGGTATCCCTGCGTGCTGACGGAGGGGAGCCGCAGCGCAGAGCTGTACGGCGCCGAGGAGATCTCCGAGCGCCACCGCCACCGCTATGAGTTCAACAACGCCTTCCGGGCGGAGATGGAGGCCAAGGGCATGGTCCTGGCGGGATTGTCCCCCGACAAGCGCCTGGTGGAGATCGTGGAGCTGCCGGACCACCCCTGGTTCGTGGGCGCCCAGTTCCACCCGGAGTTCAAGAGCCGTCCCGACCGGCCTCACCCGCTGTTCTATGGATTCGTAAAGGCCGCGGTGGAGACGGCGGAGCGGCAGTAAAGGAATATCAGTCGGGACGGCTCTTCTGCCATCTCCGGCGGTTGCCGCGCAAGCGGCGAGCCGGAGCGGCATCGCCGGACACCCGCCGCGGTGTCCGTCCCGACCGGCCCCACCCGCTGTTCTATGGATTTGTAAAGGACGCGGTGGAGACGGCGGAGCGGCAGTAAAGGAATATCAGTCGGGACGGCTCTTCTGCCATCTCCGGCGGTTGCCGCGCAAGCGGCGAGCCGGAGCGGCATCACCGGACACCCGCCGCGGTGCCCGTCCCGACCGGCCCCACCCGCTGTTCTATGGATTCGTAAAGGCCGCGGCGGAGACGGCGGAGCGGCAGTAAAGAAACATGGGCCGGGAGGCCCTTTTGCATCGAATTTCCCATGATAGAAAGGAGTTCCTCAGTGAATCATTTTCAAAAGATCGCAGCCCAGCTGGAGGCCAATAATCTGGACGCCATGCTGCTGACCGGGGAGGCCAACCGCTTTTACGCCTCCGGCTTCCACTCCGCCGGAACAGACGGCGTGGCGCTGGTGACCCGCAAAAAAGCCTACTATTTCACCGATTCCCGGTACACCGAGGCCGCGGCCCGGTGGGTCCAGGGGGCGGAGCTGCGGGAGATCGGCCGGGGCCGCGGCTATGCGGCCCTGATCCGGGAGGCCGTCGCCGCCCACCAGATCCGCCGCATGGGCTTTGAGGATGCCTATATGACCGTCCAGGACTGGGAGCGCTACCGGGAGGCGCTGCCCTGTGACCTGGTCCCGGCCACGGACCTCTTATGGCAGCTGCGGATGGTCAAGGATGACGAGGAGCTGGAGGCCATGGTCGGCGCCCAGCGCATCGCGGAGCGGGCGCTGACGGACATCCTGGAGGAGATCCGCCCCGGCGTGACGGAGAAGGAGATCGCCGCCCGGCTCCAATATCTGATGCTCCACTACGGCGCGTCGGACATGTCCTTTGATCCCATTGTGGTCTCCGGGCCCAACGGCAGCCTGCCCCACGGCGTCCCCTCTGAAAAGACTATCCAGCAGGGGGAGTTTGTGACCATGGACTTCGGCTGTATCTACCATGGCTACTGCTCCGACATGACCCGGACCGTGGCCGTGGGCTTTGCCACGGAGGAGATGCATAGGGTGTATCAGACTGTGCTCTCCGCGCAGCTGGCGGGGATCGCCGCGGCCAGGGCCGGACGCACGGGCCGGGAGGTGGACGGCGCGGCCAGGGCCGTCATTGAGGCTGCCGGGTACGGCGAGCGCTTCGGCCACAGCTTTGGCCACGGCGTGGGCGTGGAGATCCATGAGGCCCCCAACGCCTCCCCCATGAACGACAAGCCGCTGCCCGCCGGAGCGGTGATCTCGGCGGAGCCGGGCATCTACCTGCCGGGAAAGATGGGTGTCCGCATTGAGGATGTCATCCTGCTGACGGAAACCGGGTGCCGGAATATCACAAAGGCCCCCAAGGACCTGCTCGTCCTGTGAGGGTGTATTAGGAGGAAACATGGCGAGTTATATTGGAGCGAGTTTGGAGCAGGAGGAAGCCGACGCCATTCTGGTGGATTTCGCGGCGGAGGCAAAACGCGGGGATCCGTCCAGCGAGGCCGCTCAGGCGCTGGTGATCCGCTGGCGGGACCATCTGGCGAAGTATAATCAAATAACTTGAAAAGTGATAAATTCACTTTTCAAGTGTCACAGCGCATATGCGCTGTGACAGGCCGCTGAAGCGGCCTTGATTTGCATTTCATAGTCAATCGCTGTGCGTAAAGCGCACAGCGGGCATCGCCCGCTTAAAAAATCGCATGCGATTTTTTAAGTTAATTGACTATACCACAACGGCTGTGACGGGGAAAAGCTGCGCCGCCTGGCCGGTTTGTATGGGGCCGACGACCGCTTTGCCGAGCATCTGGACAGCTTTGGAGACGGCACGGCCCACTTTATGGGCGAGGCCATCGAGGCGTATCTGGAAAAATGACAAAGAGCACGCGGAAGCAATCGTTTCCGCGTGCTTTTTTCACAGATGGACCGTTGACAAAGCCCTTGAAAACCAGCATAATCAAACTATCAGAGTATGTCCAAAGGAGAATCATCTATGGATACCATTTATATCACCGGACACCGCAATCCGGACACGGATTCCATCGTGTCCGCCATGGCGTATGCCGCCCTGAAAAACGCGCTGGGCCAGCGGGAATACCAGGCGGCCCGCCTGGGCCAGGTCAGCGACGAGACGCAGATTGTGCTGGACCGCTTCGGCTTTCAGCCGCCCCAGCTCATCACCAACGTCCGGACCCAGGTGCGGGACCTCAACTACGATACGCCGCCCACGCTGTCCGCCGCCGCCACCATCAGCCGGGGCTGGCAGACCATGCAGCAGCACCGCATCTCCGTCATCCCCGTGGCCAACGAGGATGGGACCCTGTATGGCATGCTCTCCGCGGGAGACGTGGCCAGCTACGATATGAGCTCCGTCCGGAATCCCCGGGTGGGAGAGGTGCCGGTCTACAACCTGCTGTCCGTGCTGGAGGGCAAGGTCCTGAACGAGGGCGGCGAGATGAAGGACGTCGTCTCCGGCGAGGTGACGGTGGCCCTGCCCACTGGGCGGGAAAACCTGATGTTCTCCGACCCCAACAGCATCGTCATCTGCGGCGACCAGCCGGAGATGATCCGCCGGGCCTTACAGCTGCGGGTGAACTGCGTGGTGGTCTGCCAGGCGGAGGTGAATCAGGAGCTGCTGGATATGGACACGGACACCTGCATCATCTCCACGCCCTATGACGCTTATCAGACGGTGCGCCTGATCTGCCACGCGCTGCCCATCGGCCACATCTGCAAGAGCAAGGACCTGGTCTGCTTCCACCTGGACGACTATATCGACGATGTGCAGAACACGGTGCTGGAGAGCCGCTTCCGCGCCTATCCCATCCTGGACGACGAGGAGCGGGTGGTGGGCACCCTGTCCCGCTTCCATCTGCTGCGCCCCCGCCGGAAGCGGGTGGTGCTGATGGACCACAACGAAAGGGCGCAGTCCGTTGTGGGGCTGGAGCAGGCGGAGATCCTGGAGATCGTGGACCACCACCGCCTGGCGGATATTGAGACCAAGAATCCCATCTATGTCCGGAATGAGCCGGTGGGCAGCAGCACCACCATCGTGGCGGGCATGTACCAGGAAAAGGGCCTGATGCCAACGGCGAAGATGGCGGGTCTGATGGCCGCCGCCATCGTGTCCGACACGGTCATGTTCAAGTCCCCCACCTGCACCCAGCGGGACATCGACGTGGCCAACCGCATGGCCCGCATTGCCAACGTGTCCCTGGATGAGCTGGGCAAGGCCATCTTCTCCGCCACCTGCGGCGACGACAAGAGCGTGGAGGCCATGCTGTTAACGGACTACAAGGAATTCCACATCGCGGGGCATGACCTGGCGGTCAGCCAGATTACCTGCATGGACTCCGACCGGCTGATGGCCCGAAAAGAGGAATTCCTGGAGAAAATGCGGAGCATCCGCAAGGACAAGCATCTGGACACGGTGGTGCTGATGATCACCGACGTGCTGCTGGAGGGCACCCAGCTGCTGTATGTGGGCGACGAGGACACCATCCGTCAGGCGTTCAACATCCGCAATGACGGCGAAAACGCCGCGTTCCTGCCCAAGATCATGTCCCGGAAGAAGCAGGTCATTCCGATGCTGTCCGCCCTGTGGGGCTAAACGCTGTTCTAAGGGGGACTTTGTCCCCCCTGGATACGAAAAATCACAGTGCCGGCAAGACGGCACTGCGATTTCGACACCCCCCTCGCGTCCCCACGGCGGACGTGCCGCCGCGGCGGGCAGAGGCGTTTTGCCGAGAGTAAATTCCGGCAAAACAGATCCCAATATAAAAGCTCCCGGATGCGCTGGCATCCGGGAGCTTCTTTTGTTCAGCCGAAGGTCCGCCCGATTTCCTCCAGCTCCCGTTGGGCCTCCACCCAGTTTTCCACATAGCCGCAGTCACAGCAGACATAGCGGATGACCGGGATCTTTCCAAACAGGGTCAGCGTAGTGGTGTAGATGTTGTTGCCGCTGGCGTGGCGGTTTGGATTGTCCGGTATCCGGACAATGTTCCGGGAACCGCATTTGGGGCAGGCAGGGGTGTTTTTCATGACGCCTGCCTCCCTCAATAGGTCCGCTTCCGGTACATCTTCATGGAAAGAGGAAGGGAGACGGCGGTCGATGCCAGGGCGGCGATGAACAGACCGGCCAGCACCAGGGCAGGAACGTGCAGCAGGCCGTCCCCGATCTCCACGGCGATGGAGCTGACGGCCCCGGCGCTGCCGCAGACCAGGAAGATCATCAGGAACATCACCAGCCGGCCCCGCTCCACGCCGAAGCGGAACATGATGGGCAGGGTGATGGCCAGGACGCAGGCGCTGGCGCAGAGGCCCAGCAGGTTCCCCACCGGGTCCAGAGATGCCATGGGAGCGTGCACAGCCGTCAGGATCCCCTGGATCGCCAGGGAGGCCAGCGCCGCCGCGCCCATGCACAGCCAGCCCAGGACATACTTGCTTAGCACGATGTCCCGGACGGAATAGGGCATCATGGCCGCCAGCTGGTCCCACTTGCTCCGCTCGTCGTAGGCCATGGCGGTGAAGGGCATCATGGACGCCCAGACGACGATGAACACATTGCCGAAGGCCCCGTTGAACACGGCGATGAACAGGATGACCACCAAAAAGATCCGCATCTGCTTCCACAGGACACAGCAGTCCTTTCTTACAAGCGCACTCATGCTTCTTTCGCTCCTTTCACCAAAAACAGGATGATATCCTCCACTGAGGGGCGTTCCAGCTGGAAGCCGCTGGGGGCCAGGTTCCGGCGGACCAGCGCCCGGACGCCGCCGTAGCCGTTGGCCTCCCGGGCCACGATGGCCTCGGGCATCAGGCAGTCCAGCTGCTCGGAGCTGTCGGTGAAGATGCCGTAGGTCTCCAGAAGCTGGTCCTTCTCGTCGCAGAACAGCAGCTTCCCCTGGTGGAGGAAGGCGATGTAATCGCACAGCTTCTCCAGGTCTGACAGGATGTGGGAGGAGATCAGGATGGAGTGGTCCTCCTCCCGGGTGAACTCGTTGAAGATGTCCAGCACCTCGTCCCGGACGATGGGGTCCAGTCCGGCGGTGGCCTCGTCCAGCACCAGCAGCTTGGGCTGGTGGCTGAGCGCCACGGCGATGGCCAGCTTCATCTGCATGCCCCGGGAGTAGTCCTTGAAGGACTTCTTTTCCGGCAGGCCGAACCGGCGCAGGTAGTCCTGGTACAGCGCCGCATCCCAGCGGCGGTAGGTGCCCGCCATGATCCGGCCCACCTGGGCGGCGTTCAGGACTTCGGGGAAATAGGCCTCGTCCAGCACCACGCCCACATCCTCCTTCACCGCCTGAAATTCAGGGGAGGTAACATCCACCCCCAGCACCTGGGCGGTGCCGCTGTCGGGCCGCAGGGCGTTCATCAAAAGGCGGATGGTGGTGGATTTTCCGGCGCCGTTTTCGCCCACCAGGCCGCAGATGGTGCCGCTGGGCACCGTCAGGCACAGGTCCTGGATGGCAAAGCCGCCGAAGGATTTGTTGATATGGGATAGCTCGATGGCGTTCATCATGATTCCTCCTCCAACAGGATACGCAGCATTTCGTGCAGCTCGGGCTGGGAGACGCCGCAGGTTTTGGCAAGGTCCACGGCGGAGGCCAGGTGGCCCTCCAGCTCCTTGAGCTGCTGCTCCCGGATGATATCCAGATTTTTTTCCGCCACAAAGCACCCCTTGCCAGCCACGGTGAAGAGAAAGCCCTCGGCCTCCAGTTCGTCATAGGCCCGCTTGGTGGTGATGACGGAGATCTTCAGGTCCTTTGCCAGCGCCCGGATGGAGGGCAGGGCCTCCCCAGGCGCCAGCTGTCCAGCGATGATCTGGGCCTTGATCTGGGCGCAGATCTGATCGTAGATCGGCTGGTTCACGGTGTTGCGGATGATGAGTTCCATGGAAGTTCCTCCGTTCGTACTGTACATGTACAGTATATACAGTATAAACAGAATGTCAAGAGGTTTTTGAAAATTTCTTTTCCGGCCTAGGAAACCGCGGGGATTTGTGATACACTACATATCCAGATAACAGAAAGGGAGCGGGGCTTTTGGAGCGCATCGGCGGCGTCAACAACTGGAGACTGACCATCCGCCGGGAGGAAGCGGGCGTGACCCTTCTGCGGGCCGCCACCTGTGACCGCCGCGCCGCCCTGCCGGAGGCGCTGTTCGGCCTGCCGGTGACTGCTTTGGGGGACCACGCCCTGGCGCCGGGCCGCCGCCCGCCGGAGGGGGAGGAGGTGCTGGTCACCTGCGGACCCGCCGGAGACGGGGAGGACTGGGACAACAGCGGCCTGGAGGATCTCCGCCTGCCGGACAGCCTGCTCCGGGCAGGGGATTACGCCTTTTTCAACTGCGCCGCCCTCAAGACGCTCCGCCTGCGGGACACGGTGCGCTATTGGGGCGGCGGCGCCCTGATGAACTGCCGGGGACTGGCCGCCTTTCACCTCACCTGCACGGGACAGGAGGGGGAGCTGCTGGCCTATTTGGCGGACGAGCTTCCCAGGGAGCTGGACGTGACGCTGCACTGGACGGACGGGACGCTGGCCCGGCTGATCTTCCCGGAATATGTGGAGGTCTATGAGGAGAACTGTCCGGCCCACCATTTTGACTATAATATCTGCGGCGCGGGCTATTCCTATCACCACTGCTTTTATCGGAAACAGCTGAGCCTGAAAGCCTATGACGAGCTGTGGCGGCCCATGCTGGGCATGGAGCATGATGCGGACTGCGCGATGCGGCTGGCCTGGTGGCGGCTGCGGTATCCGGCGGAGCTGTCGGCGCGGGCGGAGGCGGATTACCTGGCCTATCTGCGGGAAAACGCCCTGTCCGCCGCCCGCTGGCTGCTGGCGGAGCGGGACGCGGCTGGGCTGCGGTTCCTGCTCTCCCGCGCACCGCTGAGCCGGGAGGCCCTCACGGAGCTGTGCGGGCTGGCCCGCCGGTCGGAAGCGCCGGAGGCCCTGGCCCTGCTGCTGGAGGAGCAGCACAGGCGATTTTCAGGCGGGATCGGAAAAAGCTTTGACCTTTGAGCAGATGAGAAATGAGAAAGGACTGTATGCCGCCGGGGAAATGATTTTGCCCCGCCGGAGCCGGACGCCTGAATTTCCCATTCCAAACGCCTGGTTCTGATTTCCAGCGGAAGGAGGCGCAAAACATGGCGGATACGCCGCAAAAGGACCTCACGGCCATCGGGCAGGAGATCCTGTATACGGCCCGGAATGAACTGTATATGAACCTGCCCTATCTGGACGCCGCCCTGTGCGCCCTGTGCTTCCAGCCGGGGGGCGGCGTCACGCTGTCCCTGGCCACAGACGGCGAGGCCCTCTATTACGACGGGAACTGGCTGGCGGACCGCTATCTCCGCAGCCGGGTGTTCACCAACCGGGCCTATCTCCATGTCATCCTCCACTGTATGCTCCGGCACCTGGCAAAAAAGAGAGGCAAGGCCCCGGAGCTGTGGGACCTTGCCTGCGATGCGGCGGTGGAGAGCATTTTGGACGGGCTGGACTACCCCTGCCTGGACGGCGGAGACCCTCCGGCAAAGCGGAAATTCTACGGCGAGTGCCGCGGGGCGATGCCGGTGCTCACCGCCGAGGGCATCTACCGCCGGCTGCTGCGGCTGGACCTGTCTGAATACGAGCTGGCCCAGCTCCAACGGGCCTTTCTGGTGGATGACCATGGGCTGTGGGACCCCGAAAAGCAGGATGGCCAGGAGCAGTCCCAGCGGCAGGACCAACGGTGGCAGGACCTCTCGGAAAAGACCCGGACCGGCATGGAGACCGTGCTGGCGGGACAGGGGAGCGGTGGCCAGGCGGTGCTGGAACAGATCCGGGTGGCCGTCCGGGACGATGTGGACTACCGGGCCTTCCTGCGGCGGTTCGCCGTGCCCCGGGAGGTCATGGCGGTGGACGGCGACGCCTTTGACTATGGGTTCTACACCTACGGCCTCCAGCTCTACGGCAACATGCCCCTGGTGGAGCCGCCGGAGACCAGGGAGGACAAGCGCATCGAGGATTTCGTCATCGCCGTGGACACCTCCATGTCCACCTCCGGCCGGCTGGTGCGGCAGTTTTTGGCCTGCACCTATGCCATCCTGCGCAGCACCGAGACATTTACCCGCAAGGTCAACATCCGCATCCTCCAGTGCGACGACCAGCTCCGGTCCGACACCGCCATCCATGACCTGGAGGAGCTGCGGGACTATATGGACCGTTTTGAGCTGGCGGGGGGAAGCGCCACGGACTTCCGCCCGGTGTTCCGGCACGTGGAACAGCTTCAGAGGGCGGGAGTTTTCACCAGCCTCCGGGGCCTCATCTATTTCACCGACGGCATGGGCGTCTATCCCCAAAAGCGTCCGCCCTATGACACGGCCTTCGTGCTGCTGGAGGAGCCGCCCATGTCCGTCAAAATGCCGCCCTGGGCCATCCGGCTGGTGCTGGACCTGCCGGGACTGGAGAGGGCGGTCCGGGAGGCGGCGGAAGAGGATCTCATCGATCTGGATGAACTTCCCCAATTGTAAGAACCTGCATTCACAAGCGGGAAATGCCGGATGGGCGCGGGATTTTCCCGGCAGACAAGGCGCTTTGACGCAGGAAGTTTGTGTATTGCAAGGAAAAGCAACGCAGTATGGCGGGGAAAGACCCGCCCAGACGGTGTTAAACGCTTATGAATACAGGTTCTAAGAGGAGATACCGATATGAACATCAAACAGGCAAAACAGGAGATTGCCAACACCTTGAAGGCATATCTGGCGAAAGACGCCCTGGGGAATTACCTGATCCCTCCGGTCCGGCAGCGGCCCGTACTGCTGATGGGGCCTCCGGGCATCGGAAAGACCCAGATCATGGAGCAGATTGCGGCGGAGAACGGCGTGGGCCTGGTGGCCTACACCATCACCCACCACACCCGCCAAAGCGCCATCGGCCTGCCCTTCATCGAGAAGCGGACCTACGGCGGAGAGGCGTTCTCCGTTACTGAGTACACCATGAGCGAGATCCTGGCGTCGGTGTACCGCCTGATGGAGCGGACGGGCCTGCGGGAGGGCATCCTCTTTCTGGATGAGATCAACTGCGTCTCCGAGACGCTGGCCCCCATGATGCTGCAATTTTTGCAGTGCAAGACCTTCGGCAACCAGCGCCTGCCGGAGGGCTGGCTCATCGTGGCGGCGGGGAACCCGCCGGAGTACAACAAGTCCGTCCGGGACTTCGACGTGGTGACGCTGGACCGGGTGAAGCGCATCGACGTTGCGGAGGACTTCGCGGTGTGGAAGGAGTACGCCTGCCGGAAGGGCATCCATGGCGCGGTGATCTCCTATCTGGATATCAAAAAGGAGAACTTCTACCGCATCGAGACCACGGTGGACGGGCTGCAATTCGCCACCGCCCGGGGCTGGGAGGATCTCAGCGAGCTGCTGTGCGCCTATGAGACGCTGGGCCTCCGGGCGGACCGGGAGGTGGTGGAGCAGTACATCCAGCTTCCCCGCATCGCCAAGGACTTCGCCAACTATCTGGAGCTGTACTACAAATACCAAAAGACCTACCATGTGGACGATATCCTGCGGGGACAGTGGCAGAACATCACCATGCTGGAGCTGCGGGAGGCGCCCTTTGACGAGAAGCTGTCCGTCATGGGACTGGTCCTCTCCCGCCTGGCGGAGGCCGCCCGGGAGACCAGGCGGCAGGACGCGCTGACCACCGCCCTCCACGCCGCCCTGACGGATTTCAAGGCAAAGCTCCCGGAGGCGGAGCCCCAGGCCGTGCTGGCCCAGTTGGTCTGGCAGCGGCAGGAGAAGCTGAAGCAGGCCCGGGAGGCGGGCCGGCTGGACAAGGAGTCCCGGGATCTGGCCCAGCGGGAGATCAACGCGCTGGAGGATTACCGCCAGCGCCTCCAGCAGGAGGACATCTCCGCCCCGGCGGAGGCCATGGACGCGGTGCGGAGCTGGTTCGGCGGAGAGGTGGAAAAGCGCGGAGCGCTGGGGAGCGGGACCGGCGTCCAATTCGACAGCGCCTTCCGCTTTTTGGAGGAGACCTTTGGACAGAGCCAGGAGCTGGTGATCTTCGTGACAGAGGTCACGGCGGGCTATGACACCAGCTGGTTCGTGGAGAACTTCGGCTGTGACGCCTACTTCCGCCACAACAAGGAACTGTTGTTTGACGACACCCGGCACCGGATCCGGGAGGAGATCGCCGCGGCCAGAGCGGCAGAGAGGGAGGAAAAAAATCATGAGTGAGGAATTGAAGCGGATCGAGGCGGTTTTGGACGAGAGGGTCCGGCCCGCTATGCGGGCCCACGGCGGAGACATCCAGGTGGACCACCTGGAAAACCAGGTCCTGTATGTCAAGCTGCTGGGCCATTGCGCCGGGTGCCCCTCGGCGGACCTGACCAATGAGACGCTGGTGGAGGCGGAGCTGGTGAAGGCCCTGCCGGAGCTGGTACGGAAGGTGACGGTGGTCCAGACCGTCAGCGACGAGCTGTGGGAGCAGGCGAAACGGCTTTTGCGGGACCATCACCTGTGAGATGGGCCTGAATCCAAAAGGGGGGAAGATGGAAGGTGATCCGTAAAGCGGTACAGGCTGACATCCGCGGGATCGTGCAGATCTATGACGCGGTGCTGAGAGAAGAGGAGTCCGGCAGAGCGCAGATCGGCTGGATCAGAGGCGTGTATCCCACAGAGGCAACGGCGGCGGAGGCCCTCGCGCGGCAGACGCTTTTCGTGTGCGAGGAGGAGGGGACGATCGTGGCGGCGGCCAAGATCGACCGGACGCAGGTCCCCGCATACGCCGGCTGCGGCTGGTTGTATCAGGCGCCGGAGGAGCAGGTGATGGTCCTCCATACGCTGGCGGTCCATCCCAGCTGTTCGCGCCGGGGATACGGGGAGCAGTTTGTCGGGTTTTATGAGCAGTATGCGCTTGAAAAGGGCTGCCGGTATCTGCGGATGGATACGAATGAGATTAACACCGCCGCCCGGGCGCTGTATCAGAAACTGGGCTACCGGGAGGCGGGCGTTGTTCCCTGTGTGTTCAACGGCATCCCGGATGTACATCTGGTGTGCCTGGAAAAGCGGCTGGAAGATCCGGAGAACGGAACGTAAAACGAGCCGGTATGCGTTTAGCATACCGGCTCGTTTGATGTTTTTAACGGATCATTTCATCAGCTCGCACACCAGGTCCGTGTACCCGGAGGGGTCCTCCAGGGGCAGGCCCGCGATCAGCAGGGCCTGGTTATACAGCAGAGAGGCGTACTTTTTCGCCTTCTCGGGGTCAGCGGAGACAGCGGCCTCCAGCGCCTGGAAGGCGGGGTGCTCCACGTTCAGCTCCAGGATGCGGTCGGCCTTGATGGCGGAATCCGGCTGGACGGCCTGGAAGTATTTCTCCATCTCAAAGCTCAGGCCCTCTCCGGCGGTGAGGCAGACGGGGTGGGATTTTAGGCGGGTGGAGGCCTTGACCTCCTTCACCGCGTCGCCCAGGGTCTCCTTCACAAAGTCGAAAGCGGCCTTGTGGGCGTCGGCGGCCTCCTCGGCCTTCTTCTCAGCGCCCTCTTCGATCTCCTGGTCCAGCACGGAGCGGAACTCCTTGTCCTGATAGGTGTGGAGGATCTGGGCGCAGAACTCGTCCACCTCCTCGGTGAAGTAGAGGATCTCCGTACCGCTGTCCTTCAATCCCTCGGTTTGGGGCAGCTTGTCGATCTTGTCCAGGCTCTCGCCGGCGGCGAAGTAGAGATACTTCTGGTCCTCCTTCATCCGGGACACATATTCGCCCAAAGTGACGGGCTTTTTCTCCGTGGAGGAGTAGAACAGCAGCAGGTCCTGGAGCAGGTCCTTGTGGGCGCCGTACTCGCCCACCACGCCGTATTTCAGCTGGCGGCCGAAGTTCTTCCAGAAGGTCTCGTAGGCGTCCCGTTCATCCTTCAGCATCTTGGCAAGCTCGTTCTTGATCTTCTTCTCCAGATTGGCGGCGATGACCTTCAGCTGCCGGTCGTGCTGCAAAAGCTCCCGGGAGATGTTCAGGCTGAGGTCGGGGGAGTCCACCACGCCCCGGACGAACCGGAAGTGCTCCGGCAGCAGGTCGGCGCACTTGTCCATGATGAGCACGCCGTTGGAGTAGAGCTGGAGGCCCTTTTCATACTCCTTGGTGTAGTAGTCGAAGGGGGTGGCGCCGGGGATGAACAGCAGGGCCTTGTAGGTCACGGCGCCCTCGGCGGACACGGCGATGACCCGCTGGGGGTCGGCGTAGTCGTGGAACTTGTCCCGGTAGAACTTGTTGTACTCCTCCGGCTTCACGCTGGACTTCCGGCGCTGCCAGATGGGCACCATGGAGTTGAGGGTCTCCACCTCCGTGTAGGTCTCATATTCCGGTTTGTCGTCGGGGCAGCCCTCCTTCTTCCGGGTTTTGCTGACCTCCATGCGGATGGGGAAGCGGATGTAGTCGGAGTACTTCCGCACCAGCTCCTGGAGCCGCCAGGACTCCAGAAATTCGCTGTACTTCTCATCGTCGGTGTTGGGCTTGATGTGCATGATGATGTCGGTGCCCACAGTGTCCTTTTCGCACTCCGCGATGGTGTAGCCGTCGGCGCCGGAGGACTGCCACATATAGGCGGTATCGCCGCCGTATTTTTTGGTGACGACGGTGATGTGGTCCGCCACCATAAAGGCGGAGTAAAAGCCTACGCCGAACTGGCCGATGACGTCGGTGTTTTTGGCGTCGTCCCCCACTTCCTGCTTGAACTTATAGGAGCCGGAGGAGGCGATGACGCCCAGGTTGTTCTCCAGGTCCGCCCTGTCCATGCCGATGCCGTTGTCGGACACGGTGAGGAGCCGTCCCTCCTTGTCCGCTTTCAGCTCGATCTTGAAATCCTTGCGGTTCATCTTCACCTGGTCGTCGGTGAGGGCCAGGTAGCACAGCTTGTCGCAGGCGTCGCTGGCGTTGGAGATGATCTCCCGCAGGAAGATCTCCTTGTGGGTGTAGATGGAGTTGATCATCAGGTCCAGCAGGCGCTTGGATTCCGCCTTGAATTGCTTTTTTGCCATGGGAAATGCACTCCTTTATATATTTTTTCACAACGGTAAAATATAGCACAGGAAATTGAAAAAATAAATGACCATTTTGTAAATTCTGCCAACAAGTGGTTGCCTGTCAAGGGGTTTGCGAGTAAAATATAGAAAAACAAGCCGGTTCCCTGGGGGATGCCGGCAAAGGAGCCTGGAATCTATGAATTTCTTCCGGAAAGTCGGAAACGCCATTGTGCGGTTCATGTACGGGCGCAACGGGATGGACCAGATGAACGTGATGCTGCTGCGGGGATACCTGGCCCTGTTCGTGGCGCAGCTCGTCTGTTCCTTTGCGAAGCTGTATGTACCGACGCTGGTCTGCGAGATCCTGATGTGGCCGCTGATGTTCCTGATCCTGTTCCGGATGTTCTCCAAAAACCTGTATAAGCGGCGGGAGGAGAACTCCAAATTCATGCAGAGGATCTGGCGGATGAAAAACCGCCGGACGGGAGCGAGAGAGCGCCACGCGGATAAGGAGCACAAGTATTTCACCTGCAAAAACTGCAAGACCATCTGTCGCGTTCCGGTGGGAAAGGGCAAAATCATCATCACCTGTCCCAAATGCGGGGCGCAGATCCACGCAAAAACATGAGCGGCAGGGACGTACAAGGCGGTACGTCCCTGCTTTTGTCCCTGAGGAGGAGAGAGATGCACATTCGATTTGCGAAGGAGACAGACGCCCAGGCGCTGTTGTCCATATACGGCCAGTATATCGACACATCCATCACCTTTGAATACCGGCTCCCCACGGAGGCGGAATTCGCGGCGCGGATCCGGGACATCGGCGCCGCGTACCCCTATCTGGTCTGCGAGGAGGACGGCAGGATCGTGGGGTACGCCTACGCGCACCGGCAAATGGAGCGGGCGGCCTATCAGTGGAACGCGGAGCTGTCCATCTATCTGGACAGGGAGCATACGGCCCGGGGACTGGGCAGGCGGCTGTACGGCCTGCTGATGGAGATCCTGCGGCTCCAGGGGGTCCGGACGGTCTGCGGCATCGTCACCGTACCCAATGAGAGGAGCGAACAGCTCCACCTGTCCATGGGCTTTCACCGCGCCGGGACCTGGCACAGCGCGGGATACAAGAGCGGCGCGTGGCACGACGTGGCCTGGTTTGAAAAGCACATCGCGCCCTTTGGAAAAGAGCCGGCTCCCCTCCTGTCCATCCGCCAACTGCCGGAGGCGGAGCTGGAGGCGCTTTTGGCGAACGCATAGACCCCAAAAAACGGACCCGTACCGGGGAGAGGAAAAGGGGGCCGCGCTCAAAGCGCGGCCCCCCCTTCCATGTGATGGATAGGATCAGCCCTTGCAGATGGGATCGATCCAGCCCTTGGTATCGGCGATCCTGCCCCACTGCATACCGGTCATGGTGTCATACAGCCTCTGGGTGACAGGACCGATCTTGCCCTCGCTGATAAAGATCTTGTCGCCCTTCCAGTCCAGCTCCTTGACGGGGGAGACGACGGCGGCGGTGCCGGTGCCGAAGACCTCTTCCAGCTTGCCGTCGTGGCCGGCCTGCATGATGTCGGCAATAGCCAGATGCTCCTCGACCACATCATAGCCCCAGTCCTTCAGCAGTTCGATGCAACTGCGGCGGGTGACGCCGGGCAGAACGGTGCCGGTGCAGGGCGCGGTGTAGATCTTGCCGTCGATCTTGAACAGGATGTTCATGCTGCCGACTTCCTCGACATACTTCCGCTCCACGCCGTCCAGCCACAGGACCTGGGCAAAGCCCTGCTCCGCAGCCAGATCGCCGGCCTTGATGGAGGCGGCGTAGTTGCCGCCGCACTTGGTGAAGCCGGTCAAACCGGGGGCGGCGCGGATGTACTCGTCCTCCACGTAGATGCGGACGGGGTTGATGCCCTCGGCATAGTAGGCGCCGGAGGGAGAGCAGATGATGCAGAAGATGTAGTGCTTGCTGGCGTGCACGCCCAGGCCCACGTCGTTGGCAAACACGAAGGGGCGGATGTACAGGGTGGCACCCTCCACATGGGGCACCCAGTCCTTGTCGACCTCCACCAGGGTCTTTACAGCCTGGATGAAGTCCTCCACGGGGATCCGGGGGATGCACAGGCGGTCGCAGGAATCCTGCATCCGCTTGGCATTGCAGTCGGGGCGGAACAGCTGAATGGTGTTGTCGGTGGAACGGTAGGCCTTCAGGCCCTCAAAGACCTCCTGGGCATAGTGGAACACCACGGTGGCGGGGTCCAGGAGGAAGGAGGCGTAGGGCACGACGCGGGCGTCGTGCCAGCCCTGGCCCTCGGTGTAATCCATGACGAACATATGATCCGTAAAGACCTTGCCGAAGCCCAGCTTGCTCTCGTCCGGTTTTTCCTTGGGGGCAGTGGTTTTGGTGATCTTGATATCCAACATTGCGATACTCTCCCTTCCAATTCGATATTGACGCTTTTGGATAAAATACGCTATCAGGCAGGCCGCGCGGTACACGGCCACACACAGGCCGCGTCATGCTGTCCCTCCGCACAGGCTCCTGGGGGATCTCCATGATCAGAGGCCGCGGCGGAAAACAGCAAAAAGACTCTCCCACGTCTCCGCCCGCCGCGGAAAGGGCGAAAGTCAAAGATCCGTGCGCTCCGTCTATTTGGCGGTTGACTTTTTCGCTATTTCTTGTTCTCTTTTATACGCTGATAGCGGGGCAAAGTCAATCGTTAAAATGCACAGAAAGGCGGCTGTCAGCGGAAAAAGCCCGGCGGACTGACCGAAAAAGTGTCAGTCCGCCGCATAGTTTCACAAAGGGAGGGATTACTGGACGCAGGCCATGCCGCGCCGGAAGGCCTCAATGTTCAGGGGGATGAATTTGGCTTTGGCTCCCGCGAACATCTCCTGGATCATTTTCTCAATGGTCTCGGGCTTCAGGACCTTGGTGGCCGCCACATAGGCGCCCAGCATGACCATGTTGCTCACCTTGGGATTGCCCACCTCCTCGGCGATCTTGGAGCAGGGGATGTAGAAGGCCGTCAGGTCGGCGCGCTGCACCCTGTCGGTGACCACGTCGCAGTTGACGAACACCGTGCCGCCGGACTGGACGCCTGCCTCAAATTTCTCCAGAGAGGGCTCGTTCAGCGCGATCAACTCCGTGGGATGGGCGAACACCGGGGAGCCCACCGGTTTGTCGGAGAGAACGACGGAGCAGTTGGCGGTGCCGCCCCGCATCTCGGGGCCATAGGAGGGGGCCCAGGTGACGTTCAGGCCCTCGGCCATGCCGGCCTCCGCCAGGTTTTTGCCGATGGCCAGGCCGCCCTGGCCGCCGAAACCGGAAATGATGATCTCTTTCTTCATCTTACTTCACCTCCGCGCTGGAATCCTTGATGACACCCAGGGGATAGTAGGCCGCCATGTTCTCCTTCAGCCACGCGTTGGCCTTCAGCGGCGTCATGCCCCAGTTGGTGGGGCAGGTGGACAGGACCTCGATAAAGGTGAAGCCCTCCCGGTTCATCTGCTTTTCAAAGGCCTTCTTGATGGCCCGCTTGGCCTTGTTGATGTTGGCGATATCGGTGACGCAGACCCGCTCGGCGTAGACGCAGCCGTCCAGCGTGGACAGCAGCTCCGCCATGCGGATGGGCATACCGGCCTGTTCCACGGTGCGGCCGGACTGGCAGGTGGTGGCCCGCTGGCCGATCAGGGTGGTGGGGGCCATCTGGCCGCCGGTCATGCCGTAAATGGCGTTGTTGACAAAGATGGTGGTGAACTTCTCGCCCCGCATGGCGGCGTGGACGATCTCGGCGGCGCCGATGGAGGCCAGGTCGCCGTCGCCCTGATAGGTGAACACGGCCTGGGTGGGATGGGTGCGCTTGATGCCGGTGGCCACGGCGGGAGCGCGGCCATGGGCGGCCTCCTGCATGTCGCAGGAGAAGTAATTAAAGGCAAACACGGAGCAGCCCACGGGGCAGACGCCGATGGCTTCGTCCAGCAGACCCAGCTCCACCAGGGACTCGGCCACCAGCTTGTGGATGATGCCGTGGTGACAGCCGGGACAGTAATGCAGTTCCGCATCCGTCAGGCCTTTGGATTTCTCATATACGATCGCCATATCACTGCACCTCCTTCAGGGCCTTCTTGACCGATTCGATGATCTCTTCCACAGTGGGCATCACGCCGCCGGCGTGGCCCAGGAAACGGATGGGCTTCTGCCCCTCCACAGCCAGACGCACGTCGTCGATCATCTGGCCCATGGAGCTCATCTCCACGTCCAGGAAGGCCTTAACATGGGTCTTTCCCGCCAGCTCATGCAGCGCCTTCTCCGGGAAGGGCCACAGGGTGATGGGACGGAACAGGCCGGCCTTGATGCCCTCGGCCCGCAGGGCCTCGATGGCGGTCAGGGCAATGCGGGCGGGGGTGCCGTAGGCGGTGATGACGACCTCCGCGTCCCCGCACTCCTTCTCCTCCCAGCGGAGCTCGTTCTGCTCCATCAGGGCGTATTTCTTCGCCAGGTTGGCGTTGTGCTGGTCGCACACCTCGGGGTCCATGTACAGAGAGTTGATGATATTGTGGTGGTCGCGGCCCTTGCGGCCGGTAGTGGCCCAGTCCTTGGGCGGCAGGTCCCGCTTGGGGACGGGGTGCCACTCGATGGGCTCCATCATCTGGCCGATCAGACCGTCGCAGACGACCATGACGGGATTGCGGTACTGGTCGGCGATGTCAAAGGCCTCCTGCACGAAGTCCACAGCCTCCTGCACGTTGGAGGGGGAGAGGACCACGGTGCGGTAATCTCCGTTGCCGCCGCCCCGGGTGGCCTGGTAGTAGTCGCCCTGACCGGGCTGGATGGTGCCGAGGCCCGGCCCGCCCCGCATGCAGTTGACGATGACGGCGGGCAGCTCGGAGCCGACCAGATATGAAATGCCCTCCTGCTTCAAACTGATGCCGGGAGAGGACGAGGAGGTCATGGCCCGCATCCCGGAGGCCGCGGCGCCGTAGACCATGTTGATGGCGGCGACCTCGGACTCGGACTGGACAAACACGCCGCCGTGTTCGGGCAGATGGACGGACATGTATTCAGGGACCTCGCTCTGGGGGGTGATGGGATAACCGAAGAAGCAGTCGCAGCCCGCGCGGATCGCGGCCTCGGCGATGGCTTCATTGCCTTTCCAAAGTTCCTTTTGCACGATAATGACCTCCTTTTTCAGAATTTTTCCACGGTGATGATGGAATCAGGGCAGATCTTGGCGCAGCTGGCACATGCGATGCACTGGGAGATGTCCGTCACAGTGGCGGGATGGTATCCCTTGCGGTTGATGACGGTCGTATCAATGGCGACGATGTGCTTGGGACATACGGTGGTGCATAGCTCGCACCCTTTGCAGCGGTCGGAATTGAATGTGACTTTCGCAGACATGGTGATGTGGTCCTCCTTCCCCTGGTGCCGCGGTCATTCCCACGGCTTTTTCATTTTAATGCTGATCGGAAACACGGTTTCCGGCAGGTCGGTGAGATCGGCGGCAAAGCGCGCCTCCGCCACGTGGCAGAGGACCGGGATGCCGGTCTCCTTCGAGACAGCGGCGGCAAGGGCCGCGCCCCTGCGGATCTCGGCTGCGGTGGTCTCGCCGCACAGGTGGGTGTTGTTGACGATGCCGGTGCAGATAAGGCCGGTGGTGGCCTCGATGCCCCGGAGATAGGCGGCAGCGCTGTCCGGGGTCCGGACCTCGGGGCGGTTGGCGTTGAGCACGTAGATGAGCTGGTAGTCCTCCTGGATGATCTTCGGCCGGAAGCGGGCCAGAACTCTGGCGCCCACAGGGTCGCCGCCGATATCCAGAACGCCCCGGATGTCCCGGTTTTCCAGGATCGTCAGCAGCTCCGCCGGGAGGGCGGGCACGTCCGCGTCGGAACAGGCCTGGGAGGAGGAGATCAGGCGGATGCCCGCCTCTTCCAGCATGGCCTTTCGCTCCCGGGAGCGGAAGTACGGGTTGACGATATCCAGATCTGCCAGCATCACCTGTTCGCCGTCCGCCGCCAGTGAAAGCGCCAGATTTACCGCAAATTCCGTCTTGCCGGTGCCGTAATGCCCGGTGATGATGGAGACGCGGTGGGAACAAAATTCAGCAGTCAAGAGAGGTCCTCCTTATATGGATTGAAAAAATAGTTGTATTATCTTCTGGCTTATTGTATGATGTCATTGTACAACTGTAAAAGTATGATGTCAAGAAGATTCTTGTATTTCCCGAAAAAAAGGAATATATTGTGAAAGGAAGATCTTGCGGCAGGTCCCACGACCCGCTGAATGGGGGAACGATATGGCAGAGGTCAAAAAAATAAAGCTGTCGGAACAGATATCCGACCGTCTGTATGAGATGATCGTGGATGAGCGCCGGTATGCGCCCGGCAGCAAGCTCCCAAACGAGAATGAATTGAGCGCGGCGCTGGAGGTCAGCCGCACCACCCTGCGGGAGGCCATCTCCTTTCTGGTGGCGCAGGGGGTGCTGGAGATCCGCCGCGGCAAGGGGACCTTTGTGGCGGAGGACCTGCCCGCCGAGGGACTGGACCTGACCAGTCTTGCGGGGATACGCTCCCGCGTGCGGGCCAAGGACCTGTTTGAGATGCGGCTCATCTTTGAGCCCGCCACTGTGGCGCTGGCCTGCGAGCGGGCCACGGACGAGGAACTGGCCCAGATCCTGAAAAAGGCGGAGCGGATGGAGCGCATTGCAGCGGAGGACGGCGACTGGCCTCTGGCGGACCAGGAGTTCCACTGGGCCATCATCAAGGCGTCCCACAATGAGTATATGCGGCGGCTCTATCCGATCATCAACAGCGCCGTCAATGAGATCATGCAGATTTCACAGAACCGGCAGCATATGCAGGAGATCGCCCTGGCGGACAACCGGGTCATTCTGGAATTCCTGCTCCAGCGGGACGAGGCGGGAGCCAGCCACGCCATGAGCATCCATATCCGGCACCTGATCAATACACTGGGTTCTTAACGGAAAAACATCCCGTCCGGAGTTGTCCGGGCGGGATATTTTTCTGCCGTGAGGCGTGGGAAGGCAATATCAGAAGCAGCAAATTTGTGCGATCTATCAATTGCAGCAAAAAACTGGAGGAGATGGAAGTTACGCATCAGAAAAGTTATTCACAAAATTTCAAAATGCCCCTTAACAAAGTCCGACCCAAGACGTATCATGAGCCCGCTAATCCGCGGCAGTCCTTTTTTCTGTGAGGAGCGCAAAAACCGCCCCGCCAGCAGGCGGGGCGGCTTTGCGCATATACGGATATCAGTGCTCCGCAGTCCGGCTGCCGCCGCAGAGCAGGTGCAGCGCCTCCAGATAGCCCGGCAGGCCGTGGCCCCGGATGGTCCCCACACAGGCGGCGCGGATGTAGGACACATGCCGGAACTCCTCCCGGCTGTCCGGGTCGGAGACATGGACCTCCACGGTGGGGATGCCCACGGCCTTCACCGCGTCCAGCAGGGCCACGCTGGTGTGGGTATAGGCGGCGGGGTTGATGATGATGCCGTCCACCTTGTCAAAATAGGCCTGCTGGATGGCGTCCACCAGAGCGCCCTCATGGTTGGACTGGAAGAAGGAGACCTGGACGCCCAGGGAGTCGGCCTCCTGTTGGATCATGGCCTTCAAGTCCTCATAGGTGGCCTTGCCGTAGATCTCCGGCTGGCGGATGCCCAGCATGTTCATGTTAGGGCCGTTAAGTACCAGAATTTTCACAAAAATCCCTCCAAATCATGGCGGCGGTCTCCGCGACGGTGCCGCGGTTCTCCACAGCGGTATCCCGGAAGCGGGCATAGAGCGGCGCCCTCTCCGCCCACATGGCGGAGAGGTCCGCCCCCTGGGAGAGGGGCCGTCCCTCGGTAGGCAGGGCGTTCAGGTCCCGGATCAGATGGTAGATGCGGCCGTTTTGATGCAGCGGCCCGTAGTTCCGGGCGTCCTTCACCACGCCGCCGCCGGTGAGGATAATTTTGCCGGACAGCTTTCCGGCCTCCGCCGTCTCCTCCCGCTCCAGGGCCCGGAAGGAGGTCTCGCCGCCCTGGGCAAAGATCTGGGGGATGGAGCACCCGGCCCGGGATACGATGCGCGCGTCGATGTCGATAGCCTCCCGGCCGGTGAGGGCCGCCAGAGCCTGGCCCACCGTGGTCTTGCCGCAGCCGGGCATACCGATCAGGACGATGTTGGCGGAGTCCCGCCGGAGCATGGACAGGATGCGCGCATTCTCGCTGTCTGGAATGGACCGGTCAAAGAAGTGCTCCTCCGCCGCCTTGGCCTGGGCCACCAGCATGGGCAGTCCGTCGGAGCAGGGGATGCCCAGCGACTCTGCCTGCAGCAGCAGGGCGGTGCGCCGGGGATTGTAGATGACATCCAGAACGCCCTGACAGCGGGGGAATGCCGCCAGGTCCACCGGGGCGGCTCCGTTGTTGGGATACATCCCCACCGGGGTGGTGTTCACCACGATCTCCGCGTCGGCGTGGCGCTCCAGATTGCCGTAGTTGTTCTCGCCGGAGCGGGAGATTACCACGACCTCCCTCGCCCCCAGGCGGCGGGCCATGGCCTGGGCTGTCAGGGACGCGCCGCCGCTGCCCAGAATGACCACCTTGCGGCCAGAGAGTTCGACACCCGCCCGCCGGGCCATCCAGCAGAAACCGGCGGCGTCCGTGTTCCAGGCATAGAGCTTTCCGTCGGCCCGGCGGGCCAGGGTGTTGACGCTGCCGATGGCCTGGGCGGCCTCATCGATCACATCACAATAGGGCATCACATCCCGCTTGTAGGGGATGGTGACATTCAATCCGCCGATATCCTGCCGGGCCAGAAAGGGCCCCAGCTGCTCCGGCTCCAGTTCGATCAGCCGGTAGCCGCCGCAGCCCAGCGCGGCGTGGATGGGAACAGACCAGCTGTGGCCCAGCTTTCGGCCCAGCAGGCCGTACACCTTCTCCGCCATGGGTCAGATCTCGGCGTAGTTGCCCAGGAACTGGAACTGGGCGCAGCTGCGCTCCATCTCCTCCAGCATGGCCAGCACGCTGGGGTCCTGCACGGAGGCGTCCAGCTCCAGAAAGAAAATGAACTCAAAGTCGCTGCCGGCCACGGGGCAGGATTCCAGCTTCGTCAGGTTGATATCCAGCGCCGCCAGCTTGGAGAGCAGCTCATACAGGGCGCCGGGGCGGTTCTCAAAGGCGATGATGAGGCTGATGCGGTTGGCGCCGGCGTAGATGGCCGGGTCCTTGGTGACACAGATGAAGCGGGTGTAGTTGTTGTCGCTGTTCTGGATGTGGTCGTCGATGCACTCCAGGCCGTACAGCGCCGCACAGGGATGGGAGGAAATGGCGGCGGCGTGGCGGTTGCCGCTCTCCGCCACCATCTTGGCGGCCACGGCGGTGTTGTCGCAGGGGATGACCCGGATGCCGGTCAGGCCGTTGAGGAACTTGCTGCACTGGCCGATGGCCTGCTCGTGGGAGTAGATCTCTGTGATGTCGGACATCTTTACACCGGGCAGCGCCAGCAGCTCGTGGCGAATGCACAGGCGGGTGGAGCGGACGATGGAGAGGTTGTGCTCCTGCAGCAGCTCATACACCGCGCGGACGGAGCCGTTGGAGCTGTTCTCAATGGGCAGCACGCCGAATTTGCAGAAGCCGGACTCCACGGCGGAGACCACGGCCTCGAAGGTCTTGACATAGACCACGTTGCCCCGGGGCAGCAGCCGGTCGCAGGCCACCTGGGAGTTGGCGCCCTCCACGCCCTGGCAGGCCACCAGGCCGGTCTGGGGGAAGATCTCGCTGCCGGCGGCAAGGGAGGCCTTCACCTTGGCCGCGACCTTGGTGGGGGAGGCGATCAGCTCCGCCTGGCGGGAGCGGGCCAGCTCGAACAGGGTGGAGAAGAGGTGATAGGCATAGCGCTCCTTTTCACCGGACCGCTCCGTGACCTTTGCCAGGACGGCGCGCTCCCGCTCCTTGTTCAGGATAGGCAGGTGGTGTTCATTTTTGTAGGCGGCCACGTCCTCCGCCAGGCTCATGCGCTCCAGGAACAGCTGTAAAAGCTGGTCGTCCACAGCGTCGATTTTTGTGCGGATCTCAGAAAGTTCCATGATTTCCCTCCAATAATAGATCTAGTAAAACAACGGCGGTCACCGCCTCTATGACGGGGACTGCCCGATGGGCGATGCAGGGGTCGTGCCGGCCGTGGATGACCAGTTCAGCTGGCTCCATGGCCGACAGGCTGACCGTCCGCTGGGGACGGCTGATGGACGGCGTGGGCTTGATGGCCGCCCGCAGGGTGAGGGGCATCCCGGTGGTGATGCCGCCCAGAATGCCGCCGGAGCGGTTGGATGCGGTGACAATGGCCCCGTTTTCCACCGTGAACGGGTCGTTATTCTCCGAGCCGTGGAGCCGGGAGGAGCCGAAGCCCAGCCCGAATTCCACGCCCTTGACGGCGGGAACGCCGAAGAGCGCCGCCGCCAGCCGGTTTTCGATGCCGTCAAACATGGGATCGCCCAGCCCGGCGGGAAGGCCGGTGGCCGCGCACTCGATGATGCCGCCCACGGAGTCCTGGGCCTCCCGGGCCGCCAGGATCAGCGCCTGCATCCGCGCTCCCGCCTGGTCGTTCAGCACGGGAAAGGTCTTGGCGGCGACGGCATCAAACAGCTCTTTTGTGGGGCGCAGGGGAAAGGCATCGTCGTCCTCCGTGCCGACAGCCGCCAGATGGGCTCCCACATAGACGCCCCGGCGGGCCAAGATCTGCTTGGCAATGCCGCCGGCGATGCACAGAGGGGCCGTCAGCCGCCCGGAGAAGTGCCCGCCGCCCCGCATATCCGCGTGGCCGCCCCACTTCACCTGGGCGGTGTAGTCCGCGTGGGAGGGGCGGGGGTGGTCCGCCAGATTTTGATAATCAGAGGAGTGCTGGTCGCCGTTCTCAATGATGGCGCACAGGGGAGAGCCGCAGGTGACGCCGTTTTCCAGGCCGGAGAGAAAGATGGGCATGTCCGCCTCCCGCCGGGCGGTGGAGAGGGGGCTTTTGCCGGGCTTCCGCCGGTCCAGAAAGGCGTTCAGCTCCTCCAGGTCGATGGGCTCCCCGGCGGGCAGGCCGTCCATATTCACGCCGATGGCCCTGCCGTGGGACTGGCCGAACACGGACACCTTCAAAAGCTTTCCGAATTCAGAGGACATGGACCACACCTCCCAACTGTTTATAGTCCTCCCAGAAGCCGGGGTAGGATTTGTTCACCGCCTGGGCACCCAGGATGGCGGTGGGGCCTTTGCAGTAGGCGGCGGCAATGGCCGCCGCCATGACGATGCGGTGGTCGTTGGCCCCGTCCACCGTGCCGCCGGTCAGGGGACGGCCCCCGTGGACGATCAGTCCCGCGGGCTGCTCCACGGCTTTGCCGCCCAGCGCTTTCAGCATGGCGGCGGTGGTCTTGAGCCGGTCGCTCTCCTTCAGCCGCAGTCGGGCGGCATTGGTGAAATGGCTTTTCCCCTTGGCAAAGGCCGCCGCCACCGCCAAAATGGGCAGCAGGTCGGGAACCTCGGATACGTCGATCTCCGCCGGATAGAGCTGGGAGGGAGCGGAGAGAAAGAAGCTGCCGCTCCCGCGGACGTCGGCGCGGAATTTCCGCAGGAGGGGGACAATGGCCTTGTCCCCCTGGGGAGAGGCATCGTCGGCATACAGAAGCGCGACGTGGTGGCCGCGGACCTTGCCCAGAGCGCCCGCTGTCAGGAAAAAGGCGGCGTTGGACCAGTCCCCATCCGCCCGGCACCGCTCTCCGGCGTGGAAGGCCTGCTTTCCGGGGATGGCCCATCCGGTGCCGGTGGGCCTGACAGAGATGCCGAACCGGCGCAGGGCGGCCAGCGTGATATCCACATAGGCGGCGGATTCCAGCTTGGTGGTGAGGGTCAGCGTGCTGTCCTCCGCGGCATTGGGCAGGGCCAGCAGCAGGCCGGTGATATACTGGGAGCTGATATTGCCCGGCAGAGCATAGTCCCCGCCGGTGAGCTTCCCATGGGTCTCAAAGGGCAGCTTTTCCGCGGAGAAGGAGACCCCATGGGCCGTCATCGCGGACATCAGGTCCCCGATGGGGCGCTCCGGCAGGCGGCCGCTGCCGGTAAACCGGACATGGCCGCAGAGCGCCGCGGCCACCGGGAGCAGGAAGCGGAAGGTGGAGCCGGATTCCCCGCAGTCCAGCAGGGGATCCTTCGGGACCTCCTGGATGGGGGTGACAAAAATGGAGGCGCCCGGATGATGGACCTGGGGGTCCTCTACGTCAGAGGGACCCGCGGAGGGACCCAGCCGAAAGGAGGCCCCCAGCGCCGTCAGGCAGGCCATAGTGGCCTCGATATCCGCGGAGACCCGGACATGGGGGATCTCTGACAGGATCAGCTCTGTGGGGCGGTCCGCCAGCGCCGCGCAGATCAGCTTGCGGTGCACATCGGATTTGGAGGGAATGGCGGCAGCAGAGCCGTCCAGGTATTTCACAGGTTCGATCAGAACGTCCATCTCAGCCCTCCAGTCCCGCCGCGATCACGGGCAGCAGCTCCGAGACCGGCATCTTTTTCAGCGTACACGCGCCCATGCGCCTGGGTATGACCAAAGTGATATCCCCGCCGGTCCGCTTTTTGTCAGCGGAGGCGGCGTGGGCCAGGACCTCTGCGGGGTATTCCGTTCCGGTGGGAAGGCCGTTTTTGGCAAGGCAGGCGGCAATGCGGTCCGCAATGGGGGACTCCGTCCACCCCAGCTTTTCCGCGGACCGGGCAATGACGGCAAGGCCCGCCGCCACGGCGTGGCCGTGGGGGATGGCATAGCCGCTGCATTTCTCAATGGCGTGGCCCACGGTGTGGCCCAGGTTCAAAAGGCGGCGCTCATTCTGCTCCTTTTCATCCCGCTCCACGACACCTGCTTTGTAGGCCACGCACCGGGCGATGACCTCCCCAGGGGCGGCGGTCAGGGTGCCGTCCTCGAACAGGGAAAACAGCCCCTCGTCGCTTAAAACGCCGGTCTTGATGGCCTCGGCAGCGCCATCGGCAAAGACGTCGGGGGGCAGGGAGCGGAGACAGTCTGTGTCGCACAGAACGGCGGCGGGCTGCAAAAAGGCTCCGGCCAGGTTTTTGCCCGCTTTCAGATCAATGGCGGTCTTGCCGCCCACGGAGGAGTCCACGGCGGACAGCAGTGTGGTGGGCAGCTGGACACAGCGGATGCCCCGGAGATACACGGCGGCGGCAAAGCCCGCCATGTCGCCGGTGACGCCGCCGCCCAGAGCGACCACGCAGTCTGTGCGGGTCAGGCGCTCCTCCGCCAGAAATTCCAGGATGCCGGAGAGGGTGTCAAAGTTTTTACGGGCCTCTCCCGTGGGAAAGACATAGGAGCTGACGGCAAATCCGGCCGTTTGCAGACTGCCGGTCACCACGCCCAGATACAGGGGGGCCACGGTGCTGTCGGTGATGACCGCCACATGGCAGGTCCCCAGAACGTCCCGCAGGCGCTGCCCGCAGATGCGCAGCAGGCCGGGACCGATGGAGACCGTATAGGCGGGAGAGGTGCAGACCTGGATGGTTTGAATGGAGTCCGACATAGAGATGCTCCTTCTTACAGATTAAAATACAGGCGGGAGGCGGATCTCAATGGCCGCCGGCGGAGGCCTTCTTCTCCCGGCCGTCCCTGAGCAGGGCCCGCAGCTTTTCCGCGTCCTTGGCTTTCAGGGCCTCCTGGTATTCCGACAGGTGGCGGATGATCTCCTCCAGCTCGCAGGTCAGATAGTCCGCGTCGTCCAGAAACAGCTCCGTCCACATGTCCTCGTCCAGGCGGGCCACACGGGTCATGTCCTGGAAGCTGCCCGCGGAGAAGCCACGGCGGCGCTGGGCCTCCGGGGATTTGATGTAGGAGCTGGAGACGATGTGGGCCAGCTGGGAGGTGAAGGCGATGATGCGGTCGTGCTCCTCCGGGTCGGAGAAGGTCAGCCCCGCAAAGCCGATGTCCAGGAAGAAATCCTTCAGGGTCTCCAGCAGCTGCATATCCGTCCGCTTGTCCGGCGTCAGGATCATGGAGGCCCCCACATACAGGCTGTCGGAGGCGGCGGTGAAGCCGCCCCGCTCCTTGCCCGCCATGGGGTGGCCGCCGATATAGGCGAAGCCGTACTGCTCGGCGATGGGGGCGATGGCCGCCACCACCGTCCGCTTCACGCCGCACAGGTCCACCAGAATGGCGGACTTGGCGATGCGCTCCGCGTGGCAGCGGACCCATTCGACGGCGGCGCCGGGACGGATCGCCACCAGGATCAGATCACATTGGGGCAGGTTGTCATCCGTCAGAGGCGCGTCGATGGCGCCGCACATCCGGGCCATGGTCATGGTCTCCGTGTCCAGGTCCGCGCCCCAGACCGTGTGGGCGGTGCGGGCTTTGATGCTCTTGGCCATGGAGCCGCCGATGAGGCCCAGGCCGACGATACCGACATTCATACGATCAATCCTCCAGAGTCTTCATCATCTCGTGGAGCTTCAGCAGCTTTTTGGCCAGGGGGTCGAACACCTCGGGCCGCAGGGACTGGGGACCGTCGCACAGGGCGCGGGCCGGGTCGTTGTGGACCTCGATCTGCAGACCGTCGGCGCCGGTGGCCACAGCGCCCATGGCCAGCGGCTCCACCAGCCAGCTCTTGCCGGTGGCGTGGCTGGGATCAATGATGATGGGCAGGTGGGTCAGCTTCCGCAGAACGGGGATGGCCGCCAGGTCCAGAGTGTTGCGGGTGTAGGACTCAAAGGTGCGGATGCCGCGCTCGCAGAGGATGACGTTCTCATTGCCGCCGGCCATGACATATTCGGCGCTCATGAGCCACTCCTCATAGGTGGCGGACATGCCCCGCTTGATCATAACGGGCTTGTCCTGATGGCCCACGGCCTTCAAAAGGTCGAAGTTCTGCATGTTCCGGGCGCCGATCTGGATCACATCCACATCCTTGAACAGGGGCAGCTGGCTCAGGTCCATCAGCTCGGTGACGATGGGGAGGCCGGTCTCCTGCCGGGCGATCTTCAGGTACTCCAGGCCGGTGGCGCCCAGGCCCTGGAAGGAGTAGGGAGAGGTGCGGGGCTTGAAGGCGCCGCCCCGGAGCATGGTGGCGCCGCTGGCCTTGACGGCCTTGGCAATAGCCACCACCTGCTCCTCGGATTCCACAGAGCAGGGACCTGCCATGATGGTCAGATTGCCGCCGCCGATCTGGGTGCTGCCCACCTGGACGACGGTGTCCTCAGGATGGAATTTGCGGTTGGCGTTTTTATAGGGCTCCTGCACGCGCTTCACATCGTCAACGATATCCAGGGCGGCGATCAGGTCGATATCCAGCTTGGAGGTATCGCCCACCAGGCCCAGAATGGTATGGGCCTCGCCGATGCTGGTGTGGATGGTGATGCCCTTCTCCTGCAGCCAGGAGATCAGGTTTTCCAGCTGGTCACGGTTGGGATTGTGCTTCAAAATGACGATCATGATAAATTCCTCCTTAAAAAGTTCGGATCGTACAAAAAAACCCGCAGCCGGTTCGGCTGCGGGTCATGATGCACGGACAGTTTTTGACAAAACCGGCCTTACACCCGAGTGCTTTCAGCCAAACCGAAATAAGCCTTACCATAAAAGTAGGTAAAGCTAAAGTAGCGGTATTCAGCTGCACGGGCGATGTTGGTCATTGTCGTGGTCCCTTTCAGTCTCTTTAGATATTTAAAGCATAGCACCTTGACAATCAAAAGAAAACTGTGAGTTCATACAAAGAGAAGCGGGGAATTTTGAAAATAATAGGAAGATTCCGCCAAATCAAACGGCCGCCGGAAGGCATCCGGCCATGAGCAGCTCTGTCGCCTGCAAAATATAGCGAACGTCCCGCTGGAGCCCGGCGGAGGCGGCCATGTACTGGCGGTGCAGCTCTCCGATCGCGGCGGTCAGATCGCGGCAGACCTGTTCGCGCCGCAGGGCGCGGCCGGCCAGATAGGCGGCGAGATACATCCGCAGTTCGCGCTCATAGCGGTGGTGGTCCATCAGGCTGTCGGGGAAGGTCTCGTTGTGGGGGTACGTAAAAGCGTCGGCCAGGTAGTGGGTCAGCTTGCCCAGGGTATAGTACTGCCAGACCGTCCACTTGGACCGGCTCTGGAGCCTTTCGATGTGGGCATTGATGTAGTGCTGAGAGTTGGTATAGTTATGTCCCCGGAATTTATAGGCCCGCAGGGAGCCTTTCAGATAGCTCAGGGGATTGCAGTCCGGCTGGAAAGAGCCGAATAGAAAGGCCAGCTCAAAGCGTCTGGCGCGAAATCCGTGCTGGCCGCGGAGAAGGGCGGATGCCAAAAGCGTGTGGCTGCGTTTTTGCATGGGGCTACCTCCAAGCGTATGATCCATCGGAACGGACCCAGTATACCACGGCCTTAAACGGTGCGCAAGCAGGAAAAAATGAAAAAAACAGGAAAATTCGGTCATATTTTGAAAAAAATGGAATTTTTGGGCGGGATATGAGGACGCCCGGAGGGGAACGGCCGCGGTGGAGACCTGGTCTGAGATCTGGCCAGGACGCCGCTGTTTGGGAGCCGGGGCCTTGCTGCGTTTTGCCGAAAGCCGGTCAAAATCCGGAAAATGCCGATGGTTTGGTTTGACTTCCGGCCGCTGGGTCCTTACAATGGATCTCAACGATATGAAAAAGGACGTGATCCGTTTGAAAATTTTGACGCAGGTGGGGATCGTTTTCGGCATCTGCTGGGTAAGCGTGTGGATCGAAAAGCTGCTTCCCTTCACCGTGCCTGCCAGCATCATCGGGATGCTGCTGCTATTGCTGCTGCTGTTATCCGGCGTGGTGAAGCCGGAACATATCCAGGAGAAGTCCGATTACCTGCTGGCAAACCTGCCCTTCTTTTTCATCCCCGCCGCGGTGAGCATCATCAACTATCTGGACGTGCTGAAGAGCAGTCTGGCGGCCCTGGCGGTGGTGTGCGTGGTCCCCACGTTTCTGGTGTTCGGCGTCACAGCCGGTGTGGTGCAGCTCACATACCGCCTGATGGAGAGGAGGAAGCGGAGATGATGCAGGAAGCGGTGCAATCCCCCTTCTTCGGCGTGACCCTGACCGTGGCTGCCTACTGGATGGGCAGCAGGATCCAGAAAAAGACGGGCCTGGTGGTCTGCAACAGCATGATCCTTGCGGTGCTGATGATCATCGCGGTGCTGTCGGTGTTCCATATTCCCTATGAGTCCTACAATGCGGGCGGAAGCATCATCAACCTCTTTCTGGGACCCACGACGGTCTGCCTGGCGATGACCATTTACAGCAAGATCGATCTCCTGAAGAAAAACTGGCTGCCCATCCTGACGGGCTGCGCGGCGGGGACCGTGACCTCGGTCCTCAGCGTCTGGGGGATCTGCCGCCTGTTCCAGCTGGACAGCGCCCTGACGGCGGCTCTGCTGCCAAAGTCCGTGACGACGCCCATTGCCTCCGCGATCTCGGAGGGCCACGGCGGCATCGTGTCCATCACCGTGGCAGTGGTGATCATCACAGGAATGGTGGGCAACCTGTGCGCTCCGGCCATGGTGAAGCTGTTTCGGGTAAAGGACCCGGTGGCGGCCGGATTGGGCATCGGCGCGTGCAGCCATGCCATCGGGACTGCCAAAGCGCTGGAACTGGGAGAGACCGAGGGAGCTATGAGCAGTTTGGCCATCGGCCTGTGCGGCGTATTGACGACCATCGCGGCACTGTTTTTTGATTTTCTGCTTTGAGACAGAGAACCTCGTACATAAAGCAAGTGCTCCTTGGGACTGTTCCCATGGAGCACTCGCTTTTATGAAAGAGTTTGCTGGACAGTTTACACGGAGAACAGCAGGTCGGCGTATACGGGGAAGGGCCAGTATTCAGAGGCGGTGATGGCCTCCAGCTTGTCGGCGGCCTCCCGGGCCTTGGCCATGTCGGCCACGATGACATCGTGGGCGTAGACCATGGCCTTTTTGGCGTCGGCGGGCATCTTTGCCAGATCCCTTTCCAGCTTGTCGCAGGCGGACATCAGCGCGTCTGTCAGCTTGGCGGTTTCCCTGGCGGTGGCGGTCTCGTACTTGCAGGAGACGCCCAGGGCCTCTTTGCTGGCGGCGCGCTCGCAGAGGTCGGCGGCGTAGCCGGAGACGGCGGGCAGGATGTCGTGCCGGATCATGTCGATCATGGTATTGGCCTCGATGCCGATGACGGTGGAGTAGTTCTCCACATGGATCTCGGCGCGTGCGTTGATCTCCTCCTTGGTGTAAATGCCGTGCTTGACAAACAGGTCCACGTTCTTCTTGGCGGTGTACATGGGCAGGGCGTCGGCGGTGGAGGTCAGGTTGCACAGGCCCCGCTTCTCGGCTTCGCGGATCCAGGCGTCGTCATAACCATTGCCGTTGAAGATGATGCGCTGGTGCTCGGTAAAGACCTTTTTGATGAGCTTCTGCAGATCGGCCTGGAAGTCCCTGGACTTCTCCAGCTCATCGGCGAACTGCTTCAGCTCCTCCGCCATCATGGTGTTCAGGGCGATGTTGGGGCCCGAGATGGACTGGGAGGAGCCCAGCATGCGGAACTCGAACTTGTTGCCGGTGAAGGCCATGGGGGAGGTGCGGTTGCGGTCGGTGTTGTCCTGGGGGATGGCGGGCAGAACGTCCACGCCGATCTCCAGGGTGCGCTTGCCGGAGTCCTTGTGCTGGGTGCCCTTGATGATGGACTCCACCACGCCGTTCAGCTCGTCGCCCAGGAAGATGGAGATAACGGCGGGAGGCGCCTCCTGCGCGCCCAAGCGGTGGTCATTGCCTGCAAAGGCCACAGTGGCCCGCAGGAAGTCCTGATAGTCGTCCACGCCCTTGATGAAAGCGGCCAGGAACAGCAGGAACTGGGCGTTCTGGCTGGGGGTGGAGCCGGGCTTGAACAGGTTTTTGCCGGTGTCGGTGCCCAGGGACCAGTTGTCGTGCTTGCCGGAGCCGTTGACGCCGGCGAAGGGCTTTTCATGGAGCAGGCACACCAGACCGTGGCGGTCGGCCACCTTCTTCATCATCTCCATGGCCAGCTGGTTGTGGTCACAGGCGGTGTTGGCGTCGGAGAAGATGGGGGCCATTTCATGCTGGGAGGGGGCCACCTCGTTGTGCTTGGTCTTGCTGAGAACACCAAGGGCCCACAGCGTCTCGTCCAGGTCCTTCATGTAAGCGGCCACCCGGGGTTTGATGGCGCCGAAGTAGTGGTCCTCCAGCTCCTGGCCCCGGGGGGGCTTGGCGCCGAACAGGGTCCGGCCGGTCATCCGCAGGTCTTTGCGCAGGTTATACAGCTCCTTGTCGATCAGGAAGTACTCCTGCTCGGGACCCACCTGGGCGGTGACGCGCTTGGTCTCCGTATCGCCGAAGAGCCGCAGGATGCGGATGGCCTGGCGGGAGACCTCGTCCATGGAGCGCAGCAGGGGGGTCTTTTTGTCCAGCGCGTGGCCGGAGTAGGAGCAGAAGATGGTGGGGATGCACAGGGAACCCTCCTTGATAAAGGCGAAGGAGGTGGGGTCCCAGGCGGTGTAGCCACGGGCCTCAAAGGTGGCGCGGAGGCCGCCGGAGGGGAAGGAGGAGGCGTCTGGCTCACCGCGGACCAGCTCCTTGCCGGAGAACTCCATGATGATCTTGCCGCCGCCCGCAGGGGAGATGAAGCTGTCGTGCTTCTCGGCGGTGACGCCGGTCATGGGCTGGAACCAATGGGTGTAATGGGTGGCTCCCTTTTCCACGGCCCACTGCTTCATGGCCTCGGCGATCTCATTGGCGGTGGAGATGTCCAGGGAAGTGCCCTCGGTAACGCACTTTTTCCAGGCGCCGTAGGACGCGGCGGAGAGGCGCTCCTTCATGGTCTCCTCATTAAAGACCATGCTGCCGAACAGCTCTGGGAGTTTCGCAGGTGTACTCATACGTTTCATCCTCCTATATTTCTAACAGAATAGTACCATAAATCCGCGGAAACACAATAGGTAATACTTCTATATTTTCCAGTGATTATTGGCCGCTGGCACCGTAGTTTGCCAAAACCCGGGCGGAGGGATCGTCCACATCGCAGCCCTCCCACGCTTTGTTGGGCATCCAGAAATCCTTGATCATCCTGGCCTGGCCGGGGTAGTACTTCTCAAAGATCTCCCGGTACAGCAGGCTCTCCTTGGTGAAGGGCGTGCCGTAGTCGTATTTTTGGCGCAGAGTCTCAAACTCCTCGTCCGTGTACTTCTCCTCGGCGTAGGCTTTCAGATCGTCCACCATGGAGTGGCCCACGGCGTCGGAGAAGGCGGCCTTCTGGCGCCACAGGATGTCCTCCGGCAGCAGGTGGTCCTTCTCGAAGGCGTGGCGCAGCAGGTATTTACCCATACCGTAGGTGTTCATCTTCAGCCTGGGGTCGATGCTCATGACGTATTTCACAAAATCCAGGTCGCCGAAGGGGACCCGGGCCTCCAGGGAGTTGACGGAGATGCAGCGGTCCGCCCGCAGCACGTCGTACATATACAGCTCATCGACGCGCTTCTTGGACTCCTCCTGGAAGGCCTGGGCGCTGGGGGCAAAGTCGGTGTACTTGTAGCCAAACAACTCGTCACTGATCTCGCCGGTCAGCAGCACCCGGATGTCGGTCTGCTCGTGGATGGCCTTGCAGCACAGGTACATGCCCATGCTGGCCCGGATGGTGGTGATGTCCCAGGTGCCCAGCATGGCGATGACCTCCTCCAGGGAGTCCAGCACCTGCTGGCGGGTCATATAGACCTCCGTGTGGTCGGCGCCGATGTAGTCGGCCACCTCCCGGGCGTATTTCAGGTCAATGGCGTCCTGATCCATGCCGATGGCGAAGGTGCGGATCTTCTTGCCCAGCACGACGGCGGAGATGGCGCACACCAGAGAGGAATCCAGGCCGCCGGAGAGCAGGAAGCCCAAGGGGGCGTCGGCGTCCAGCCGCTTGTCCACGCCGGCGATCAGCTTATCGCGGATGTGCTTACAGGCGGTCTCCAAATCGTCCTGGGAGTACTCCTTGACAGTGGTCAGGTCGGCGTAGCGGACGAACTTGCCGAAGGCGTAATAGTGGCCGGGAGGGAAGGGGCACACCTCGTCGCACAGGCCCACCAGGTTTTTGGCCTCGCTGGCGAACATGATGGCGCCGTCTTTGTCGTAGCCGTAGAACAGGGGACGGATGCCGATGGGATCCCGGGCCGCGATGAGGGAGTCGGTGATGGAGTCGTAGATAATAAGGGCGAATTCGGCGTCCAGTCGGGAGAACATGGACAGGCCGTATTCCTGAAACAGGGGGAGCAGGATCTCGCAGTCGCTGCCGCTATGGAACTCAAACTTTTCAGACAACTGCCGTTTCAGGGGGCGGAAGCCGTAGATCTCGCCGTTGCACACCACATAGTCGCCGCCCAGGTGGAAGGGCTGCATACCGGCCTCCGTCAGGCCCATGATGGCCAGACGGTGGAAGCAGAGGTAGCCGGACGGGGTCTCCACGATGCGGGACATATCGGGGCCGCGGGAAATGGTGCGGTCAAAGTAGGGCTTCAGTTCTTCCTTGGTATAGGTTTTTTTGGAAAATCCCATGATCGAGCACATAAAAAGCACCTCCGGAAATTCATGCCCCGGCCCTTTGGCCGGACGGCAATAAAAAACGCAGCTACATCCTAAATTTTAGGACGAATAGCTGCTATCCGCGGTGCCACCTAATTTACCTCCCCTTTGACGGGGACGGTCACCTTCAAGGCTCCAACAAGCCCGTGTGATGTAACGATCACAACTCGTCGCACTTACTGGCGGTCGCCCGCGTTCAGATTGCAGCTACGGAGTGTTCTTCCCACAGACTCTTTGTTACGAGGTTTCCACTGTCCCCCGCTCACTGAAACGGAACTTCTGCGGTACTTTTCTCCATCAACGCCGTTGTCGATGTTTCAATTGATGCTTGGAGTGTACCACCGTGGACGGGCAATTGTCAACGTCAAAACGTACAAAATCTGGGTTTCTTTTTCAAAAACCTTTTCCGGCAGAGTCAGAAGCCCGGCAAAAAGGAAACCGGGACAGCTGTTTTTGAAATGAAAACAGCTGTCCCTGAACCGGCGGATGGCTCTATGCTTTTTGGTTTTCCATCTCGCCGATGAACTCCGAGTAACGGGCCAGAAGGGTGTTGTCCTCGTAATACTCGATATCCGTGATATCCACCAGCCTGTCGATGACGGTGAAGTACCTGCTGTTGTTGGAGACGCCGATGGAGACCTCCCCGCCGCCGTACAGCACCCTGGCCCGGGTATAGCGGGGTTCGGTCACCTCGTCGGTGCGGAAGTTCCAAAGGCGGTCCCATGTCAGGCCGAACACCACCGTCAGGCCGCTGCCCCGCACCGCGGCGGCGGAGAACCCCACGGCTTTGACCGCCTCGTGGCAGTGGGTGGCCGTGACGGCGTATCCCGCGTCCGACGGGTCCAGGATGGTGGTGGTGAGAAAGCCGCCGGAGGACAGGGGCATGCCGACGATCCTGGTGCTGGACAGCAGGACCACGGTGTCCCCGGCGACCTGAGCACCCCAGACCTCCTCTTGAGGCAGCTGGGCCTCCAGCGTCTCCATGGCCTGCCGGACCTTGTTTGCGTCTTCATAGGACTGTCCGCTGTCCCCCAGCCGGAACAGCCAGCGGACATGGCTGCCCTCCTCCCCCTGATAGCCATAGGCCAGCAGGAGGTCGTTGGACTGGGTCTGCATCAGCAGGTAAAAACGGTCGTCATCCTCCCACTGGGCCTCGGCCCGCCAGACCGCTTTCACGCTGTCCAGCGCTTCGCGGGCACCGCTGTAAAGGGAGCTATACAGGGACATAAACAAGCCATGCAGTTCTTCCCGGCTGTATACCACCGGGGTCAGCGTGCCCACATCCGCCCAGGGGGAGAAGGAGAGCACGGAGGGGCCCTCCGACAGAATGTTTTCACCGCTGACGAGATACTGGGGCGCGGTCTCCGGGGTAAAGGTGAAGGAGTACACCGGGGCGTGATACAGGATCTCATCCACCTGATACACCTTCCCGGACAGGCTGTCCAGGCCTGCCGGCGCCTCCGGCGGGTCGGCGGCGAGGATCACCGCCAGCGCCGCCACCGCGGCCAGGGATACCGCCGCCGCTCCCAGCAGGGGCCTTTTGTACCGCATCACATTGCGGATGCGGCCCCTGGGGTCTCCCTCGCCGAAGGCCAGGGGAATGCCCGCCGCAAAGCGCCGGCCGGTGGACAGCCGCAGCAGGGAGGCGGCGTATGCCGCCCGGATATCCTGTCCGCTCCGCCGCATCACCGCCTCGTCGCAGGCCATCTCCATGTCCCGCTCCGACAGGAAAAAGGCCAGCCACACCAGGGGATTGAACCAGTGGACCGCCAGGGCGGCAAAGGCCAGGAGGCGGAAGAGGTGGTCGCCCCGGCGGATATGGGTCCGCTCATGCAGAAGGATGTACCCCCGCTCCGCCTCCGGCAGGGAGGAGGGCAGGTAGATTCGGGGGCGGAACACCCCCAGCACAAAGGGAGAGGGAATATGGTCCGCCAGATAGACCCGGCCCTCCAGGGGCACGGCCTCCGCCAGCCTGCGCCGCAGCCGCAGCAGGGAGACGGCGCCGTATACCAGCAGGGCGGCGGCACCCGCCAGCCAGAGGACGGCCAAGGGGTCGGCCGCAGTCTCCGGCACAGCTGCCGCCGGTGTGCCGGGGAGGGGAGAGGCGGGCAGGGCCTGGGCCGGTGCGCCAGCCATCTGCTGGAATTGCCCGTAGACCGCGCCGGAGACCTCCGGCACCTCCACCGCGCGGAACAGGGAGAGGGCGGAGGAGAAGGAGACGGGACACAGCAGGCGGAACAGCACCACCGCCCACAGCAGATAGGAGAAGAGCTTCGGCGCCCGTTTCAGCGGGAGCCTGACCGCCAGCACGAACAGGATGACCACACCGGCGGTGAGACTCATGGAGAGCACCTGGGGAAAAAGACCCAAGAGCTTCATGCCCTCACCTCCCGTTTTTCCGGATGAGCTGCTCCAGCTCCTCGATCTCCCGCTCCGTCAGTTTCTTCTGCCGGGTGAAAGCCGCCAGGAATTTGGGCAGGGAGCCGTCAAAGGCCTCCTCCACGAACTGCTGGCTCTGGCGGGCGTCAAATTCCTGCTCCGTCAGCAGGGAGGTCACCACGCTGTCCCGGTTCTGGAAAATGCCCCGCTGGCAGAGGCGGCGCAGGACGGTATAGGTGGTGGATTTTTTCCAGTTCAGCTCCTGCTGGCACAGCTTCACCAGCTGGCCGGAGGACAGGGGCTCGTGCCGCCAGATCAGCTCCGCGAATTTCCGCTCAATGGCGCCCAGCTTGTACTCTCCCATGGGAATGCACCTCCAATCGTTGGTTTACAATTTGTAGCCTATTGATAGTTTACAATAAGTAAACCAATCTGTCAAGCCAAAGCGGCAAAAAAACCGGGAACGCATCGTTCGATGCGTTCCCGGCAGATTTTAAGGGGGTCACAGATTGATCTCCGGCTTTTCGGCGGAGGCGTCCGCCAGCAGCGGCTCCACCTGGCGAAGGAAAGCGTCCACCTGCTGGTCACACCGGCCGATGTACAGCTTCGGGTCCAGCACGGCCTCCATCTCGGCCTCGGTCATGCCGAAGGCGGGCTCCGCCGCCAGGCGGTGCAGCAGGTCGCAGGGCTCGCCCTCTTTCATTTTGGCGGTGGCAGCCATGGAGCAGGTGCGGATGATCTCGTGAAGCTCCTGGCGGTTGCCGCCCCGCTTCACGCCCTCCATCATCAGGTTCTCCGTGGCGATGAAGGGCAGATATTCCCGGCAGGTGCGGTCCACCACTTTTTCGTTCACATGCAGGCCGTCGGTGACGTTCTGGGCCAGGCGCAGGATGGTGTCGGCGCAGAGAAAGCCCTCGGGCATGGAGATGCGGCGGTTAGCGGAGTCGTCCAGGGTCCGCTCCAGCCACTGGACGGAGGCGGTCATGGGGGCGTTCATGGCGTCCGCCATCAAGTAGCGGCTGAGGGAGCAGATGCGCTCGGACCGCATGGGATTGCGCTTGTAGGCCATGGCGGAGGAGCCGATCTGGTTCTTCTCAAAGGGCTCTTCCACCTGGCGGTCGTGCTGGAGCAGGCGGATGTCGTTGGCCATCCGGTAGCAGCTCTGGGCGATGGAGCTGAGGACGTTCAAAATGCGGCTGTCCACCTTCCGGGGATAGGTCTGGCCGCAGACGGGGAAGCACTTGTCGAAGCCGAACTCGGCGCTGATCTGACGGTTCATCTCATCGATCTTGGTGCCGTCGCCCTCAAAGAGGTCCATGAAGCTGGCCTCGGTGCCGGTGGTGCCCCGGCAGCCCAGGAACTTCAGGTTGGCAAGGACAAAGTCCAGCTCCTCCAGGTCGGCCAGCAGGTCCTGCATCCACAGGGTGGCCCGCTTGCCCACCGTCACCAGCTGGGCGGGCTGGTAGTGGGTGTAGCCCAGGGTGGGGGTGGCCTTGTACTGGGCGGCGAATTTGGAGAGATTGGCCAGCACGGCGATCAGCTGGCCCCGGAGATACCGGAGGCCCTCCCGGTAGATGATGAGGTCGGCGTTGTCGGTGACATAGCAGCTGGTGGCGCCCAGGTGGATGATGCCGGCGGCGGAAGGAGCGGCCTTGCCGTAGGTATAGACGTGGGCCATCACGTCGTGGCGGACCTCCTTCTCCCGGGCGGCGGCCATCTCATAGTCGATGTCGGTGAGATGGGCCTCCAGCTCCGCCACCTGTTCAGCGGTGACAGGCAGGCCCAGGTTGTGCTCCGCCCGGGCCAGAGCCACCCACAGGCGGCGCCAGGTCTGGATGCGCATATCGGCGGAGAACAGGTGCAGCATGAAGGGAGAGGCGTACCGGGACGCCAGGGGGGATTCATAGCGGTCTTTCATAGGCGTACCTCCGAGTTGCTTTAAACTAATTGCCGGGGAAGGCCCTCGAACAGCCCGTCCAGCTCCTTGTGGGTCATGGCCCGAATCAAAATCAGATCCTTCGACATCGCCAGGGAGAAGGGGCGGAGGCGCTTCATGGCCTCCTGATATTCCATCTGCCCAAGGATGCGCTGTTCTGTGATACTGACCAGACTGAGGATCCATTCGTGAATGGGTTTGCCGTTGGCCGTACACGTGCTCTCCGGGTGAAGGGGGAGCAGGGTGTCCACGCCTTCGGACAGAGCGCAGCTCCCCAGCAGGGCGTCGCTGTCCTTCTTCTGGTATATCTGCGGATTTGCCCGGTAAGCGTTGTTCCAAAGCTGAACGACTTCCTCTTGACTGGGAATCTTTTTTTCAGGTTGTTTTTCGGGCTGCTTTTTTTCGGGTTGTTTTTTAAAGTGAAATAGTCCCATACGGAATCTCCATTTCAGCGCAGGATGATGCTGTCCCGCTCAGGCCCCACGGACACATAGCCGATGTGGCAGCCGATTTCTTGCTCCACATACTCCACGTATTTCCGGGCGGCCTCGGGCAGGCCCTCCCAGGTGCGGACGCCGGAGATGTCGCACTGCCAGCCGTCCATGTATTCCACCACGGGCTTGGCATCGGGCAGCACGGCGGGGAAGGGGAAGTAGTCGATTTGTTCCCCGTTCAGGGTGTAGTGGGCGCAGACGGGGATCTTGTCCATGTAGCTCAGCACGTCCAGCTTGGTCAGGGCGATGTTGGTGGCGCCCTGGCACTGCACGCCGTAGCGGGTGGCCACGATGTCGATGGGGCCCACCCGGCGGGGACGGCCGGTCTTGGCGCCGTACTCGGCACCGGCCTCCCGGAGCTTGTCCGCCTCCTCGCCGAACCACTCGCAGGTGAAGGGCCCCTCGCCTACGCAGGAGGAGTAGGCCTTCACCACGCCCACGATCTCGTCAATCCTGACGGAGGGCAGGCCGGAGCCCACGGGGGCATAGGCGGCGATGGCGTTGGAAGAGGTGGTGTAGGGATAGATGCCGTAGTCCAGGTCCCGCAGAGAACCCAGCTGGGCCTCGAACAGGATGCTCCTGCCCTCCGCCTGGGCCTGGCGCAGGAAGGCGCCGGTGTCGCAGACAAAGGGCTTGATCTTCTCACCGAAGTCCGCCACCCAGGCCCGCAGGTCGTCCATGGTGTAGGGCTTGGCGCCGTAGACCTTCTCCAGGGTCAGGTTCTTCCACTCCAGGATGCCCTCCAGGTGCTGCCACAGCTTTTCGGGATACAGCAGCTCACCGGCCATGACGGTCTTTTTCTGGTATTTGTCGGAGTAGAAGGGGGCGATGCCCTGCTTGGTGGAGCCGTATTTCCTGTCGGCCAGACGGGCCTCCTCCAGGGAGTCCAGGTCCCGGTGCCAGGGCAGCAGCAGGGAGGCGCGGTCGCTGATCTTCAGGTTTTCCGGCGTGATGGAGACGCCCTTGCCCGTGACATCCTGGATCTCGGTCCACAGGCTCTCGCAGTCCATGGCAACGCCGTTGCCCAGAATGTTGACCACGCCGTCACGGAAAATACCGGAGGGCAGCAGGTGCAGGGCAAACTTGCCCTTTTCATTGACGACGGTGTGGCCGGCGTTGCCGCCGCCCTGATAGCGGATGACCACATCATAATCACGGGTCAGCAGGTCCACCATACGGCCCTTGCCCTCGTCGCCCCAGTTGATGCCTACGATGGCGCAATTTGACATACTCAAAAACCTCCCGGTATGATTTCGCGGAAACAGGCCGGGCCGCGGAAGCCCAACCTAAAATATTATATCTGCGCATTTCCCATAAGTAAAGCACAAAGTGATAATATCGGACATTATTTTTTCTTATAGGTCGACCTTTTGGGAGCCGCGCAGGGGGCGGAAGGTTATGGCGCTGGAGGACGGCAGGCCGGACGCATTGACGCGGGGAAAGGGGGAAAAGATGGATTTCCACTTTGCAAATTTGGCCGCGTGTGATATACTGGGCCAGGATTTGAGAGAATGGAGAAAAGGGGAATGCACATATGAGAGCCATCGGATTTGACAACCAAAAGTACCTTACCACCCAGTCGGAGCAGATCAAAAAGCGCATCGCCCAGTTCGGCGGCAAGCTGTATCTGGAATTCGGCGGCAAGCTGTTCGACGACTTCCACGCCTCCCGGGTCCTGCCCGGCTTTGAGCCGGACAGCAAGATCCGGATGCTCCAGCAGCTGAAGGAGGATGTGGAGATCGTCATCGCCATCAACGCCGCGGACATCGAGAAGAACAAGGTCCGGGGGGACCTGGGCATCACCTATGACGACGACGTGCTGCGGCTCATCGACATCTTCCGGGGCATGGACCTGTACGTGGGCAGCGTGGTGCTGACCCGGTACAACGGCCAGGCGGCGGCGGACGCGTTTTTGAAGCGGCTGACGTCCCTGGGCATCCGGTGCTGCCGCCACTACCCCATCGCGGGCTATCCCTCCGACGTGCCCCACATCGTCAGCGACGAGGGCCTGGGGAAGAACGACTACATCGAGACCACCCATTCCCTGGTGGTGGTGACGGCTCCCGGTCCCGGCAGCGGCAAGATGGCCACCTGCCTGAGCCAGCTGTACCACGACGACAAGCGGGGCATCTCCGCCGGATACGCCAAGTTCGAGACCTTCCCCATCTGGAACCTGCCGCTGAAGCACCCGGTGAATCTGGCCTACGAGGCCGCCACGGCGGACCTGAACGACGTGAACATGATCGACCCCTTCCACCTGGAGGCCTACGGCAAAACCGCTGTGAACTACAACCGGGATGTGGAGATCTTCCCGGTGCTCAACGCCATCTTTGAAAAGATCCAGGGGAAGTCCCCCTACCGCTCTCCCACGGACATGGGCGTCAACATGGTCGGCAGCTGCATCATGGACGACGCGGTCTGCTGCGCCGCGTCCCGGCAGGAGATCCTGCGCCGGTACTATACCGCCTGCGTGGAGAGGCTCCAGGGCAAGTGCGGCGACGAGCCGGTGCGGAAGCTGGAGCTGGTGATGCAGCAGGCGGGCGTCACGCCGGATATCTGCCCGGCGGTGTCCGCCGCGCGGCTGAAGGCTGAGACCACCAACGGCCCCGCCGGCGCCATGGTCCTGCCGGACGGCCGGGTGGTCACCGGAAAGACCTCCGATACCCTGGGGGCCGCGTCCGCCCTGCTGCTGAACGCCCTGAAGGCCGTGGGCGGCATTGACGACCAGTTTGAGCTGATCTCCGCCCAGGTCCTGGAGCCGGTGTGCCGCCTTAAGACCCAGTATCTGGGCCACCGGAACCCCCGCCTGCACACCGACGAGGTGCTGATGGCCCTGACCATCTCCGCCCTGACCAATCCCCTGGCGGAGATGGCCCAGCAGCAGCTGCCCAAGCTCCGGGGCTGCGACGCCCATTTCTCCGTGGTGCTGAGCGACGTGGACGAAAAGCTGCTCAAGCGCCTGGGCATTAACGTCAGCTGTGAGCCGCGGTACGAGACGAAGAAGCTGTATCACAAATAAAGAGAAAGGGGCAAGGGCCATGCCCTTGCCCCTTTTCAAAGGAGGTGCCCCATGGGGCTTTTCCGGCGGAAGCGGGAGGATGTGGAGATCCTTCCGATACAATTGGACGTGGAGAAGCTGGCCTGGTGCCGGGACGCCAGGGTGCTGCATGTGGACGGCGTTGGCGCGCTCCGCTGGGAAAGCCGGGGCTGGGAGGAGGACGCTGACTGGGGACGCTGGTATCTCACCAGCCTGATGCTCCGGGGGACGCCTCTGCTGTCCTGGAAAGACCCGGGCTGTCCCACCTGTGCCGGCCTGCTGGCCGCCGGATGGGGCTTGGCGGAGGCCGATGCCCCGGAACTGGAGGCGGTTCGAGAGACCTTGAACAGCGGCTTTACCCGGCTGGAAGACGCCGTTCCAGCTCTGGCTCCCTTGCTGGGCCTGCTGGAACCAGGACTGTATGTGGTGGCGGACGGGGAGGCCTATCCCGCCGACGGCGGCGGGCGGTTCTTCTGGGATGCGCCGGATGAATGGATGGCCGCACCTGCCACAGAGCAGACGGGCCTGACGGACGACGACTACGAATATGAGTATCCCGGCAGCGCGCCGGTGTTTCTGTATCCCTCCCAGCGCCGCTCCCGCTTCGATCCGGACCGGGAGGCGTACTATGAGGAGCGTTTTCAGCGGGATGGCCCGCTGCCCCGGGGGATCGCTCTCTATGTGCAGGAGGGACTCTCCATCCTGCTGGACGGCCATCACAAGGCTGCGGCCGCTGCCCGGCTGAGGCGGGCGTTGCCGTGTCTGACGGTCATTCCACTGCAGTGTTATCAATGGCGGGACGGCCGTGTGGTGGGAAAGCCGGAAAGAGATCGTGCTGTTTTCGGTCCGTTTTTCATTCCCACAGCGGCAATTCCGGCCAAATGGCTGCCGGAAAAACCATGGGTCCGCTGCAAGGGGACCCAAAGGGATCTAGAGACAGGCCGTCTGGCGGACCGGGAGTGGCCCGCCATATACCGTGATGCCGGAGCAAACTATCCGACTGCACGGGAATATGCACTGGTAACGGCGGCGGAGATCGGGTATCCCACGGATGGGGAATTGGCCCGGTGGCTGGCGGAGCCGCATCAATACCGCCCCCAGCTTCGGGCGGCGCTGGTGCTTCTGCGAAGCGGAGGAGACTGCCGTCTGAAAGATCTGGCACTCCGCTGTGCCGCTGTCCAGGACCGATGGTGCAGTCTGAAGGAGGAGGCATTCCGCGTTTTGGCAGAGATGCACGGAGACCCGGACGTGGAGGACTTTTTTGTAAAATATTTCATCGATTTGGAAACACTTCCCCAGGACCGGCCCCGCGGCACGGATATCCTGACGGAGATCGCTCACAGCTTTTGGAATAGAAAGGATACGCTATGGAACCCATCATTGAACTGATCGCAAAAGAACTGGACAAACGGCCGGAGCACGTGGAGAACGTGGTCCGGCTGCTGGACGAGGGCAACACCATTCCCTTCATCGCCCGCTACCGCAAGGAGCTCCACGGCGCCATGGACGACACGTCCCTCCGCACGCTGGAGGAGCGGCTGAACTACCTGCGGGGCCTCCAGGAGCGGCGGGAGACCGTGAAGGCCGCCATCGGGGAGCAGGGGAAACTGACGGAGGAGCTTTCAAAGGCCATCGACGCCGCCAGGACCCTGGCTGAGGTGGAGGACCTTTACAGGCCCTATAAGCAGAAGCGCCGCACCCGGGCCACTGCGGCAAGGGAGAAGGGCCTGGAGCCGCTGGCGGAGGTGCTGTTCGCACAGGGGCCGGACTGCCCGGACCCGCTGACGGAGGCGGCGAAGTACATCGATGTGGAAAAGGGCGTGGAGACGGCGGAGGAGGCTCTGGCCGGGGCCGGCGACATCATCGCCGAGCAGATCAGCGATGACGCGGATCTGCGGAAAAAGCTGCGGGAGCTGCTGATGAAAAACGGGCGGCTCAACAGCGCTGCCGCCACCGATGAGGACACCGTCTACCGCCTGTACTATGACTTCTCCCAGCCCCTGTCCAAGCTCCAGGGCCATCAGGTCCTGGCCGTCAACCGGGGCGAGAAAGAGGAAAAACTAAAGGTGTCCGTCGAGCTGGACCGGGAACTGGCCCTGCGGACTGTCCGCCGCCATGTGGTGGTCCCCGGCAGTGCCGCCATGGCGTTCATCAGGGACGCGGCGGAGGACGCCTATGACCGCCTGCTGTTTCCCTCTCTGGAGCGGGAGGCCCGCTCCACCCTGACGGAGACCGCCAGTGAGGGCGCCATCGGCCAGCTTGCGCTGAACTTGCGGCCCCTGCTGATGCAGCCGCCGGTGAAGGGCAAGGTCACCATGGGCCTGGACCCGGGCTACCGCATGGGCTGTAAAGTGGCGGTAGTGGACGGCACCGGCAAGGTGCTGGACACCGCCGTGGTCTATCCCACCTACGGCGAACGCCAGAAGAACGAGGCCATCGCCGCCCTGTCCAGGCTGATCAGGAAGCACGGCGTGGAGCACATCGCCATCGGTAACGGCACCGCCAGCCGGGAGACGGAGCAGATGGCGGTGGAGCTGATCCGTCAGGTGGGCGCCGAAGGGTGCAGGGTCAGCTATATGATCGTCTCCGAGGCGGGGGCCTCCGTGTACTCCGCAAGCCCGCTGGCGGCGGAGGAGTTTCCCCAGTACGATGTGAACCTCCGCTCCGCCGTGTCCATCGCCCGGCGGCTCCAGGACCCCCTGGCGGAGCTGGTGAAGATCGACCCCAAGGCCATCGGCGTGGGCCAGTACCAGCACGACATGCCGCCCAAGCGGCTGGACGAGGCGCTGAACGGCGTGGTGGAGGACTGCGTTAACGCCGTGGGCGTGGATGTGAACACCGCGTCGCCGTCCCTGTTGCAGCGGGTGTCCGGCCTGACCGCCGCCACGGCCAAAAACGTGGTGGCCTACCGGGAGGAAAACGGTCCCTTCACCTCCCGCAGCCAGCTGAAAAAAGTCCCCAAGCTGGGGCCCAAGGCCTTCCAGCAGTGCGCGGGCTTTTTGCGGGTGCCGGAGAGCAAGAGCGTGCTGGACAATACCGCCGTCCATCCGGAGAGCTATGACGCGGCGCAGCAGCTGCTGACCCTCACCGGCCATACGTTGGCGGATGTGAAGGCTGGAAGCCTGTCGGACCTGCCCGCCCAGGTGCGGGCCTACGGCGAGGAAAAAGCCGCCCAGGCCATCGGCGTAGGCGTGCCCACCCTGCGGGACGTGGTGGCTGAACTGCTGAAGCCCGGCCGGGATATCCGGGACGACCTGCCCAAGCCCATCCTCCGCACCGACGTGCTGGAGATGAAGGACCTGAAGCCCGGCATGGTGTTGACGGGCACGGTCCGCAACGTCATCGACTTCGGCGTGTTCGTGGATATCGGCGTCCACCAGGACGGCCTGGTCCACATCTCCCAGGTGGCGGACAAATTCATCCGGCACCCGTCGGAGGTGGTCTCCGTGGGGGATGTGGTGAAGGTGGTGGTCCTGGAGGTGGACGAGAGGAAAAAGCGCATCTCCCTGTCCATGCGGCAGGCAAAATAAAACCGGCCTGCCAGACAGGCCGCAAAGGAAAGCCCCGGGCGGAAAGCGGTTTCCGCCCGGGGCTGCTGTTTATAGCCGACACAGTTGAAAAGAACCCTTTAGATTCTCTTCCATGCAATGCTGCTGTACGGTGTTGCAGGCTGCGTATGCGGCCCTCTGTGCCTGACTATATCAGGGGAGCGTGGACTGCCGCTGAAAATGGGCGCGGCCCTCCGCCTGGTATCCGCTGACCCACAGCTCATAGCTCCCGTTGTCAGGGATCTCGATGGAATAGACGCCTGTGGCCAGATTTTCGCTCTCGAAGATGGTCTCCCGTTCCTCGTCCTCAATGATCTCCACGTCGATGCTGCCCCGCCTGCTGACGATATCGGCCTGAAGGATGTCGCCTTCCTCCAGCTCCAGAAGCTGGAACTCCGTGCCGTTGAAGGCGGAGTAGTCCAGCAGGAGGCTGCTCTCATCTCCAGTCCGGCTGCCGCTGAAATAGCGGCCGTATTCCGGCCAATAGGCCATATACCACGCCGCGGCGCACATGCACAGGGCCGCGCCGGTCAGAACAAAGCAGAGGAGCATCCCAGCCCAGTCGTACTTCACCTTGCCGCCGCCCCTGGCGGCGGTCAGCGTCTCCACGCCCAGGAGGATGAGGATGATGGGCGAGCCTTTCAAGACCCAGTTCAGGTCCGCCTTGGGGAAGAACATGGAGACCAGCATCAGGCCGCCGGCGGCCAGCAGGGTCACGCCCAGGGTGAAGGTGCCCACCCGGCGCTGGCGGGGCGCTTCCACAGCGGCCTTTTCAGTCATCTCCATGGGGCGCCTCCTCTTCCCGCGCCTCGGCGGTTTTCGGTTCCGGCTCCACAGGCGGCACAAAGGCGGGAATGTCCTCCGAAGCCTTATGCCTGGGACTGCGGATGAACCAGATGCCAAGAGCGATGATGCCGAGGCTCACCGCCAGCCGGGGGATGTCGTAGCGGAGGAGATGGTAAATCGGAAAATATTTGTCATAGAGGGAGAATACGTCGTACAGCCAGTTGCCCACCCGCTGCCACAGCACATAGACGCCCAGAGCGATCAGGCCCCAGCCGATGACGCTGTGCCGCCTGCGGAGCAGGACCGCCATCTTTTGGGAATCCATGTCGGAGAGGCCGAACAGGTAGGCGTCCGGGTTGGCGGCGGCCTCCTCGTCGGTCTGGGAACGGAGGTTGTAGCTGTCAAAAAAGGAGTACAGCCACAGCGGCAGCATCAGCACCGCCAATGCGCCGATCTCCAAAAACACCGCCAGGACGAAGAGACCGCAGAAAGCCGTCAGCAGGGAGGCGCCCCGCTTCATATAACCCTGGTGCATCTGTCCGCATCCGGGGATGCAGGACGCGATAAAGAGCGAAAGTCCGTGTTTGCGTTTCATGTGTTGGTTCCTCCTTGTGGGGCCTGGACACGCCCAAGCCCGTCAAAAAAATCGTTCAGCCCGGACATGGCGCTGTCCAGGGAATCATTCCATTTCGCGGACCATGTCCGCAGTCCCTCGGAGACGGAGGGGCGGTCCTCCGGCAGGGACGGCCTTCGGACGAAGTCGATCCGTCCGCTGCCCCAGACCACAGTCAGGGCCAGGGCCACGGCGGCGGCCGCTGTGGCATACCGGCTGGTGACCAGCCGGAGGGTCCGTGCTCTGACACGGACCCAGAGACGCTCCTGACAGGAATGCTCCGGCGCCAGCAGGGAGGCGCCGTCCAGCAGGTCCGTGTACCGCTGAAGGCAGAGATCGCAGAACGCCAGGTGTTCAGCGGCCTCCAGCCGGCCCAGCTCGTCCAGCTCCCGGCCCTGTGCCAGGGCCGTCAGGATCTCGTCTGTCAGATGTCCGTCAGCGCGAAATCGGTCCATGCGCTCCACTCCTTTCCAATTGCTCCCGCAGCAGGCGCTTGCCCCGCGCCAGCTGGGTGTGTATCGTTTTGACCGGCCTGCCCAGGACCAAAGCCGCCTCCTCCGGGGATCGCTCCTCCAGCAGGCACAGGCGGCAGACAGGGCGGTAGGGCTCCTTTAATTGTTCGATCGCCTGCCGGATCTCCTCCGCCCCGGAGCGGCGAAGCGCCACCTCCTCGGCGGGCGGGGCCAGGCCGGGGGGCATCTCCTCGTCTCCCGGCAGCACGGTGCGGCGGCTCCAGGCGCTTTGCAGGTGGTCCTTTGCCTTGTTGGCGGCAATGCGGCCCAGCCACTGGCGCTCATATCCGGGCGGGATCGCGTCCCGGTGGAGGTAGGCGGAGAGAAAGGTCTCCTGGGTCAGGTCCTCCGCGGCAGCGGGGTCCCGCACCAGCTGGAAACAGATGGTGTAGACCAGCCGCTCATACCGGACCACCAGATCCGAAAAATGTTCCTTTGTCATGCCTGTCACGTTCCGCCGCCACCCCCTTTCGCCGTCCGACATCTATACTACGGCGCAGGCCGCCGGATTTCTTCAACATGGCGTGAATTTTTCTGAAAAAGGACCCTCTTCCAAAAGCCGCAGAGCTATGGTACAATAGGCCATATGGCGCGGACGCCAGAACTTGGAGAATCGGAGAAAAGCATATGTCTGACCAAAACCGCACCCCGGACAGGGACGGATTCCGTTCCAGATGGGGCTTTAAGCTGGCCTGTGTCGGCTCCGCCGTGGGAATGGGCAATATCTGGCTGTTCCCCACCCGGATGTCCCGCTACGGCGCGGCGTTTCTGATCCCCTACATCCTGTTTGTGATCCTCATCGCCTCCACCGGCGTCATCGGCGAAATGGCCTTTGGCCGCGCCGCCGGAGGCGGCCCCATCACCGCCTTTGGCACGGCAGCGGAGCAGCGCACGGGCCGCCGCGCCTGGGGCGAGGCGCTGGGACTGATCCCGGTGGCCGGCTCTCTGGCCATGGCCATCGGCTATTCCGTGGTGGTGGGCTGGCTGCTGAAATACGCCGTGGGCGCTTTCACCGGCGCCGTCATGGCAAACCGGGGCGTGGAGGGCTTTGACGCCTTCTTCGGCGCCACGGCCTCCGCCTGGGGCAATACGCTGTGGCAGACGCTGGCTATGCTGATCACACTGGCGATCATGATCTTCGGCATCGGCGGCGGCATCGAAAAGGCAAACAAGGTGATGATGCCCCTGTTCTTTCTGCTGTTTCTGGGGCTGGCGGTGTACATCTCGACCCTGTCCGGCGCGGCGGACGGCTACCGGTACCTGTTCGTCCTGGATCCCCGGGAACTGCTGGATCTTGAGATCTGGGTCTATGCCCTGGGGCAGGCCTTTTTCTCCCTGTCCATCGCGGGCAACGGCACGTTGATCTACGGCTCCTACCTTGCCAAGACGGAGGATATCCCCGCCAGCGCCAGGACCGTGGCCTTCTTTGACTCCGCGGCGGCGCTGCTGGCGGCCCTGGTCATCATCCCGGCCATGGCGACGGCGGGGCAGCAGCTGGACAAGAGCGGGCCGGGGCTGATGTTCATCTTCCTGCCCAATCTTTTTCAGAACATGCCCGGCGGCAGGATTATCATGGCGGTGTTCTTTGCGGCGGCATTGTTTGCGGGACTGACCTCCCTCATCAACCTCTTTGAGGCACCCACCGCCACGATCCAGGAGAAATTCCACCTGGGCAGGACGCCCGCAGTCTGTATCATCGGCGCTGTGGGCCTGGGTGTGGGGCTCTCCATCCAGGGGATCGTGTCCGGATGGATGGACGTCTGCTCCATCTACGCCTGCCCGGTGGGCGCGCTGCTGGCGGCTGTCATGTTTTTCTGGGTGTGCAGGCGGGAATACTGCCTGGAGCAGGTGAGTCTGGCCCGTGCCAGGCCCTTGGGCGGCTGGTTCTATCCGCTGGCAAAGTATGGCTTTTGCGGGATTACCGTTTTTGTGTTGATTGTAGGCGCTGTTTTAGGAGGGATCGGTTGATATGAGAGAATTGATTCGGGAGATTGTTCACGCATTGGAGGCTGGGCAGCCTGTGGAGCTGGTCAGCCTGGTGGCCTCCGGCGGCTCCACGCCCCGGGGGGCCGGAGCGCTGATGGCGGTGTTTCCGGATGGGAGGACGGTCGGGACCATCGGCGGCGGCAATGCGGAGTATGAGGCGCAGCAGCTGGCAGGGACCCTTTTGAAGAGCGGCGGGGACGCCCTGCGGCATTTCCGGTTCGTTCAGGGGGATGCGGCAAGCCTGGGCATGGTCTGCGGCGGCGATGTGACGGTGCAGTTCCAGCACCTGCCCGCCGGAGACGCAAAGGCCGTCGCCGTCCTGCGGGATCTGATGGAGGCCACGGGCAGGAACGCCGACACCTGGCTGGTGCGGCAGATCCGGGAGGAGCGCATCACGGCCATGGGCCTGGCGGACCGGAATGGCTTCCGCCATCTGGACATGCCTCCGGCGGAACTGCCGGAGCTGCTGCAAAACAAGGCGGTTTATCAGGAGGGCTGGTTCGCTGTCCCGGTTGTGAAGGCCGGACGGGTCTACATCTTCGGCGGCGGCCATGTGTCCCAGGCGCTGGTGCCTGCCATCGCGGCGGTGGGCTTCCGCCCGGTGGTGTATGACGACCGCCCGGAGTTCGCGGACATGACCCTGTTCCCCCAGGCGGAGGCGGCGCTCTGCGGCTCCTTTGAGGAGCTGTCCCGCCAGGTGGCGGTGACGGCCGACGACTATGTGGTCATCATGACACGGGGCCACCAGGCGGACTATGAGGTCCTGGCCCAGCTCCTGCGCAGCGGGGCAAGGTATCTGGGCTGCATCGGCTCCAAGCGGAAGCTGGCCCTGTGCCGGGACCGTCTGCTGGAGGCGGGCTTTACGGCGGGGGAATACGCCCGGGTCCATGCGCCCATCGGCCTTGCCATCGGCGCGGAGACGCCGGAGGAGATCGCGGTCTCCGTGACGGCAGAGCTGATCGCCGTCCGGGCCGGTGTGATATAGTCAATGCGGCTGAAAAGGAGCACAAGGTGCGTGAGCGTTTCCTATGAAGTCGGGTACAGAGGACCGCATGTGCGGTCTGCGGCGCTGCATGGAAAAGAGCCTTTTGAATTTTTTTAACTGTGCCGACTATAAAATCATGGAAAAGCGGGCGCATTGCGCCCGCTTTTCTTGCAAAGTACAGGGGTTCCGTGATACAATCAGACATCATAGAGAATCGGAGGGCTGCCTATGGACCGCATCAGCAAAGAAAATTACTATCTGGACATCGCCGAGACCGTTTTGGAGCGGGCCACCTGCCTGCGCCGCGTCTACGGCGCCATCATTGTCAAGAACGACGAGATCATCTCCACGGGGTACAACGGCGCCCCCCGGGGCCGGGCCAACTGCGTGGACATGGGCTTTTGCTCCCGGGAGGCCATGAAGGTGCCCCGGGGCGAGCGGTATGAGCTGTGCCGCAGCGTCCACGCCGAGGCCAACGCCATCATCTCCGCCTCCCGGCGGGACATGGTGGGCGGCACCATCTATCTGGTGGGCAGGGACGCCCGCACCGGCGAACTGCTGGCCGACGCCACATCCTGCCTGATGTGCCGCCGGATGGTCATCAATGCCGGCCTGGAAAAGGTGGTCATCCGCCGCACGGAGACGGAGTTCGACGTGGTGCCCGTGTCCGACTGGATCGCGGAGGACGACCTGCTGACCCCGGAAAACGTCATTATGGACCTGAAGTAACGGAAAGGGAGCCTTTTTTTGAAGACAGGACTTGTCACTTTTTACCACATCCACCATTATGGGGCCCTGCTGCAGGCGGCGGCCACGGAGCGGGCGGTGGAATCCCTGGGCGGCCAGTGTGAGATCATTGATTATTATGTCAACCAAAACAACGACCTGTTCCGAAAGCCCACGGGCATCGGCAGCGCTGCCGCCGACGCGCACACCGCCCTGCACTACAGGCCTCTGAAGGCCCGCTACCAGCGGTTCGAGCAGTTTGCGAAGGACCATCTGCGCATCTCCGCCCACCGCTTTGAGAGCCTGGAGGAGCTGCGGAGCGCCCAGCTGCCCTATGATCTGATCCTCTCCGGCAGCGACCAGATCTGGAATCCCAAGATCTTTCCGGACGGGCATTTTGATCCGGTGTTCTTCGGCGCGTTTTCCCAGCGGCGCAAGATCGCCTACGCGCCCTCCTTCGGCGTCCCCCACATCCCGGAGGGGATGGAGGAGGAGCTGCGGGGCTATTTGAAGCAGTTCTCCCATATCTCCGTTCGGGAGAGGCAGGGCCAGACCATCGTCAGGGACATCACCGGACAGGAGGTCCCGGTGGTGCTGGACCCCACGCTGCTGCTGACGCGGGAGCAGTGGAGCGCCATGGCGGCGCCGCCGGACCTGTCCGGGGGATATATCCTCTGCTACTGTATCAGCAGGCCCGGCGCCCTGGCTCCCTATATCCACCAGCTGGCGGAGCGGACGGGGCTGCCGGTGGTGCAGCTGTGCGGCATCCGGCAGCGGGTCCACCCTAAGGCCAGATGCGTGCTGGACGCCGGACCGGCGGAGTTTCTGGGCCTGTTCCAGCACGCCAGCTATGTCTGCACCAACTCCTTCCACGGGACCGTGTTCTCCGTCCAGTTCCAAAAGCCCTTCTTCACCGCTGTGGCGCCCGGCGAGCTGGCGGAGCCGGAGAGCTCCCGGACCTTCAGCATCCTCAGCCGCCTGGGTCTGGCAGACCGCATCATCGGCAAGGGCGACACCGCGGAACTGGATGGGACCGTGGACTGGGCGGCGGTGGACCGGCGGCTTTGCGGGGCGCGGCAGTCCTCGCTGGACTATCTCCGCGCCGCCCTGACAGGGGAGCCCTGTGAAGCGGCCCCGCCTGCCGGGGAGCCTGCGGCGGACGGCGCGCCTGTTCTGGCGAACCACACCCACTGCACCGGCTGCGGCGCCTGCGCCAGCGGCTGTCCCAAAGACGCCATCTCCATGGAGCGGGACAAGGAGGGCTTTGCCTATCCCGTGGCCGATTTGGAGAAGTGCATTCACTGCGGCCATTGTACCGCCATCTGCCCCATCCTGCGGGAGCGGGAGCCGCATCCCCTGCCGGCGGCCTATGCCGCCTGGAACCGGGACGAGGGTGTGCGCAAGGACTCCACCTCCGGCGGCGCGTTTACCGCGTTGGCGGACTATGTGCTGGAGGGGGGCGGCATCGTGTTTGGCGCGGCCTTCGACGGCAGGCAGCTCCTGCGCCATGCGGCCTGCTTCCGGAAGGAGGACCTGTGGCGGCTTCGGGGGGCCAAATATGTCCAGAGCGACCTGGGGGAGACCTTCCGGGAGGTCCGGACCGCCCTGGAGAGCCGGACCGTGCTGTTTTCCGGCACGCCCTGCCAGGTGGACGGCCTGTACCGCTATCTGGGCTGCCGCCCTGAAAATCTGATCACCTGCGACCTGGTGTGCCACGGCGTGCCCTCCCCCGGCGTGTGGGAGGATATGGCCCGCTCCATCGAGCGGCGCAAGCGCCAGGGACTGCAGGCGGTGCGGTTCCGCAACAAGGTCACCGGCTGGAAGGACAGCCACTTCACCGTCGTGTATGACGACGGCAGCGTGGATTCCGCCCCCCTGTTCCGCACGGAATACGGCCGGGCCTTCGGCAGGGCGCTGTTCCTGCGGCCCAGTTGCCACCACTGCGCCTACACCAATCTGAACCGCCCCGGCGATTTCACTTTGGGGGACTTCTGGGGCCTGCGGCCGGACGAGCTGCCGGAACAGCAGGAGAAGGGTATCAATCTGCTGCTGGTGAACACGGCCCACGGCAGCCACATCTTTGACCAGCTGCCCCTGAGCCGGCAGGCATTTCCCATTGAACGGGCCATCGCCGGAAACCCCCGGCTGGCGTCGCCCATCGAGCAGCCCCCTGACCGGACGGCATTCTTCGCGGCCTATGCGCTGGAGCCTTTTGAGCAGGTGCGGAAGAAGTTCTGCGCCCTGCCGCCCCTGCCTGTACGGGCAGCGGGAAAGCTTCTGTCCCCGGAGGTCAAGGCAAAGCTCCGAAAAAAGCTCAAAAAATGAGAAACGCTCCCGCGTCCGCACCGGCGGACACGGGAGCGTTTTTGATAGGCTCAGACCCGGGCGGAAAGGTGGCCGCGAAGAGCGGGGACCCGGGGCAGAAGCGCCAGCAGGAGCAGGCCCAGCACATAGCAGGCGATGGCTTCGCCCAGGCCCACAGTAAAGGCGTTGTAGGCGAACAGCCCCAGGAAGGCGCCGGAAAAGCCCGCCTCGTACCAGGCGATCATGGCGCCGATGATGACGGCGTTGCAGAGCACCGGAGGCAGGGGGGCCAGCCACTTGTTGGGCATCCGGCGGGTCCACAGGGCCGCCAGCAGAGTGGCCAGAGAGCCGAAGATGATATCCAGCGGCCCGACGGTGCTCATGAGATTGGTGACAAGACAGCCGACGAACAGACCGGGGATGGCCTCCGGCAGAAAGAAGGGGAGGACCGTCAGAGCCTCGGAGAAGCGGCACTGGATAGGACCGTAGGCGATGCCGAACACAGAGGCAAACAGGGAGAGGACTGTGTAAAGGGCGGCGATGATGCCGGCGGTGGCCAGCTGGCGGGTGGTGAATTTGGATCCGGACATGAAAAAAGACCTCCTTCTGATGTGTTGGAGGTCATTTTTGCGAAAAGGGCAAAAAGCGCAGGGTAAGGCCCGCGCAGCCTCCATTTTTTTGTTTAGAGAACGGCAAACCCATCTGGTTTTGCCGAACGAACGCCCAGAGCGGGCGCTTGGACAGGGAGATGGCACCTGTCAAAGGGAACTATACCACAGGGGAGAAAAGAATACAAGAGGTTCCGAAAAAATTAGAGCTTATCCCGAGATTAACCGCGCCCTGATTGTGCCGAAGCTTTTCGCTGGACAAAGTATGATGGAAAAATGCAGTGCAAGCGGGGGGCGGGTAATTTGGGGATAAGCTCTTAAAAATACCATTGAAAAGAGCCGCCCCAAGGGGCGGCTCTTCACCGTTCAGAAGCGATCCAGGATCACCAGAAAAACGTCGGAGTCCACATCCGGATGGAGCGTTTCCTCAAAGTCCACGGCGGACAGCTGCGCCAGCAGGTCCTCATATGCCTCTCTTGGCAGTGCGTAGCTGGCGGACGTATCCGCCTCCGCAAAGGGCGTGTAATCTGCCAGCAGGTCCTCCGCCTCCCGGGGCAGAAACAGCGTGGCAAAGTAGAGCGCATCCTCCGCCTTGGACTCCTGAGCGGCCTCAAGTGTGCCGTATTCCGACGATTTGAAGGCGGCGGCAGCGGCGGGGGCCTCCGCGACGTCGTTGGATACAGGGGAGTCCTCCAGGGTGGTCCTGCATTCGCCGGAGGCGGGCTCTGCCAGGGCGTCATCGCTCTGGGCGTCGATCCAGGATTCTTCCGCCTCAGCGGGGGCCTCCGTGCAGGTTGTGGTATCCATGGCGGCGGGGGCTTTATGGCCGCCGCCAAGAGCCGCGCCCCGGATCAGCACCACGATGGCGCAGCAGGCGGCCAGGGGCAGCAGGAGCTTGGACAGCTGCTTCCGCTGCTTTTGCGGCGCGGCTTTGGCCTGCCGGGGCGCGGACTGCGCCCGGATGGCGCTCATCACGCCCCCGGCAAATCCGGCGGGCACCTCCACATCATCCAGGCCGGGGAAGGCGGCGCGGATGGCCAGCGCGTCGTCCACATAGGCGCGGCAGCCGGGACAGACGTCCAGGTGCGCCTGCACCCGGGCCATCTCATCGGGGGACAGCTCTCCGTCCACATACAGGTCCAGCAGGGCCGCGTAGTCGTCACAGTATTTCATTTGCAGCCCTCCTCTCTTGCTTCTTTGGACGCAGGGGCGGCGGAAAAGTTCCCGCTTTTCAGCAAAAAGTTTCGCAGCTGCTTCCGCCCCCGGCTGATGCGGGATTTCACCGTGCCGATATCCAGGGACAGGGCGTCCGCGATCTCGTCGTAGGAGAGCTGGTGCAGCTCCCGCAGGATCAGCACCTCCCGGTGCTCCGGAGACAGGGCCTGCAGCCCGGTCTCGATCTGGCCCCGCAGCTCCGACTGCTCCGCCGCCTCCTGGGGCGAGGCGGCGCGGTCCGGGATGTCCAAATTCTGTTCCTCGTCGTTCAGGGATGGCCCTGCGGCGGTCCGGTGGCGGCCCTCCCGCCGCAGCAGGTCCACGCAGGCGTTGGACGCCAGGCGGTAGAGCCAGGTGGAAAAGCTGGACTCGCCCCGGAAGAAGGCCAGCCCCTGCCAGGCGGCGAGAAACGCCTCCTGGGCCGCCTCGGCGGCGTCCTCCGGATTCCGGCACATCCGCAGGGTCAGGGCAAAGACCCGCTTTTCATAGAGCCGGACCAGCTGCTCAAAGGCGTCCTGGTCCCCCTGCCGGGCTGCCTGGATCCAGTTTTGCTCCTGTAAATCCTTCATATCAGGTCCCTTTTGATCCCTTTCGTCACATTGTACACATCTTCCAGGGTGTTCATTTTCACGATCTGCTCCTTGTAATAGCCGGAATGAGGCACGCCCTTGAGATACCAGCAGTAGTGCCTGCGGGCCTCCAGCACCGCCACCCGCTCCCCCTTGGCGGCGGCCGCCAGCTCAAATTGGCGGACGGCGGTGTCGCACCGCTCCGCGAGACTGGGCAGAGGGGGGATGGGCCGTCCCTCCAGCGCGGCCTTGGCCTGCTGGAACAGCCAGGGGTTGCCGAAGCAGCCCCGGGCGATCATGGCCATGTCCGCCTTGGTGTGCCGGAGGATGCGGAGGGCGTCCTCCGGCTTCCAGATATCGCCGTTGGCGATGACCGGGATGGAGACCGCCTCCTTCACCTGCCGGATGCAGTTCCAGTCCGCCTGTCCGCCGTAGACCTGGGCGCGGGTGCGGCCGTGGACGGCTACGGCGGAGACCCCGGCGGCCTCCAGCGTTTGGGCGAACTCCACACAGTTGCAGCTGCCCATATCCCAGCCCCGGCGGAACTTGGCGGTCACGGGCACCGGGACAGCCTTCACCACCGCCTCTACGATGCGCCCGGCCTTGTCCGGGTCGCGCATCAGGGCGGCGCCGTCCCCGTTGTTCACGATCTTTCCCATGGGGCAGCCCATATTGATATCAATGATATCCGCCTGGGTGTGTTCCAGGACGATCTGAGCGGCCTCCGCCATGCAGGCCGGGTCGCTGCCGAAGATCTGCACCGCGGCGGGATGCTCGCCGGGGAACTGCTGGAGCAGGGAGAGGGTCTTTTTGTCATGATAGCACAGGGCTTTGGAAGAGATCAGCTCTGTGACGGTATAGCCGGCGCCGCACTCGGCGCAGATCTGCCGAAAGGCCACGTCCGTGACGCCTGCCATGGGGGCCAGAGCCAGCTGAGAGTCGATTTCTACCGTTCCAATGCGCATGGAGCACCGTCCTTTGTCCACAAAAATTCAAATTATCATACCATGAAACCGCGGAAAAGTCCACCACAAACAGCGGGCCGTCCCAGCTCGGCGTATGGCGGAGACTCCGGCGGCTTTACAAGGGGACTCTTCTTGACAGGATAGAATGAACTTGATAGATTGGCATTTGGAGGTGATGAGAATGGCGTATACGACGGAGGAACTGGCCGAGGCAAAGAGACAGATCGACTCGACGCTGCGCAAACTGAGAGAGGTGGTCAGAACCTTAGAGGCAAAGGAAAGACCAGAGAGGTACCGATCACAGATCACCTTGGCAGAAAGGCGGATAAAGGCCTTTGAGATCGCAAATTACCTCATAGAAGAGGTGATCAAAAGCCGGCAGTCGACTGCCGGCTGACCGGGCGGTCCCAGACCGGGACTGCCCGGTTTATATTTTGCGGCGCTCCGCCGGCCGAAGGCGTCTCCCGGAGGCCGGAGACCGGCAAGGCGCCTGGGATCTCCATGGGAAATGCCCCGGTCTCTTTTCCCGACGGGATTTTTTCCTCCAACCCGGTAAAATGGTGGAAAAAATTGGACTTAGGAGGGACAGGCTGTGGAGCACGGTCAAATCACGTTGGGACGGGAGCAGTCGGCGCGGCTGCTGGCCTGGGGCATTCGCTTTTTCCTGACAGCGGCACTGACCGCCAGTCAGACGCCGGGGGGATATGCACCCTTTGCCCTGGGCTGTATCGCGGCGGCGGGGCCAGGGGCCGGGGGGATCGCCGCCCTGGCGGGAGCCGGTGTGGGGGCGGCGCTGTTTCTGGAGTTTTCCGACGCCCTGCCCTGCCTGGCCACAGGGATCCTCATTTTTACCGCCGCCACCGCCTTCCAGGGGAGCAGGGCGCTGAACCGGCCGAAGGTGACCGCGCTGACAGCGGCGGGCTTTTCCATGGCGGTGGGCGGCATCTATGTCATCCAGTCCCTGGCCCCGCTGGACCACCTGATGCCCTGCGTGGCCGCGGCGGGGCTGACGGGGGCCTCGGCCTGGTTTTTCCGGCCACTGTTTTCCCCTGGCGGCGATCAGTCGCTGGCGGACGGCATGTTGTTTCTGGCGGCGGCTCTGCTGCTGGCACTGGCGGACCTGGAGGTCCTGGGCCTGTCCCTGGGGCGGATGCTGCTGTGCGTCCTGCTGGCCTACACCGCCTATGACCGGGGCACCGTGGCCGGGGCCTCGGCGGGGCTGGGCCTGGGCTTGACGGCGGACCTCTGCGCCGGAACGGGCAGCGGGCTCTTCACCGCGGGCTTCGGGCTGGCGGGCCTGCTGGCGGGCAGCCGAAAGGGGTGCCGCAGAAGCAGCGCGGCGCTGGCATTTCTGGCGGCGTGTCTGGCGGCACTTTTGCCTGTGCGGGACCCGCTGGCCCAGCCCCTGATGATGGAGGCGGTCATTGGAACGGGGATCTTCCTGTTGCTGCCCGGAAGACTGTTTGGCGGCAAGCGGGTGAAGCGGCTGGAGCCTGCGGCGGAGAACGCTGCGGCGGGAAACCGGTTGAAGGAACAGCTGACCAAGGCGGCGGGAGCGCTGCGGGACCTGTACGACAGCATGGGCCGGGGAGCGCCCCAGTCCACCGATGAGAATCCGGCCATCGTCTTTGACCGGGCGGCGGAAAAGGTGTGCCGGGGCTGCGCCCTGTGCGAGCTGTGCTGGCAGAAGGAGTACACCGGGACCTTCAACGCCCTCAACGACGCCACCCCCTATCTCTTGGAGCGCGGGCGGGCCGTGCCCAAGGATTTTCCCCGGTATTTCGCGGACCGCTGCATCCATCTGCCGGACTTTTTGACGGCGGTGAACGGAGAGCTGTCGGCCTTTCTGCTGCGGCGGCAGTACCGGCGGCAGCTGGAGGAGACCCGCCGCAGCGCCCGGGGGCAGTATGCCCAGCTCTCCGAGCTGCTGACCGCCACCGCTGCGGGGCTGGGAGAGGCTGTCACAACGGCGGGGGCCGCCCCGGCCTGCCGGGTGGGGGCGGTCCTGCGGCCCAAGGAGGGAGAGACGGCCTGCGGGGACACGGTGGTGTCCTTCCAGACAGAGCGGGGGCAGTGGTGCCTTCTGCTGGCGGACGGCATGGGTAGCGGCGAGGCCGCCCGGAAGGAGTCCGCCCTGACCTGCCGCCTGCTGCGGCAGTTTTTGGAGGCGGGCATCGAACCGGAGGCGGCCCTGAAAACGCTGAATTCCGCCATGGCTCTGCGGGGCGCGGAGACGGGGAGCTTCACCACCATCGACCTGTGCGTCCTGGACCCGGCCTCCGGCGGCGCGGCCTTTTATAAGTTCGGCGCGGCGCCCAGCTATCTGAAAAAGGGGGGCATCGTGCGGCGGATCACGGGAGCCAGCCTGCCGGCGGGATTGCGGGGCGCGCCGGCATCGCCGGATGTGACCCGGGTGACGCTGGACCCCGGCGGCTTCGTGGTGATGATCAGCGACGGCGTGGCGGACCCCGGCCGGGATGAGTGGCTGCAAAATCTGCTGGCGGGCTGGAGCGGAGAGGACCCCCAGGTATTGGCGGGACTGATCCTGTCGGAGAGTATCCAGCGGGAGCGGCTGCAGGACGACTGCGGCGTCCAGGTGCTGTACCGCCCGCTCCCCGGTGCGAAAAAGGTGTGAGCGCGGGCCCGCGGCAGCGGATTTTCCGGCACCTTAAAAAGTCGGATACCGGCGGCTGATTTTTGGCGGTTCCCCGTATAAGATTTCCATCTCCGCGGCAAAATGGAAATATCAACAACAGGAGGCAAGACAGATGGTCAAAGGAATTTCCAGAAGAGTTGTGGTGGTGGATTCTCCGGATCAGCGCTTTTTTGAGCAGGCGATCTTCATCGTGCGGAATGACGCCGCCGGTGAGGGCGTCACGGCCCGGGAGCTGGTGGAGGAGGCCAGGCGGGTGGCCCGGAATTACGCGGGCGGAAACCACGGCCGGTTCAGCCGGTCCTGGCGGGAGCTGTCTCCGGCGGTATATACGATGATGGGCGCGGCCGGGATCGGCCTGCTCTGGATGGTCGCGGCGCTGGTCTAACACTGCAATGAACAAAACAACACACCTTCCGGCAAAGCCGGAAGGTGTGTTGTTTTGTTTCAGAGAAGAGATGCCAAGGAGCCGGGCGGCGTCAGGGCTGAGCCGCAAAATAGCGGCGGGTGGTGTCCGCGTCGGCGGTGATCTGGGCTTTTAAAGCATCCAGGGAGTCGAACCGGACCTCGTCCCGGATGTGGTGGTAGAATTCCACCCGGACGGTCTGGCCGTACAGGTCGCCGTCAAAGTCCAGGAGCCAGGCTTCCACCGTGATATCCGAGCCGTTGTTCACCGTGGGGCGGGTGCCCACATTGGTGACGGCGGCATAGCCGGCGCCGTCCGGCAGGACGACCCGGGTGGCGTAGACGCCGTGGCTGGGCACCAGCACATGGGGAGGCACCGCCAGGTTCACCGTGGGGATGCCGATGGTGTGGCCGATGCGCCGCCCATGGCGGACCTCCTGGGTCAGGACATGGGGGTGGCCCAGAAAGCGGTTGGCCCGGTCGATCTGCCCCAGCTCCACCAGGCGGCGGATGTAAGTGGAGCTGACGGTGATGCCGCCCACCTCCACCTTGGGGATGATGTCGCAGCCAAGGCCCAGCTCGGCGCATTTCTGCGCCAGAAGCTCCGGAGAACCCTGATTTTTGTGGCCGAAGTGGTGGTCGTGGCCCGCCACCAGGTGGACGGCATGGTGCCGCTTCACCAAAATCTCTGTGATGTAATCCTGCCAGGAGGTGGTCATCATCTCCTGGTCAAAGGGGACCATGATGACCTCCTGGATGCCGTACAGGCGGCGGATCAGGTCCCGCCGGTCCTCCGGGGAGTTGATCAGGGGACAGGGGATGCCGGTGACGACCTCCTTCGGCACCCGGTCGAAGGTGAACACAGCGGAGGCAACGCCCCGGGCTGCGGCTTCCTCCGCGGTGCGCCGCAGCAGGGCGGCGTGGCCCAGATGGACTCCGTCGAAGAAGCCCAGGGCGATGACTTTTTCCTTACTGGACATATCGGTTACGCTCCAAAAAAGTTCTTGATGGAAGTCAGCGTGCCGTGTTCGGCACGGGAGAGGCACAAAAAGTCATGATTTTGCCCGTAGACGCGGTAGATCCCGTCGGGGAGGGAGGCCTCCGTAATGGGATTGCCGCAGCGGACCCGCTTTTCCCTCCCGGCTGATTTCAGCGGCAGGCTTGGATACTGGGCGAACAGGCTGTCCGTGGGCAGAAGCAGGGACTCCCCCTGTTCCTGTACATCCTCCATGGTGACGGCCTGCTCCAGGGAAAAGCCCGCCGCCATGGTCCGGCGCAGCTGGTACATGGCGCCGCCGCAGCCAAGGGTCCGGCCGATGTCGTGACAGAGGGTGCGGATGTAGGTGCCCTTGGAACAGACGCAGCGGAACAGAAAGTCCGTCTCGCCCGCCTGTTCCAAAAGCTCCAGCGCATAGATGGTGACGGGCCGGGGCCTTCGGGCCACCTCCTGGCCCCTGCGGGCCAAGTCATACAGCTTTTGACCATGGATCTTGATGGCGGAGTACATGGGAGGGATCTGCTGGATGTCCCCCAGAAAGCGGGCGAGGGCGGCCTCCACATCAGCGCGGGAGACGGAGACGGGATGGGTCTCCAGGGTCTCGCCGGTGGTGTCCTGGGTGTTGGTCACAAGCCCCAGGCGCAGCCCCGCCACATACTCCTTGCGGCTGTTTTCCGCGAACTCCACGGCCCGGGTGGCCTGTCCCACGAACACGGGCAGAACGCCGGTGGCCATGGGGTCCAGGGTGCCGCCGTGGCCCACCCGCTTTTCCCGCAGGATGCCCCGCAGCTTGGCGCAGACGTCCATGCTGGTCCATCCGGCGGGCTTGTCGATGATGATGATTCCGTTAGGCATTTTTATCAATGCGAAATCAGGAATGCGGGATGAGAAATCAGATTTTCCATTCCGGTCCCGCCAATTCCTGATTCTTAACTCCTAATTCCGAATTGCCGCAGGGCTTACCGGTCAGGGACAGCCCTGCGGGCCGGGAGGCAGCAGCTCGCGGCAGCTCCTCCGTTATACGCTGTATGCGTGAGACACAGGGGTCATTGGACAAAGTCCGGGGCGTTTTGGGCGATGGCGTCCAGGATCCGCAGCTTGACATCCAGCCAGGAGGACTCCACGGTGCAGCCCGCCGCCGCCGCGTGGCCGCCGCCGCCCAGCATCCGGCAGACGTTGGTGGCGTTGATCCGCGCCCCGGTGCGGACGGACAGCTTCCACACATTGGGCCGCAGCTCCCGCATGGTGACGGCGCAGTCCACCCCCTCGATCTGCCCGCCAAGGGCGGAGAGGTCCTCGGCGTCGCTCTCCGTGGCCTGGACCCGCTCCATCAGGGACATGGGAACGGACAGGACCGCCACCCGGTCCCGGTCATAGAATTCCATCGTGTCCAGCATGGCGCCCTCCAGCTGCATGCGCTTGCGGCTCTTGGTGCGGAAGAACACCTTGTTGACGGTCTGATAGTCGATGCCGGTGCGCATCAGCGCCGCCGCCACGGCGTGGGTCTGGGCGGTGGTGTTGGCATAGGCGAAGCAGCCAGTGTCCGTGGACACCGCCACATACAGCGGCAGGGCCATCTCCGGCGTGATGGGTCCAAGCGCGGCCAGGATGTCGTACACCAATTCGCCGCAGGCGGCGGCCTCGGGACGGACGATGTTGGCCTTGCCGAAGTGCTCAAAGGAGGGGTGGTGGTCGATGGCAAGGTCGATGCGCCCGGCATAGGGCCTGGCGTTTTCCGGCAGCAGGCCCAGCGTGGCGATGTCCGTGGAGACCACGGCTTCCGGCACAAAGCCCGCCGGAGCGGAATAGGGAATGAAATAGGGCCGCGTGGTGTCCGTCAGCTCCGGATTGGGCAGCAGATAGGCGGTTTTCCCCAGGGCGCGCAGCCCGGCGCACAGGGCGGCGGCGCAGCCCACGGTGTCGCCGTCGGGCCGGACATGGGTCAGGATCAAAACCCGGTCAAGAGACCGCAGCAGGGCGGCGGTTTGAGCGACAGTGAGCATAGTCAGTCCTCCGTTTTGGCAGTTTCAGCGGGGCCGCGGGCCTCGTCCGCCCGCTCCACCTGCCGCAGAACTTCCAGGATGTGGGCGCCGTGCTGGATGGAGTCGTCGGCGATGAATTGCAGTTCCGGGGTGTACCGCAGCTGCAGGGCATGGCCCAATTCCCGCCGCAGGAACCCGGCGGCGGACTTCAGTCCTTTCAGGACCTCTTTTTCCTGGGACTTGTCCAGGACGCTGATATAGACCCGGGCGTAGCGCAGGTCGCCGGTGGTGTCCACCCGGGTGATGGATACCATGCCGGTACCGGATACCCGGGGGTCTTTCAAGCGGCGGAGCTGGCCGGCCAACTCCCGCTGGATCTCTTCATTGATACGGCCGATTCGATTGCTGGACATTATCAAAACCTCCTCTTGGAACTTAAGGTTACCCGTTTGAGAGGGCTTATGCAGGCATACCGCCGGGGCAGCCGCACGAGCCGGGACGATCCCCTGTGCAGAATATCCGGCAGCAGATTGGCGGAGCAGGTAATCACATGGTAAAAGACATGGCGCGGAACAGCATGGCCCAAAGGATCGCAAGGCCCATCAGCGCTGAACCAGCGGCTCAAATTGCGATAAGCGGCAGACACAGCAGGCGCACTTCATTGCGGTCCAATAGAGGAAACCAGGGGCGGCGACGTGGTCGCCGCCCCTGGTATGTGTGTCAGCGGGGGATCTCCTCCATGGTGAATGCCTCAACGATATCGCCTTCCTTGATGTCGTTGAACTTCTCAATGGTCAGGCCGCACTCATACTTCTGCACGACCTCCTTGACGGAGTCCTTGAAGCGCTGGAGGGAGGCCAGGCTGCCCTCGTGGATGACGATGCCGTCCCGGACCACCCGCACGGAGCAGGCCCGGACGATCTTGCCGTCCTGGACATAGCAGCCGGCCACGGTGCCCACGCCGGAGACCTTGTAGGTCTGGCGGATCTCCGCATGGCCCAGGACCACCTCCCGGAACTTGGGCGCCAGCATACCCTTCATGGCGGCCTCGATCTCGTCGATGCAGTCGTAGATGACGCGGTACATCCGCATATCCACGTTCTGGCGCTGGGCGCCGTCCCGGGCGGCGGCGTCGGGCCGGACGTTGAAGCCCACGATGATGGCGTTGGAGGAGGCGGCCAGCATCACGTCGGACTCGTTGATGGCGCCCACGCCGCCGTGGATGACGCGGACGTTGACCTCCTCGTTGGAGAGCTTCTCCAGAGAGGCCTTCACGGCCTCCACGCTGCCCTGAACGTCGGCCTTGACGATTAGGGCCAGCTCCTTGCGCTCACCGGCCTGGATCTGGTCGAACAGATTCTCCAGAGAGACCTTCTGGACCGGCGCGGCGGCCTTGGCCTTCTCCTCGGCCTTGCGCTGCTCCACCAGCTCACGGGCCATGCGCTCGTCGGCCACGGCGAAGAAGGGGCTGCCGGCGGAGGGGGCCTCGGAGAGGCCCGCGATCTCCACGGGAACAGAGGGACCGGCCTCGGTGAGGCGGTTGCCCTTGTAGTCCAGCATGGTGCGGACACGGCCCACGGCGGTGCCGGCGATGATGATGTCGCCCTGCTTCAGCGTGCCGTTCTGCACCAGCAGGGTAGCCACGGGACCGCGGCCCTTGTCCAGCCGGGCCTCGATGACGGTGCCCTGGCCCGCCCGGTTGGGGTTGGCCTTCAGCTCCTGGATCTCGGCAAGCAGCACCAGGTTTTCCAGCAGGTTGTCGATGCCGATGTTCTTCTTGGCGGACACCTTGCAGCAGATGGTCTCGCCGCCCCAGTCCTCGGGCACCAGGCCGTGCTCGGTGAGCTGCTGGAGGACCCGGTCGGGATTGGCGTTCTCCTTATCGATCTTGTTGATGGCGACGATGATGGGGATGTTGGCGGCCTTGGCGTGGTTGATGGACTCGATGGTCTGGGGCATGATGCCGTCGTCCGCCGCCACCATCAAAATGGCGATGTCGGTGATCATGGCGCCGCGGGCACGCATGGAAGTGAAGGCCTCGTGGCCCGGCGTATCCAGGAAGGTGATGGGCTTGCCGTTCACCTGGACCTGATAGGCACCGATGTGCTGGGTGATGCCGCCGGCCTCGCCCGCGGCCACGGAGGTGTTCCGGATGGTATCCAGCAGGGAGGTCTTGCCGTGGTCCACGTGACCCATGACCACCACCACGGGGGCACGGGGCACCAGGTCCTCGGGCTTATCCTCGTGGACGTCGATGAGCTTTTCCTCAATGGTGACGACCACTTCCTTCTCCACCTTGCAGCCCATCTCCTCGGCGATGATGGCGGCGGTATCGAAGTCGATCATCTGGGAGAGGGAGGCCATGACGCCGTTCTTCATCAGGCACTTGACCACCTCGGCGCCGGTCTTTTTCATGCGGCTGGCCAGCTCGCCCACAGAGATCTCGTCGGGGATCTGGACCTTGACGGGGGCCTTTTTGGCGATCTCCAGCTGGAGGCGGCGCATTTTCTCCGCCTCGTCCTGGCGGCGCTTGTTGGAGAAGGTCATGCCGCCCCTTCGCTGATTGCTGTTGCGGAATTTCTCCTTGCCGCCCTTCTGCTGCATCCGCTCGCCCCGCTGGCCGCCCAGATCCTCCAGGCGCTCGTCGTACTTGGCCAGGTTCACGTCGCCGCCCTTGCGGGTGTCCACGATCTTCTTCTGGGGCACACGGCTGACAGGCTGCTGGATGGGCTGCGCGGCAGGCTTCGCGCCCTGCTGCGCGGGCTTTCCGGCAGCGGGAGCGGGTTTTGCCTGCTGGGCAGGCGCGGCCTTGGGAGCGGCGTTCTGTTGTTTGGCAGGCGCCTGCTTGGCCGCCTGGGGCGCAGGCTGCTGGGCGGGAGCGGCCGGCTTGGGCTTCTCCTGCTCGATGTCCGCGTAGATGGCCTGGATGCTGGAGACCTGGTTATGCTGTGTCAGATAGTCGAAGATCACAGACAGCTCGTGGTCGGACAGCACCTGCATATGGTTCTTCGGCGCGGCCACGTACTTGGTCAGGATCTCGGTGATGGTCTTGGTAGGCAGGTTGAAATCCTTTGCCACCTCATGGACCCTGTATTTTTCAATACCCAATAAAAACACCTCGTTATGCACCAACCCGGGGGCTGGGAAATTTTTGGATCAATACGCTCAGCCTTCCTTCTTCCGGAAGGAGCCCTTGCCCTTTTTCACAGGGCGGCTGTGGGCGTAGGGATTTGGCTTTGCCCGCGGCTTGGGGCGGTTTTCCTTGGAGGGGCGGGAGCGCGGCTTCCTGGGAGCCGCGCCCTTGGGGGCGGCGGCAGGGGGCTGGGGCGCCCTGTGGGGAACGTCCTCCGGCGAAGCGCTCCCGCCGGGACTGTCCTTTGGGGCGGAGACGGCCTTGGGAGACTTTTTCCTGCCCTGCCGGAGATTTTTTTCGTGAGCCGCCTGTTCGGCTCTCCGTTCAGCGGCCCGCTGGGCCTTGACATCCAGCCGGGCGGCGGCCTCCGTATACCGGGCGGGGTCCAGCTCCGCCAGACGGCGGACGGCAGCGCTGGCGAGGCCGATGTCCGTCACCGCCGCGATGGCCACGGAGGTGCGGCCAAGGGCACGGCCCAGTTCGGCCTTCGTAAAGGGGAGGCGCAGCCACAGGCACTGTCCGGCGTCCGCAAAGCGCTCCGTCCTGCGGCGGGTATTGTCCGCCGCGTCGGCGGCCAGCAGCAGCACCCGGGCGTCCCGGGCGCGGGCCGCGGCCTCCACCGGCTCCTCTCCCAGGACCAGGTTGCCGCCCCGGAGGGCCAGACCCAGAAGGGAGAGAATGTTGTTATGACTGTTCATCCGCACCTCGCAGTTCCGCCTCCATGGCGTCATAGACCTCGGCGGGGATGGCCGTCTCAAAGGCACGCTCCAGCGCTCTGGTTTTCCTGGCCCGCTGGAGGCAGGCCACGTCGTGGCACACGTAGGCGCCGCGGCCGGGCTTCTTGCCGCCAAAGTCCAGACTGACGGTCCCCTCCGGGGACTTGACCACCCGGAGCAGGGACTTCTTATCTTTCATTTCCCGGCAGCCCACACACTGCCGCTGGGGGATCTTTTTTACTTTCGGCATCTGTCAGGCCGCCTTTCCTGTGATTATTCTTCCGCGGGGGCGTCGTCTTCCCCGATGATCTCCACCTGATCCTCGTCCACACCCTCCTCGGGGTCCTGATAGCTCTGGGGCTTGATATCGATCTTATAGCCGGTGAGGCGGGCGGCCAGACGGGCGTTCTGGCCCTCCTTGCCGATGGCCAGGGACAGCTGGTCGTCCGGCACCAGGACGCGGCAGGCCTTGCCCTCGTCCGCCATCCACACATCCACCACGTCGGCGGGAGCCAGGGCGGCGGCGATGAATTGCGCGGGGTCCTCGCTGTACTTGATGATGTCGATCTTCTCGCCCCGCAGCTCCTCCACGATACCGGCGACACGCTGGCCCTTGGGGCCCACACAGGCGCCGATGGGGTCCACGTTCTCGTCGTTGCTCCAGACGGCCATCTTTGTGCGGCTGCCGGCCTCCCGGGCGATGGACTTCACCTCCACGGTGCCGTCGTAGATCTCAGGGACTTCCAGCTCGAACAGACGCTTCACCAGGCCCGGATGGGTCCGGGAGATGAGGATCTGGGGACCGCGGGTGGAGCGGCGGACGTCCACCACATAGACCTTGACGTGCATGCCCTCTTCCAGCATCTCGCCGGGGACCTGCTCGCCCGACATCAGCAGCGCCTCCGTGGATTCCGTGCCGGTGCCGATGCGCAGGGACACGTTGCCGTTCCGGGGGTCGATGCGGGTGACCACGCCGGTGAGGATCTCATGCTGCTTGGAGTTGAACTCGTCATACACCTGGCCCCGCTCGGCCTCCCGCAGGCCCTGGATGATCACCTGCTTGCCGTTGCCTGCGGCGATGCGGCCAAACTCCATCTTGTCCACGGGGATGTTGACGATGTCGCCGATCTCATACTTGGCGGAGAGGGCCTTGGCCTCCTCCAGCGTCATTTCGTTGGCGGGGTCCACATAGTCCTCTTCGTCCACCACATTTTTCTGGACATACATCCGCAGGTCCTGATGCGCCTCATCCACGTCCACAATGACGTTTTCCACGCCCTCGTGGTCCCGCTTGTAGGCGGTGGTGATGGCCTGGATGATCTTTTCCATCATGAAGGTCTGGGGGATGTTGCGCTCCTTTTCCAGCAGCGCCAGGGCGGCGAAGATCTCCGCCGGATTCATCCCGGCGGGCTCTTTCTGCTTCTTGCCTTTCATCGGTCGATTCTCCTTGTTATGATATGAATTGATAATAAATCATTGACAGCTGCGGGCTTTTTTAAAATTCCACACGCAGGCGGACCAGGGCGACGTCCTTTTTCTCAAAGGTCATCTCCCGGCTGCCCACTGTGATGGTGACGGCGCCGGAGTCCGCATCGTGGGCGGTGAGGGTGCCGGCGAATTCCTTCCGGCCATCCTGACTGCGGTACAGCTTCACCAGCACGGGACTGCCCAGGAACCGCTGGAAATCAGAGGGACGCTTCAGCGCCCGCTCCGCTCCGGCGGAGCCGACCTCCAGGGTGTAGCTGCCCTCGATGGGGTCCGCCTCGTCCAAAAGGTCGGAGAGCTTCCGGGACACGTTCTCACAGTCCAGAATGTCCACGCCGCCCTCTTTGTCCAGCAGCACCCGCAGATACCAGGTGCCGGCCTCCTTGACATACTCCACGTCCCAGAGGGTGCATCCGGCCTCCGCGATAGCGGGCGCGGCAAGCTCGGCAGTGAGTTCCGTGATCTTTTTCATGGGAAGGCTCCCTTCATTTGCCAGATTTTACGAATTTTGAGAGATGGAAAAAGGCCAAGAAAAAGAGCGGACCGCAGGTCCACTCCATACCTTACACTCTCTAATATATGTATTTATAACACATCTTATAAAAAAGTGCAAGTATTTTCTTTACAATAAACAGCAATCGTGCAGGATCCCTTGGATCAGAGCGGAGATTTTTCCGCCTGCGGGCGCGCCCCTCCCGCCCGCGGGGCGCTTTACCGCCTCAAGGCGGCCGGCAGGCAGGAGAGCAGAAACAGCGCCAGGTTGGCGCAGACCACCGACGCGCCCACGGGGGTGGACATGGTGAAGGACACCGTCAGCCCCACACAGAAGCAAGTCACTGAAGTGACGGCGGCGCAGAGAATGACGCCCCGGAAGCTCTTGAACAGCCGCATGGCGGTGAGGGCGGGGAAGATGATCAGAGAGGAGATCAGCATGGCGCCCATCATCCGCATCCCCAGCACGATGGTCAGGGCCGTCAGGATCGCCAGCAGGGTGTTGTACCAGTCCACCTTCAGCCCGGTGGCCCGGGAGAAGTTCTCGTCAAAGGTCACGGCGAACAGCTTGTGGTAGAACAGGACGAAGAGCACCAGCACGGCGGCGCACAGCACCACAGACAGCGCCACATCCGCCTTGGACATGGCCAGGACGCTGCCGAACATGTAGTTGTCCACATCGGTGGTCATGCCCGTGGTGCGGGAGATGACCAGAATGCCCACGGCCAGGGAGGAGGCGCTCATGGCGGCGATGGCGGCGTCGCTGTTCCAGCGGGGATGGTCCGCCACCCGCAGCAGCAGGAACGCCGCCAGGATGACCACAGGAATGGAGAAATACAGCGGCGTGACGCCAAGGGCCACGGCGATGGCCAGGGCGCCGAAGGAGACGTGGCTGAGGCCGTCGCCGATCATGGAGTACCGCTTCAGCACCAGGGAGACGCCCAGCAGCGCCGCGCACAGGCTCACCAGCACCCCGGCGACCAGCGCCCGCTGCATGAAGGGGAAGGAAAACATCTGCAAAATGCTCATAGGTCGGCCTCCTGGAAGCGCCGTCCCAGGGGGGAGGCGAGATATTCCGGCGCGGTGCCCAAAAACAGGCCCCTGCGCCCGATGTGGAGGACCGTGCGGGCGCTGCGGAGGGCGGCCTTCAGATCATGGGTCACCATCACCACCGCCATGCCCTCCTTCTGGTTCAGGTAGGCCAGCGTCTTGTAGAGGTCCTGGGCCGCGGCGGGGTCCAGGCCGGTGATGGGCTCGTCCAGGATCAGCAGGCGGCTGGCGGCGCACAGGGCCCTGGCCAGCAGGACGCGCTGCTGCTGGCCGCCGGAGAGGTCCCGGTAGCAGGCGTCCTTCAGTTCCAGCACGCCCAGCTTGCCCATGTTCATCAGCGCCTCGGACTTCTGGGCGGCAGAGTAGAAAAAGCGCATCCCCTTGCGGTTCAGACAGCCGGAGAGGACCACCTCAAACACGGTGGCGGGAAAATCCCTCTGGGCGCGGGTCTGCTGGGGCAGGTAGCCCACAGCGCCCTTTTGCAGCTCCGGCGCCCGCCAGATCTCGCCGGACTGGGGCGTGAGCAGCCCCAGCAGGCCCCGCAGCAGGGTGGACTTGCCGGAGCCGTTGTCGCCCACGATGCAGAGGTAGTCTCCGGCCCGGATGGTCAGGTCCAGGTGGGACAGGACGCTCTGTCCCTCATAGCCCAGGGAGACGTCCCGGCAGACGATGAGTTCAGTTGTTCCCATGAACAGCCTCCTTCTCCGCGCAGGCCCCGCACAGGCCGGTCAGCACCGTCCGGCGGGGGTCGATGCGGAAGTGGTGGTCCGTTTCCAGATGGGTATAGAGCTCCCGCAGGTGGGAGCAGTCCAGGTGGACGATGCGGCCGCAGGCCTCGCACCGGAGGAGAAAGCAGTCCCGGCCCTCCGCCGGATGGGGGCAGTACTGATAGAACGCGCCCTCCTCGGTGCTGACCTTGTGGATGCGGCCCAGCTTTTCCAGCTTTTCCAGCTGGCGGTAGATGGTGGCGAGTCCCACGGGACTGCCCGCCCGGCGCAGGTCCTCTGCCAGGTCCGCGGCGGTCAGGGCCTCCTCGGCCCGGCGGGACAGGCAGTTCAGAATGGCCTGGTGCTGTTTGGTGGTGTACGGCATGGATGTGCCTCCAATATAAAAATGAGAATCATTTTCATATTATAGACAGGGATGGAAAAAAGTCAAGAGTAGTTGCAAAAAATGGGGAAGTGCGGTATGGTATAGTCAACGCAGTTGGAAAGGAGTGCAGGCTCCTTTTCAAGCGGCGGACGGATGGTCCGCCTGCGCACAAGGCGCCCATGCGTTTCCCATGAAGTCAGGCGCAGAGGACCGCATAGGCGGTCTGCGGCGCTGCACAGCGCTGCATGGAAAAGACTTTTTGGAAGTCTTTTCAACTGTGCCGGCTATCAGAATAGAAAACCCGCTGCGTAAGGGTGCGCAAAAACAAGATTAGGAGAAGATCGCATGAAAGTATCTCTGGTCATCATGGCGGCGGGACTGGGGTCCCGCTACGGCGGCAGCAAGCAGGTGGACGGGATTGGTCCGCACCATGAGATTTTGATGGAATATTCCATTTACGACGCCCTGCGGGCGGGCTTCAACAAGGTCGTGTTCATCATCAAACCGGAGATGGAGGAGATGATGCGCCGCCTGTGCGGGGACTATCTGGAGAAAAAGACGGCCAGGGACGGCAGTCCTGTGGAAGTGGCCTATGTCTTTCAGGATTTTTCCTCGATGCCGGATTTCTATACCATCCCGCCGGAGCGGACCAAGCCCTTCGGCACGGTCCACGCCCTGCTGTGCGCGGCGGACGCGGTGCGGGAGCCCTGCTGCGTCATCAACGCGGACGACTACTATGGCATCGACGCCTACCAGACCATCTATGACGAGCTGGTCAGGCTGCCCGCGGAGGGGAAGGCCACCATGGTGGGCTACCTGCTGAAAAACACCGCCAGTCTCCACGGCACGGTCTCCCGGGGGATCTGCACCGTGGCGGATGGAAAGCTCCAGTCCGTCCGGGAGGCGCTGAAGGTCCAGATGTATCCCGACGGCTCCCTGAAGGACCTGGCGGAGGACCGGGACCTGGCGCCGGACACCGTGGTGTCCATGAACTTCTGGGGCTTTGCGCCCTCCATCTTCCCGGCCCTGCGGGCGTATTTTGAAAATTTCCTGCGCCATGAGGCGGGGGACAACATCAAGGCGGAGTGCCTGCTCCCCGTGATGGTGGACCAGCAGATGCAAGATGGAAAGCTGGAGGTGTCCGTGCTCCACTCCACGGACAGGTGGTTTGGCATGACCTACCAGCAGGACCGGGAGGTGGTGGCCGCGGAGCTGAAAAAGCTCCATGAGACGGGCGCCTACCCGGAGGACCTGCGGAAATGAGACCTATCCGCCCGGCGGAAAAGGCCGGATCGACCTGTGAAAAAGCGCGTACGGCATGCCGTACGCGCTTTTTTTTGCCGCAAACACTGTTTTTCCGCCGGGCGGCGGGGATTCAAACCCTTTGGTGATTTTGAAACAATTTGATACCAAAATTTTAACAAATTGTTTCGACTTTTTTCGCCCTGTTTCGTCTATAATAGAAAGCGGATCAACAATGCGGCCAGAGGAGCGGACATATATGGCGGGAAAGAGAGAGAAAGCAAACGGCAGAACGCGTCTGCCGGGGATCGTGGCCTTGCTGGCGGTGGCGGCGGTGGTGCTGACATCGGCGGGACCGGCGGGCGCGGCGGCGGATTCGCCGGTGGAGCGGATCACGGCGCAGCTGCTGCCGGCGGCGGAGCATGCGCCTGAGATGCAGGCGGCGGAGCCACCGCAGAAACAGCCGGAGGAGGCCGATGTCCCGGCGGAGCCGGAGAAGGCGCCCTTTGCCCCGGTGGCGGAGAGCGCCCCGGTGGAGGATGCGTATTTTGACGACGTGGTGTTCCTGGGGGATTCCCGCACGGAGGGCTTTCACCTTTACAGCGGCCTGAAAACAGGGACCTATTTTTACGCGGTGGGGGCCACGGTGGAATCCGTGTTCACCAAAAAGGCGTGGGAGACGCCCAAGGGCAAGGTGCCCCTGCTGGACGCGGTGGCGGCGGCGCCCTGCGGCAAGGTGTACGTGATGCTGGGCGTCAACGAGCTGGGCTGGGCCAAGACGGAGACTTTCCGGGACCAGTGTGCCAAGGTCATCGACCGCCTTCGGGAGGACCACCCCGGCGCGGAGGTGGTGCTCCAGTCCATCCTTCCGGTCAGCGCCAAGCAGGACGCCAAGGGCAGCTATGTGAACAACGGGCGCATCGCGGCCTACAACGAGGTACTCCTGGCGCTGGCGGAGGAGAAGGAGTGCCCTTACATCAACGTGGCGGAGGCCGTGGCGGACGAGAGCGGCTGCCTGCGGGCGGACTGGACCTTTGACGGCGTGCACTTGAATGTGACAGGCTGTCAGGCCTGGCTGGAATACCTGCGGACCCATCCCGTGGGGCAGGCGGAAGCAGGAGCGGAGGCGGGTGGGACCGCGGACGCGGCATGACGCGGCCTCCCACTCAGCCAGGGATTGTGCTTTTATGATTTGATAAGCGGAAGCGGCCTTGCCCAACGGGCAGGGCCGCTTATTTTACACCTTGGAAGGACTTCAAAATTGCGCTTCAAAGTAGTACCAGCAGGGGGACAGGCGGCGGGTGAAACCGCGGTTGTCCCCCTCGCCGCGCCATTGCCAGCCGCCGTCCGCTTCCGCCAGAGGAAGGTCTGCGTTTTGGAAGGCCAGGGGCACGTCGTCCGGGGAGTAGTAGAAGCCATAATAGCCGGGGCCGGTGAGCAGGTATTCCACCATGGGGTGGCGGCCGTCCCAGTGGTTTACAGCGGAGAAGGCCGAGCCGCGGTAGGTGAGGGGGATCTCCCCGCTGAAATAGCCGTCCATGTCGGACTGCAGCTCCCCATGGTGGGCCTCCACATAGCGGGCCGCCCGCCGTTCCGGGGTACAGCAGGTGAGGATGAGACCGGAGAAAAGCACGCAGAAAACAGGCAGAAGAAAACTCCTTTTGGGCATAGAGACCTCCGGCTTTCAGGTGTCGAATTTACAGTAGTACAGGGCCTTGGCATCGGCGTCATAGATCGCAATGGTGACGTTGTAGGAATACCGCCGGAAGAGATGAAGATCGCTGTGGGGGTCGGTATCCTCGGCCTGCCGGTCCTCAAAATAGTAATATCCGTTCTCGACGAGGGGGAAACAGCGGACCCCGTCCTGGGTGATATAGGGCCCCGTGCCGGAGACGCCGTAGACAAACGCCTGTAAATTGCCGCTGAGAGGCAGGGAGCGCCAGCGGTTTTGAACACGGCTGCCGAAGCTGTCGTCGGGAAAGGTGAGCTCCACGAAGGTCAGGCCGTCTCCGTGGAAGCCGCCGTGACTGTCGGAGGAGGCGGCCACGGTCCCGCCGGAGACGTCAGTGCCCAGGGCGCGGGAGATCTTGGCGGTCTCGCTGAGAGACGAGACCGCGTCAGACAGGGCTCGGTGCATGGACAGGGAGAGCAGGAGGAGAACTGCCAGAAAAAACGGGATCAAACGGTGCATCAAAGGACTCCTTTCACGAGGACTGGCCCGCGGCCAGACAGGCGGAGAGGGACCAGGTGTGCCAGTCGGCGCACTCCCGGCAGGCGCTGATACGGCGGTTGAGGATCAAAGTATCCAGCCGCCGCTGGCCGCCGTTCCGGTCCCAGCAGGCCAGGCCGCCATCCAGCCGCTCCAGCTGAGAGAGAGTATCATAGGACAGGTCATAGAGCAGGTATTCCACGTCGATGGCGGCGCTTTCACCGGCCAGATACCGGTCCACCTGGTCCTTTGCCACCAGATAGTCCACGGGGACGCAGTTGATGACCAGCCATCCCGCCAGGGCCAGGGGAAAGGCCAGCCTGCAGAAACTGCGGTCCGGCCTTTGGACCTTGCGCAGAGCCGCCAGCAGGAAGAGGGCCATCATCACCATGCCCCAGTAGGTCATACAGCGCTTGAAGCTGAGGCCATAGGCGGAGACATACAGGGTCATCCGCCAGGCGGCGGAGGCCAGCAGCACCAGGCTCTCCAGCGCCAGAAGGGCGGCAAGCAGGCGGACGGCCGTCCAGCACCGCCCCTCCTGCCGGGAGAAGGACAGCGCCGCCATGACGGCGGTGAGGTTCACGGCGGTGACGCCCACCATCTGGAAAAAGCCGCTGCGGGCCCACTCGGCATAGCTGATGCCCCGCTGGGCCAGATAGTCTGCCCCGCCGAACAGCCCGGCGGACTGGATTGCCAGAAAAAGCAGATACAGCGCGTCCAGGGCCGCCAGGACCATGGCAAAGCCCAGGGCGTCGGCGGCGGGCTGCTTTTCGCCGTTGCGCGCCTTCAAAGGGACGGGATGGCGGAGACTGTACAGCAGTCCGAAGAGGAAGGGCGTCAGCACCAGGCCCCAGATCAGCTTCCACAGCGCAGTGGAGAAGTGTGCCTGCATGAACCGCCGGAGGTCCGCCGTGGCGGCGGCGAACAGCGCGTCGGCCGAGGCCAGGATGGGAATGAGGAACGCCAGCAGGACCAGGGCGCAGACAGCTCCCGCCGCCAGGGGCAGGACCCTGCGGCGGTCCCGGCTCTTTCCCGCCGCGGCCGCGGCAGGCACCGCTCCCAGATGGCAGAAAAGCCCCCGCAGCAGCAATAGGAAGCGCTCCCACAGCATCATGGGCCGCCACCAGGGCAGCTGGGCCGCGCCGGAGAGGGCCAGGGCGTGGACCGGCAGGAGCACCAGCAGGGCCATCAGGTTCCAGAGGCGGAAATACCAGTTGGAGCCCAGGGCCATGGCCGCCGCCAGGAACAGGTTGAACAGCAGGAGCACGCGGTTGGAACGGAGGGACAGGGGGGCGGTCCCGGTGTAGCACAGGACCAGGACATACCAGGCGAACACCGCGGCGGTCAGTCCGGCGGTGGGGCCGTGCCAGATCAGCGTGTCCGTCAGCAGGACACAAAACGCGGCTGTAAAGAACAGGAACAGGCGGTCCCGGGGGGCGGCCTCATAGGTTTTGGCGGGATTTTGGGCAGACTTTACCAGGCCCTCCGCCGGGAGGGCTTTTTCAAATGCAGACATATCCAATTCTCCTATCGTTACTGTCCGTCAAAAGCGGACGTTTTTTTCAGGCCCATTCGTATTCCACGCGGCCAACAGTACCGTCTTCCAGCAGGTAGACGATCATATATTCCGGGAACCACTCCAGGCCCCGCCCGCTGCCGATCCAGTAGCAGCGGCGCAGCTCGCCCTGCCATGCTTCCGTTGAGACGGGGCCAAGGAGGACGTCCAGTTCCGCTTCCTGCATCCCCATCAGCCCGTCGTACTGCCGGAGGAGGCTGCCCACCAGATTGCCCCGGTTGTGCATGGCCTCCCACCGGGCGGGCGTGAAGTGGTGGCGGCAGTAAAAGACGGCGCAGAACAGGAGGGCGCCGCAGAGCAGCATGGCCCGGCGGCGGTTTCGGCCCGCCGCCCTCATGATGGCTCCTCCTTTTCCGGCACAAATTCCAGAATGTCCCCCGGCTGGCAGTCCAGGGCAGAGCAGATGGCCTCCAGCGTGGAGAACCGGACGGCCTTGGCCTTGTTGTTTTTCAAGATGGAGAGATTGGCAAGGGTGATGTCCACCTTTTCAGAGAGCTGGGAGAGGGACATCTTCCGCTTTGCCATCATCACATCCAGATTGACGATAATTGCCATTGTGCGCCCCCTTATATGATCGTGTCGTTTTCGGCCTTTACCTCCGCCGCCTGGCGGAAGAGACCGGCGGCCACCAGACAGCACAGCCCCAGCATGACGAAGAGGGGAATAAACAGAGCCGTGTAGGAGAGCCAGGGATGGAGCGAGGCCAGCAGCCGGCAGACGCAGATGGTCTTGACCAGGGCGGCTCCGGCGATGACGAAGCAGCCGGCGGCGGCTCAGTGCAGGCAGCGGGCATTGCGGACGGAAAAGGGCTGGCCGTCGGCCACGGAGGCCAGCAGGCGGATGCCCTGGACCAGGATCACCGCGCCGCAGACGCCGCAGACCGTCAGAAACAGGGCCAGCACGGCGGTGCGGGGCGTCTGCCAGACGTCCCGCAGAAGGATGCGGAGCAGATTTCCCAGGCCGTCGTCAAAGTCATAGTCAAAGGTGGCGGACAGAGCGGCAAAGGTGAGTCCCTCGGGATTCCCGCTGCGGATATAGGCGAAGGCCGGAGCCAGGGGGACCACCAGAACATCCAGGCACAGCAGGAGCGCCAGCACGCCGACCAGCCAGCCGGACAGCTTTTGTACAGGAAGCGGTTTCATAGGCTCCCTCCTTAAATCGTCAGGTCGTTTTCCGCCTTCAGCTCCGCCGCCTGGCGGAAGAGGGCGGACATCACCAGGCAAAGCAGGCCGAACATGGCGAACAGCGGCACGAACAGGGCGTTGTAGGTGGCCAGGGGCGCGGCGGAGCGGTAGTGCCAGACGCTCCAGACCACCCGCGCCAAAGCCGCGGCGGCGATGAGGAAGGCGGCCACAGCGGCCCGCTTCAAAGAGACGGCGTTTTTCGTGGAAAACGGTTCTCCCTGGAGAATGGTCTTCAGCACCCGGCGGGCCTGCCAGAGGATGACGGCGGTGCAGATGCCTGCAAAGAGCAGAAACAGTGTCAGAACGATGCTGTAAGCATCCATCTCCGCCCATCCCCAAAGCCAGATCAGGGCGCTGCCGGCGATACCCGCCATCACGATATCGTCCTCGCCGGGGAACAGGATGCCGCCCAGATAGGCGCGGACGCCCTCCAGAAGCCCCCCCTTTCCGCTGACGAATACGGCGGTGGGGATCAGGTACAAAATAACGATGTTGCAGACCAGCGCGATGATGACCAGGATATTCAGGATTTTGGCGATTTTTTGCACAGCGGTCGAATCCATAAGCGGTTCCTCCATTCGGCGTTACATGCGGGTGATATGGTCCATTCACTTGAAAAACCGCACGGGATTTTTCAAGCGGGCGATGCCCGCTGTGCGTAAAGCGCACAGTGATTGCCTATGAAATGCAAATCAAGGCCGCGGTCCGCGGCCTGTCACAGCGCACATGCGCTGCGACACTTGAAAAGTGGATCTGCCGCTTTTCAAGTTATTTCATTATAAACTCCTGATTATAAACTCCATCAGCACGGCATACCCTGCCAGGAAAAGCAGAAATATGGCGGCGGAAGCCAGCAGGCGGCCTTTGCGCCTTTGGCGGACGCCCTGGACCAGCAGGACGGCCGCGAGAAGCAACAGCAGCAGGGAGATGGGGGTCCAGTAGGCGGTGAGTCCCATGGCAATGCCTCCTTTTTCTGGTATCCTACCACATAGATTATTGAATGTCAATTATTTTTTATCGTTTTTCAATAAAAACGTGGGGGACAGAAGGATGAGACTGCAAGGCGGGTCCGGATAGGCGTGTCTAACGGAAAAAACAGCAAGGCGGACGGCCTTTCGGACCGTCCGCCTTGCTGTATGATATAGAGAAAGGAGAGGGAAAATGGTGTGTGTCAATCAAGCTTCCCGCTTGATGGTTTTATCATAGCGGGTGGAAAAACGAAAGTCAACGGCTGAAAGGGAACCTTCACAATTTGTTTACAACCAGCCGGGTTTCGACATTTTTTGTTCACAAATCGTTCAAAAAATATTAGCATTTTACATATTGACGGCATAGGAGAACTGTGTTAGTATTTAGTACACTAATTTTTAGCCTGCTAAATATTAAATGGAAAGGAGGCGGCGTATGGAATATCCCAAGGCCCTGGGTCCGATGCTGGGCTGCTGCGCGCGTCTGGCAAGGGAACGGATGGACGCAAGGCTGTCCGGCTGTGACGTGACCCCCGCACAGACACACGCCCTGCTGTACCTCCACCGCCACGGAGGGCAGGCGCCCCAATGCGAGGTAACGGCGTTTTGGAAGGTGAAGCCCTCCACAGCCAACGGGATTTTGGACCGGATGGAGGAAAAGGGGCTGGTCCGGCGCACGGTCAGCGGCAGCGACGCCCGGAAGCGCCTCATCACGCTGACGGAGAAGGGGAAGGAACAGCAGGCGCTGTTCCAGGAGCGGCTTCTGGACACGGAGCGGGCACTTCTCCGGGGCTTTACCCCAGAGGAGGAACAGACGCTGCGGGGACTGCTGGACAGGATCATGCGCAATTTAGAGGAGGACCGGAACCTATGATCAGAAAACTGTGGCCCTACGCAAGGCCTTACACCAAATGGATCGCTGCCGGTGTGGCGTGCAGCGCGGCGGAGGCCGTCTTTGAACTGCTGATCCCACTGGTCATGAGCGATATCGTGGATATCGGCATCGCCAGCGGGGACAGGAACTTTATCATGCAGAAGGGCGGCCTGATGGTCGCCATGGCCATGGTATCCCTGGCGTTCGGCCTGGGAGCGGCGGTGTGTTCGTCCGTGGCCGGACAGGGCTTTGGCTCCAATCTGCGGCGGGCGGAGTATGACCATATCCAGGAGTATGCCTTCTCCAACATCGAGAAGTTCTCCACCGCCTCCCTGGTGACCCGCCTGACCAGCGACGCGCAGGCCATGCAGATGTCCCTGATGATGGGGATGCGGCTGCTGGTGCGCGCTCCGGTGATGCTGGTCTCGGCGCTGTTCCTCTCCATCCGCATCAGCTTCCAGCTGAGCAATGTGTTCCTGGTGGCGCTGCCCCTGCTGCTGATCGTGGTGGCGGGGATCTTGAAAAGGGTCGGGCCCATGTTCCGCTCCCTCCAGGAGAAGACCGACGCGCTGAACCTGGTGGTGCAGGAGAACCTGACCGGCATCCGGGTGGTGAAGTCCTTTGTCCGGGAGCCGTATGAGGAGGAGAAATTCGCCCAGCGGAACCAGGACCTGAAGGGAACCTCGGAAAAAGCCTTCGGCACGGTGGTGGTCAACATGCCCATCATGATGCTGATCATCTACGGCACCATCATCGCCGTCATGTGGTTCGGCGGCAAAATGGTCTATGCCGGAACGCTGGAGACCGGCAAGCTCATCACCTTCTTCACCTATATCACCCAGATCCTGACCTCCCTGATGATGGTGTCCATGGTGTTCATGATGCTGACCCGCTCCGTGGCCTGCGCCAAGCGCATCGTGGAGGTGCTGGAGGAGCGGCCCGCCATCACCGACGATGAGGCGGAGACGGATACGGACGCCGATGGCTGCGAGACGCCCGCCGCCGTGGCGGACGGCAGCATCGACTTCGACCAGGTGTCCTTCAAGTATAACGCCGACAGTCCGGAATGGATCCTGCGGGATATCGACCTCCACATCCGATCTGGGCAGACCGTGGGCATTCTGGGGGGCACCGGCAGCGCCAAGACCACCCTGGTGTCCCTGATCCCCCGGCTGTACGAGGCCACGGAGGGCACCGTCTCCGTGGGCGGCAGGCCGGTGAAGGCATACACCATGGAGCACCTGCGGGACGCGGTGGGCATGGTGCTGCAAAAGAACACACTGTTCTCCGGCACCATCCGGGAGAATCTGCTCTGGGGCGACCCCAACGCCACGGAGGAGGCGCTGTGGGCGGCCTGCCGGGCGGCCTGCGCCGACGAGTTTTTGGAGCGGATGCCGGACGGCCTGGACACGGATCTGGGCCAGGGCGGCGTCAACGTGTCCGGCGGGCAGAAACAGCGCCTCTGCATCGCCCGGGCGATCTTAAAACGCCCCAAGGTCCTGATCCTGGACGACTCCACCAGCGCCGTGGACACCGCCACGGACGCCAAGATCCGCAAGGTGTTCGCCCAGGAGCTGAAGGACACCACGAAGATCATCATCGCCCAGCGGGTGGCCTCCGTCTGTGAGGCGGACCTGATCCTGGTGATGGACGGGGGCCGCATCGTGGCCCAGGGGACCCATGAGACCTTGATGGAGACCTGCGGGATCTACCGCGAGGTCTACCAGTCCCAGCAGGAAGGAGTGAGCATCGGTGGCTGAACAGAACACAACTCCCCGGGGCCGCGGCCCCGGTCACGGCCCGAAGGGCGGCTTCCGCAAGCCGAAGAATATGCGGAGCACCTTGCGCAAGCTGATGCGGTATCTGGGACGGTACAAGGCGCACCTGGTGCTGGTGGCGTGCCTGTTGGTCATCAGCTCCGCCTGCACCGTGGGCGGTTCCTACCTCATCAAGCCGCTGATCAACGACTATATCCTGCCCGGTGATTTTGCCGGCCTCGCCCGGATGCTGGGCATGATGGCGCTGGTCTATATCACCGGCGCGGCCTGCTCCTTTGGCTACGCCCGCATCATGGTCCACGTGTCCCAGAACACCGTGGCGAAGATCCGCACGGATCTGTTCGGCCACATGCAGTCCATGCCGCTGCAATACTTTGACACCCACACCCACGGCGAGCTGATGAGCCACTACACCAACGACATCGAGACCGTTTCCGAGGCGCTGAACAACAGCTTTGGCAACCTGATCTCCTGTTCCCTGAATTTCACGGGAACGGTCATCATGATGCTTGTTCTCAGCCCGGTGCTCAGTCTCATCACCTTTGCCATGATCGGCGTGATGCTGCTGGTGGTCAAGACCATCGGCAGCCGCAGCCGCCGGTATTTCGCGGCCCAGCAGCAGGCCGTGGGCCAGGTCAACGGCTATATCGAGGAGATGATCGAGGGGCAGAAGGTCATCAAGGTCTTTAACCACGAGCAGGCGGCCAAGGAGGGCTTTTACCAGAGAAATGAGGTCTACCGGCAGGCGGGGACCCGCGCCCAGATCTTCTCCGGCATGATGATGCCCGCCATGGGCAACCTCAACTATATCAACTACGCCATCACCTGCTGCGTGGGCGGCCTGCTGGCCATCCGCAGCGGCGACCTGGGCGGTCTGGCGGCGTTTTTGCAGTACACCCGGCAGGTGAGCCAGCCCATCACCCAGATCTCCCAGCAGGTGAACACCATCCTCTCCGCCGTGGCCGGCGCGGAGCGGGTGTTCGAGGCCATGGAGGCCCAGCCGGAGGTGAATGCGGGCAAGGTCCAGCTGGTCCGGGTCACCGAGGACCGGGCGGGCAGACTGGCGGAGGCCGACTTCGACACCGGCGCCTGGGCCTGGAAGCGCCCGGACGGCACGCTGACGCCCCTGCGGGGCGACGTGCGGTTCGATCATGTGGTATTTGGCTACGACCCCCGCAAGATCATCCTCCACGACATCTCCCTGTTTGCCAAGCCGGGGCAGAAGATCGCCTTTGTGGGCTCCACCGGCGCTGGAAAGACCACCATCACCAGTCTCATCAACCGCTTTTACGAGATCCAGAGCGGTACCATCACCTATGACGGCATCGACGTGCGGGACATCGGAAAGGACTCCCTGCGCCGGTCTCTGGGCGTGGTACTGCAGGACACCCACCTGTTTACCGGCACCGTGGCGGACAACATCCGGTACGGGCGGCTGGACGCCACCGACGAGGAGGTGGAGGCCGCCGCCAAGCTGGCGGGAGCGGACAGCTTTATCCGCCACCTGCCCAAGGGCTATGATACGGTGCTCTCCGGAGACGGCGGCAACCTGAGCCAGGGCGAGCGGCAGCTTTTGAACATCGCCCGGGCGGCCTGCGCCAATCCGCCGGTGCTGATCCTGGACGAGGCCACCAGCTCCATCGACACCCGCACAGAGAAGATCATTGAGCGGGGCATGGACCGCCTGATGGCGGGCCGGACGGTGTTCGTCATCGCCCACCGGCTGAGCACCGTCCGCAACGCCAAGGCCATCATGGTTTTGGAGCAGGGCGAGATCATCGAGCGGGGCGACCACGACGATCTGATCCAGCAGCACGGCCGGTATTATCAGCTGTATACAGGACAATTGGAGCTGGATTGAAACCAGAAGCGCCCGGACGAAAGTCCGGGCGCTTTGTTTTGCGGTCAGTCAAGCTGCCATCCGTCAGCGGAAGAGATCACATAGGTATCGCCTAGGACGAGCCGGGTGCCTGCCTCATCCAGGGTGTAGGTGTCGCCTGTTTCCACAAAGACCCTGCCGTACTGGTCGGTGACGACGGCGGCTAAACAGAGCTCGTCGCCCGCCGTCAGGGGGACGGTCAAGTCCGGGAGGCGGAAAAAGTTATAGTCGTGGGGGGAAAAGCCCCGAAAACTGCTTGGCACCGCGCAGGGCTCCGCCCAGGCCACCAGCTTTCGGTTTTTAAACAGGCCGGCCCGGATTTGGACTGGGACGGAATGATATGACCGGGTGGTATACAGGTAGCGGCCCACCGACGCTTCCTCCAGGACCAGTGTGCTGTCTTCGGGAAGCGCGCCCCACATAAAGTTCGTTTGAAGCTTCACCTGGGGGATGGAATCACTGTACAGGCCGGAATAGGTATCCAGCAGCTGCATTTCCCGGCTGCCGCCGGTCTCAAATACGATGTAGAGGCGGATGTCATCCGTCAGCGCCGCCGTGACCTCGCCGGTGAAGGTCTGCCCCTGGGGCGCATAGGGGCCAAAGCTCACAGACCCCTCCTCGTTCTGTACCTCCAGCCAGGCCGTCATGTCCTCCGAGAAGGTCTTTGAGATGGCCCGGAAGGAGAAGGTGACCGTGTTTTGGACGTAGTCCGTGGCAATGATCTCCGTGCTGTGATCCGCCGTCAGGCCGTTCTGGGACATCAGGATCTCCTCCACCTGGGCGGAGATGCCGCCGATCTGCCGATTGACGGAATCAGTGACGCTGTACACGGCGGCCTGCAGGCTGGCATATTGTCCATCCACCCGGTCCAGACGTTCGAACAGGCTCCAAAGCACAAAGACCAGGCACACGGCGGCTGTGGCCATGGCGGTTTTGAAGAGCAGGCGGCGCTTTTGGGACATGGGTTTGGGCTGGGCCGTCAGATAGCGGCCCACGATCTCCTCCACCATTTGAAGCTGGGCCTCCGTCAGTTCGCTGTTCGGCGGGGCGGAGGGCGCGTCCTCCAGCCCCAGCAGCCACCCCACGGATACACCGAACAGCTTCGACAGGGCCACCAGCTTGTCGATCTCCGGCAGGGCGGTGCCGGACTCCCATTTGTAGATGGACTGGCGGGAGACGCCCAGCCGGTCCCCAAGGCCCTCCTGGGAGAGTCCCAGCTCCTTTCGCTTTTGGGCAATGCGCTGGCCGATGGTCATAGGATCAGCCTCCTTTTACGGACAGTATAGCGGAAACGGGGGAGAATTTCCACCAACCGGGGGCTTTCTTTTCGTCAACCGGCGGTTAGCAGGCGGAGGAAAGCCTTGCAGATACAGAAAGCATCAGGCATGCCGTCTCCGGCACGCCTGATGCTTTTTATTCCTGGGGCTTTTCCTCCGCGGGAGGCTCCGCATCCCCGGAGGGGGCTTCCGCCTCCGGCTCCTCCTGGGCCACCTCCGCCGGGGCCTCGATCTTCTGGGAGATCATGTGCACCTTTTTGGCAGGGGCCTCGATCTCGGGGGGGCGGGTGACGGTGGAGGCATAGGCGTCCTCCACCAGCGCCGGGTCCCGGCCCTCGATGATGGCCACCATCTCCGCGCCGGTGATGGTCTCCTTTTCCAGCAGATAGGCCACCACCTTGTCCATGTCCTCCCGGTTATTCCGAATGGTCTCCACGGCCTGCCGGTAGCACTGGTCCAGGATCTCCTTCACCGCCTGGTCCATCCGGGCGGCGGTGTCCTGGGCGCAGTCCATGCCGTAGCCGCCGTCCAGGTACTGGTTCCGGCGGGAGGCCAGGGCCATCATGCCGAACTCGTCGCTCATGCCGAACATGGCAACCATGTTCCGGGCCACGTTGGTGGCGTCCTGAATGTCCTGAGAGGCGCCGTTGGTCATGGTGTTCATCACCACCTCCTCGGCGGCACGGCCGCCCATGGAGACGGCGATCTTCGCCATCAGCTCCTCCTTTGTCCGCAGCTCGGTCTTGTCCTCCTCGGGCATCAGCAGGGTATAGCCCAGAGAGCCCTGGGTGTGGGGAACGATGGTGATCTTCTGCACCGGCTCGGTGTTCTTCTGCTTGTAGGCCACCATGGCGTGGCCCACCTCATGATAGGCCACCAGCTTCTTTTCAAACTCGGTGAGGACGCTGCCCTTTTTCTCCGTACCGGCGATGACCAGCTCAAAGGCGGCCAGCAGGTCCTCCTGGGTCACCAGCCTGCGGCCCTTGCGGACGGCCCGCAGGGCGGCCTCGTTCACCAGGTTGGCAAGATCCGCGCCCACGCAGCCCGCGGTGGCCAGGGCGACCTTTTTCAGATCCACGTCCTCGCCCAGCTTGATATTCCGGGTGTGGACCTGGAGAGTGGCAATGCGGCCCGCCAGATTGGGCCGGTCGATGGTGATGCGGCGGTCGAACCGGCCGGGGCGCAGCAGCGCCTGGTCCAGCACCTCCGGGCGGTTGGTGGCGGCCAGCAGGATCACGCCCTTGGTGGGGTCAAAGCCGTCCATCTCCGCCAGCAGCTGGTTCAGGGTCTGCTCCCGCTCGTCGTTGCCGCCCATGCGGTTGTCCCGGGATTTGCCGATGGTGTCGATCTCGTCGATGAACACGATGCAGGGGGCCACCTTGCTGGCCTCCTTGAACAGGTCGCGGACACGGGACGCGCCCACGCCCACGAACATCTCCACAAAGTCGGAGCCGGAGATGGAGAAGAAGGGCACGTTGGCCTCCCCGGCCACAGCCTTGGCCAGCAGGGTCTTGCCCGTGCCCGGAGGGCCTACCAGCAGGGCGCCCTTGGGGAGCTTGGCGCCGATCTCCGTGTATTTCTGGGGGTTGTGGAGAAAGTCGATGATCTCCGTCAGGGATTCCTTGGCCTCATCCTGGCCCGCCACGTCCCGGAAGGTGACGCCGGTGGATTTCTCCATATACACCTTGGCGTTGGCTTTCCCCACGCCGCCGATGCCGCCCATGCCGCCCTTTTTTGCCATGAAGCCCATGAGCAGGGACATGACCAGCAGAATGACCACAAAGGGCAGCAGCTGAATCAGGAACACCATCAGGGTGCTCATGGGAGGCTGATAGGCCTTGTCGACACGGACGGAGGGGGCCACCTCCCGCAGATAGGCGCGGGTGGCGTCGTTGGACTCGATCTGGACAGTGAACAGGTCCAGGGTGGTGTCCGGCAGGGGCGTGCCGTTTTTGTCAGTGGTGGAATAGACAGCGCGGCCCTCTTCGTCGGTGCGTTTGAGGAAGACGGTGCCGTCCTCGGCGGTGTAGGTATAGCCGTCCTTTGGTGTGATGTGGAGAATGGCCTCGTCGGTGTCAAAGGCGACCTCCTCCACCTGCTGGCTCTCCGCCATCGCCTCAAAGTCGCTGTATTCCAGCTCCACCGAGGAGGCAGAGTGAGCGGCGCTGTTCATGTAGGTGCTGGCATAGCTGATGCCGATGGTCAGCAGCAGCGCCCAGCACACCAGAGAGAGCACGCCCCGCCAGTTGCTGTTGTTCTTGCTGCCGTTCGGTTTTTTGTTCTTGTTGTTTTGGTCCATGTATCGGGACTCCTTTCCAGGGAAAGAACCTTCCAAAATTATAACGCAGTATACCATAAAAGCGGCGGGGCCACAAGGACAAGGCCCACTTTTTTGATGAAGTTTCTGTAAATTCCTACTTTATTGTATCCAGCTCCTGTGGTATACTATCACCTGAATGCGACAAAATCTTCGTTTGAGGGAGAAACTATGGACGAGCAGAGGAAAAACAGCCTCACCGCCGAGGCGGACGGCATCATCGAGGGCCGCAACGCCGTCATCGAGGCCCTGCGGGCGGGGGAGGCCATCGACAAGATCTACCTCCAGAAGGGCGAGACCGACAAGACCCTGGGGCACATCGCCTCCAAGGCCCGGGCGGCGGGCGTCGTGGTGGTGGAGGCGGACAGGCGGAAGCTGGACGCCATGAGCCGCACCCACGCCCACCAGGGCGTCATCGCCCTGGCGGCGGTGCGGGAGTACGTCAGCGTGGAGAGCATTTTGCAGGCGGCGGCGGACAGGGGGGAGAAGCCCCTCATCGTGGTCTGCGACGAGATCTCCGACCCCCACAACCTGGGGGCCATCATCCGGACCGCCGAGTGCGCCGGGGCCCACGGCGTGGTGATCCCCAAGCGCCGCAGCGCGGGCCTGACCGCCGTGGTGGCCAAGACCTCCGCCGGCGCGGTGGCCCATGTGCCGGTGGCCCGGGTGCCCAACATCCCGGCGCTGCTGAAGGATCTGAAAAAGCAGGGCATGTGGGTGTTCGGCACGGCGGCGGACGGCAATACCACCCTGTACGACGCGGATCTGAAGGGTCCGGCGGCCATCGTCATCGGCAGCGAGGGCGACGGCATGACCCGCCTCGCCGCGGAAAACTGCGATTTCCTGGTCAGTATCCCCATGCGGGGCAGGCTGAATTCCCTGAACGCCTCCGCCGCAGCGGCGATTCTGCTGTACGAGGCGGTGCGGCAGCGGCTTGGATAAACGGAAGGACAAAGAGGAACGACATGGCTCCGAAGGATACGAATGATTTATATGAGACACTGACGGGCGGGACCGACGTGCCTCCCGCGGCGGAGGAGTTTTCCCTGGAGGAGATCCTGGCGGAGTACGGCGGGAGCCTGGAACAGCACCTGCTGCAGGACGCGGACCGGGAGACGGCACCAAAGCAGGCCCCTCCCAAAGCGCCGGAGGCGCGGCCCTCCCGGACACCGCCCCGCCAGGAGAGCGCGCCGGAGAAGGAACCGGACCCCGCGCTGGAGGCAGAGCGCCTGCGCCAGGAGGCCAGGGACAAGCTGCTGGCCCAGGCGGTGGACCTGGAAAAGCTGGAGCGGGAGCTGCCCCGGGCGCCGCGGCCCATCTCCCTGGAGGAGGTCGTGGGCAATACGGTGGAAGCCGTGATGGAGGAGCGGGAGGCGGAACCCCTGCTGAAACCCCGGCGGGGCCTGTTCTCCCGGCGGAAGCTGGAGGAGACGGAGGAGCTTTACGCCCGGCCGGAGTCGGAGGAGGAAGCGGCGGAAGCAGAGGAGATCGGACCGGAGCTGGAGCCCTTTGAGGCGTCGGCGGACTACCGGGCGGAATATAAGAGCCGGAAGAGCACGCTGCCTCTGGCGGCGTTCCTGGCCCTGGTGCCCACGGCCCTGCTGAGCGCGGAGCGGTATGGCGTCACAGTCCCCTATTGGTCGGGGGACGCAAAGGTCCAGAGCCTGTTTTTGCTGGCGTGCCTGGCCCTGGTGTCGCTGCTGTGCCGGAAGGTATTCGCCAAGGGGGCGGAGATGCTGGCGCGGAAGCGCTGCACTAGCGAGCTGCTGATCTCCGTATCGGCGTTGGCGGCGGCGGCGGACTGCGCGGCCCGCCTGCTGCTGCCGGAGCGGAGCGCCGCCATGCCCTATGCGTCCATCAGCTGCCTGGCCCTGGTGTTCGCCCTGTGGGGAGACAGCCGGGAGAGCCGGGGGATGTACGACACCTTCCGGGCCGCGGCGGTGGACGACGAGCCGCCGTATCTGGTCACGGAGACGGAGCGGGGGGCCTGCAAGCAGCGGGGGGCGGTCCCGGGTTTTTACACCACCGCCATGCGGGATGACGCCGCCACCCTGTGGCAGACGGCCATGCTGCCGGTGGTCCTGGTGGCGTCTATCGTGTTCGCCGGCCTCAGCTCCCTGGGGCAGGGACGGGGCAGCGACTTTCTGCTGAACTGGTCCGCCATCCTGGCGGGGGGAGCCACCTTTGCGCTGCCCCTCTGCTGGGGCCTGCCCTGGTCGAAGCTGGCCCGGCACCTGCAAAAGGCCGGCTGTGCCGTGGCGGGCTGGTCCGGCGCGGAGAAGGTCAGCCGCCGGAGGAGCATGATCGTGACGGACACGGACTTGTTCCCGCCGGGGACCATGCAGCTCAACGGCGTGAAGGTCTACGGCGAGGAGTTGCAGAAGGCGGTGTCCTACGCCGCCTCCATGGCCCGGGCTGCGGGCTGCGGCCTGGAGCGGCTGTTTGACGGCCTGCTGCGGGGAGAGCTGGGCCACTATGAAAAGGTGGACGATTTCAGCTTCTATGAGGAGGGCGGCTACTCCGCGGCGATCCGTGGAGAGTCGGTGCTGCTGGGCACCGCGTCCTTCATGCGGAAGATGGAGGTGCGCCTGCCCGGCGACATCAACCTAAAGACCGGCATTTTCCTGGCGGTGGACCGCCAGCTGGCCGCGGTATTCGCGGTGAAGTACAATCCGTCGGAAAACGTGGACTTCGCCCTGCGGATGATGAGGCGCAGCCATATCACGCCCATCCTGGCGGCACGGGACCCCAACATCACCCCGGCGCTGCTGAAGCGCAAATTCCACAAGGGCGTGAAGGTGGAGTATCCGGACCTGACCACCCGGGTGGCCTTCAGCGAGGTGGAGCAGGACCGGGGACTGCCCCGGGCGCTGCTGTTCCGGGAGGGCCTGCTGCCCTATGCGGAGACGGTGGCTGGAAGCCGCCGCCTGTGCAAGTCCGTCCGCCGGGCCACGGCGCTGTCCATCCTGGGCAGCGCGGCGGGAACGCTGCTGGCCTTCTATCTGGTGTTCCAGGGAAAGTACGACCTGCTGACGCCGCTGGCGCTGGAGATGTTTTTGCTCCTGTGGACCCTGCCGGTGCTGGTGATGGCGGACTGGACGGGGAGATATTAAGAGCCTATCCGCAAATAATGCGTATACGTCTTGCGGCCATATTTAGCGTCATACTGCGTCGCTTTTCCTTGCCGGGCGATAGCCCGCCTGCGGAAAATCTCCTTATCTGGCGAAAAATCTGTCTCGCAATCCGCATATGCCTTATTTAAGGATAGGCTCTAAGAGCCGAGACAGGTGTGGAGGGTTTGACCGTCCGGCAGAGGCCGTATCTACCCCCGCGGGATATCAAAGAGACCGCAGGATCCCCCGAACTATAGCGGGTGCGGGCACCGCTTTTTGGATACCGGTGTCCCGGCCAAGCGAAACTTGGCCGGGACAGATTTTATAATCAAATTACTTGAAACGTGATCAATTCACGTTTCAAGTGTCACAGCGCATGTGTGCTGTGACAGGCCGCGGTCCGCGGCCTTGATTTGCATTTCATCGTCAATCGCTGTGCGCTTTCCGCGCAGCGGGCATCGCCCGCTTGAAAAATCCCATGGGATTTTTCAAGTGAATGGACTATATTTTCCTGAAAAAAGCCGCTGTCAGCGGCTTTTTCTTTTGCGTCTGTGACAAAATTTTGCGGAGTTTTTTTGCGTTCCTGCCCAAAATGTGGAACCTGCCAAAATTTTAGTTGTATTGCCTCCGCAAACGTTGTATAATTTCTACATTAGGCAATTCGGACGACCGTCGAATGAACCTATTGCGGCCCGCCCATAACGGCGGCCCGCTTTGACAGTATCACATAAGGAGTGGAAAGATCATGAGCTATTCAGTACAAAACATCCGTAACGTCTGCCTGCTGGGCCACAGCGGCAGCGGCAAGACCGCCCTGGCGGAGAGCCTGCTCTATATGACCGGCGCCATCGACCGGATGGGCCGCGCGGCGGACGGCAACACCGTCTGCGACTACGATCCCGAGGAGACCAAGCGGCAGATCTCCCTCTCCACCGCTGTGGCGCCTCTGGAGTACAAGGGCTGCCGCATCAACGTGCTGGACACCCCGGGCGCCTTCGATTTCTCCGGCGAGGTCATGGAGGCCCTCCGGGCCGCTGACGCCGCCGTTATCGTCTGCTCCGCCAAGGACGGCATCTCCGTGGGCCTGGAAAAGGCCTGGAAATACTGCGAGGAGCGGAATATGCCCCGTTTCGTCTATATCTCCAAGACCGACGAGGACAACAGCGACTACAACGCCACCTTCGAGGCCCTGCGTGAGCGCTTCGGCAAGAAGATCGCCCCCGTGGTGGTGCCCATCTGGGACGCGGACAAGAAGGTCACCGGCATCATCGATGTGCTGAACAAGCGCGCCTATGAGATGCAGAACCTGAAGCGGGTGGAGATCGAGGTCCCCGCCGACAAGGTGGACGTCATCACCGAGTTCAACGACGCCCTGAAGGAATCCGTGGCCGAGACCAGCGAGGAGTTCATGGACAAGTTCTTCGGCGGCGAGGACTTCACCTACGCCGAGATGATCCAGGGCCTGCGCCAGGGCGTGCGGGAGCTGAGCCTGTTCCCCGTGCTGTGCGGCTCCGCCGTCAACTGCATGGGCTCCCTGATGCTGATGGACAACATCGTGGACCTGCTGCCCAACCCCATGGAGGGCAACTACCACAAGGCCACCAAGGCCGACGGCGAGACCGAGGAATTCGTGGTCTCTCCCGGCGGCGTGCCCACCGCGTTCGTGTTCAAGACCATCTCCGACCAGTACGGAAAGTACTCCTTCGTGAAGGTCCTCTCCGGCAATATCACCCCCGATATGCCCATGGTCAACTCCCGCACCGGCGCGTCTGAAAAGCTGGGCCGCCTGTATGTCATGCGGGGCAAAAAGACCACCGAGGTCAAGGAGCTGGACTGCGGTGACATCGGCGTCATCGCCAAGATGGACAAGGTCAAGACCGGCGACACCCTGTGCGACGCCCGTAAGGTCGTTGCCCTGAAGAGCATCCCCTTCGCGGAGCCCTGCTACTCTGTGGCCATCTCCCCCAAGACCCGCGGCCAGGAGGACAAGGTGGCCCAGGGCCTGGCCCGCCTCAATGAGGAGGACCCCTCCTTCTCCGTGGTCAACAACGCCGAGACCCACCAGATGGTCCTCTCCGGTGCCGGCGACATGCAGATCGACGTGCTGGTCAGCAAGCTCAAGAGCCGCTTCAATGTGGAGACGGAGCTGAAGCCCACCCGCGTGGCCTACCGTGAGAAGATCCGCAAGACCGTCCAGAAGCAGGGCCGCCACAAGAAGCAGACCGGCGGCAGCGGCCAGTTCGGCGATGTGTGGATCCGCTTTGAGCCTCAGACGGAGCAGGACGACATGATCTTCGCCGAGGAAGTGTTCGGCGGCTCCGTGCCCAAGAACTTCTTCCCCGCGGTGGAAAAGGGCCTGCGGGAGGCCTGCGTCCACGGTCCGCTGGCCGGTTATCCGGTGGTGAACCTGAAGGCGGTCCTGTACGATGGCTCCTACCATCCCGTGGACTCCTCCGAGATCGCCTTTAAGACCGCCGCGCAGCTGGCCTTCAAGGCCGCTCTGCCCGAGGCCAGCCCCGTTCTGCTGGAGCCCGTGGGCGAGCTGAAGGTCACCGTGCCTGACAGCTACATGGGCGACGTCATCGGCGATTTGAACAAGCGCCGGGGCCGTGTCATGGGCATGGACCCCACCGGCGACGGCAGCCAGGTGATCTCCGCCGAGGTCCCCATGGCCGAAATGGGCAGCTATGCCATCGACCTGCGGTCCATGACCCAGAGCCGCGGCAGCTTCACCCTTCACTTCATCCGCTACGAGGACTGCCCCCCCGCGGCACAGGAGAAAGCCATCGCTGAGGCCAAGGCACTGGCTGAGGCATAAGGATATGTCTAAAAACATGGGAAGCCGCAGGGCTTCCCATGTTTTTGAAAAGAGGAAGATCGCTGTTTTTGAACTTTTTATGAAATCCTGCCAAATTTTGCGAAAAGTTGCAAAAGCAACTAGCATATATTCAAATATCCTGATATACTCATATCACTCAAAAAGAGACAACACAAGAAGTTGATCAGACGATTATTAAAATAATAAGGAGGATCATTGTTATGAAAAAATGGGTCTGCCAGGTTTGCGGTTATGTGTTCGAGGGCGAGAATCCCCCCGAGAAGTGCCCCCAGTGCGGCGTTCCCGCCTCTAAGTTCACCGAGCAGAAGGGCGAGATGAGCTGGGCTGCCGAGCATGTTCTGGGCGTGGGCAAGTCCTTCGGCGCCGACGTTCCCGAGGAGGTCAAGAAGGAGATCATCGACGGTCTGAACGCCAACTTCATGGGCGAGTGCACCGAGGTTGGCATGTATCTGGCCATGGCTCGCGTGGCCCACCGCGAGGGCTATCCCGAGATCGGTGAGTACTGGCGCCGTGCCGCCCTGGAAGAGGCTGAGCACGCCGCCAAGTTTGCCGAGCTGCTGGGCGACGTCCTGACCGACAGCACCAAGAAGAACCTGGAGATGCGCGTGGAGGCCGAGAACGGCGCCACCGAGGGCAAGTTCCAGCTGGCCAAGCTGGCGAAGCAGTACAATCTCGATGCTATCCATGATACCGTTCATGAGATGGCGCGCGACGAAGCGAGACACGGCAAGGCTTTCGCCGGCCTGCTGAAGCGCTATTTCGGCTGATTTTATCTACATCTGGAAGGTGGGCAGAAATGCCCGCCTTCTTTTTGCGGAAAAAAGTGCGCTTTCCATTTCGGCGCTCAAATGAAACAGGGGAAAGTGGATTTTGAAAAGGCGGAATATAAATGAACGTGGGGGGCGAGTCAGGCGCCGCCCCCATTTTTCATGCTTGAAAAGCCAGCAGGACCGGCAATTCTACGTTCCGCAGACAAAATCCAGCCCCCGGGGATGGTCAAATCCTGCCGGATATGCCATACTGGGAGCAGAAAGGAAAGGAGCGTGGGGCGATGGACACCATGAAGACAGGGGCTTACCTGGCGATGCTGCGCAAGGCCCGGGGACAGACCCAGCAGGAGGCGGCCGAACAGCTGGGCGTCTCCAACAAGACCATCAGCAAATGGGAATCCGGCGGCGGACTTCCGGATATCACCGTGCTGCCCGCCCTGGCGGAGCTGTACGGCATCACGGTTGACGACATCCTGGCGGGGGAGACCCTGACGGAGCGGCGGCGGACCCTTTTGGAGGGGGAGACGGCGGCCCGGAAAAAGCGCCTGCTGGTCCGCCTGCGGACGCGGTTCGACGTGTGCCTTGCCATCTCCCTGGCGCTGGCGGGGCTGGCATTTTTGGCGCTCCCCTACGTCTCCCTGGCGGCGCTGCCCCTCTCTGCCGCGGCGGTATGGGTGGGGTACATCCTGGTCTCCCATCCCATCCGCTACGGGGATGTAAAAGCGGACGCGGACTTGTGGCGGAATCTCTACCAGAAGCTGCTGGCGGCCTCCGCCGTCCAGTGGGGCGCGTTTCTGGCGCGGAGCCACTATGGAAGCCAGTCGATGGATTGGGAGAGGGGCGGCGTTGTCTGGGCCTATGACGACTGGAAGCCGGTGGCGTTCTGCGCCGGACTGCTGGCGCTGTACGCCGTATTCCAATGGAGGCTGAAGCGGACGGCGGGGGCGGAGCTGCTGCCCGGCCCGTGGAAGATGTGGCTGGCCTGGGGGTTCTGGGCAGTGTGCTTTCTGGCGCTGTGGACCCTGGCGGACGGCCGGTATGACCAGGCCATGACGCCCTGGATCAACAAATACGGCATGGATGTATTCCAGGACAGCCGCTTTGAGCATTGGCCCAAACTGCGGGCAGTCCGGGACGAGGAGCTGCTGCCCTATGTCTGGGCGCGGCGGGGCGTGCTGGCCGCGGGGACCGCCGCCGGACTGGGCCTGCTGGGCTGGACAGCGCGCAGATGGAGCCGCCGCAAAAAACCCAAAGAACCTCTTGCGGCCCCGCAGAAATGATGATAGAATTTTCCCCATAATAGAAGGGAAGATCGTCATGTATCACTATATCTTTTTTGATCTGGACGGCACGCTGACCGATTCCAAGGAGGGCATCCTCAACTGCCTGCGGTATGCCCTGGAGAAAATGGGGGAGCCGGTGCCGCCGGAGGAGACCCTGATCCAGTTCATCGGTCCGCCGCTGCAGGATTCCTTTATGCGCTTCTGCGGCTTTGACGAGGATAAAGCCCTGCGGGGCATCGCGCTGTTCCGGGAGCGGTACGCTCCCATCGGCAAGTTTGAAAACGCCGCCGCGCCGGGGATGCCGGAGCTGTGCCGGCGGCTGAAGGCGCAGGGCTATGTGCTGGCGCTGGCGTCCTCCAAGCCGGAGGAGCTGTGCGTGCCCATCTGCGGGAAATTCGGATTCACGCCCTCCATGGAGACGATCACAGGCAGCCCGCCCCTGGGGGATTGGAGCAAGGCCGACGTGATCCGGGAGACCATGCGGCGCCTGGGCCTGACAGAGGCCGACAAGCCGTCCATCCTGATGGTGGGCGACCGGGAGTTCGACGTGCTGGGCGCGAAGGAGTGCGGCATCGACTGCGTGGGCGTGGAGTTTTTCGGCTACGCCGGCCCGGGAGAGCTGGAGAAGGCCGGCGCCGTGGCGGTGGTCCGGACGGCAGAGGAGCTGGAACGCTTTATTCAGGAACACGGTATATAAAAAGACATCCCCTGTATGGGGATGTCTTTTCGTATTCAGGAGGCGCTTTTTTCCTGCGCCGAAAGCTCTTGCAGCGTCAGGCCCTCGCCGGAGAGGTCGGCCTCCATGAGCGGGGCCACGGGGACGGCCAGATACATGCTGTTGCCGTATGTAAAGGCACCGGACGTGACGCCGATGACCTGCCCATAGACGTTCAGCAGAGCGCCGCCGCTGCTGCCCCTGGAGATATCCGCGGTGTTCATGATACAGGGCAGGGCGTAGCTGTCCACATCGCGCTCCACGGCGCTGATGATGCCGGAGCTGACAGCCAGCCCCATGCCCAGGGGATTGCCCAGGGCATACACCGTGTCTCCGGCCCGCAGATCCTCCGTGCCCGCCATCTCCAGGGCGGAAAAGGCGGAGGCGGTTTTGCCGTCCGCGGAGGTGCGGGAGACGCGCAGGACCGCCAGGTCGGCGTCCGGGTCACAGCAGACGACGGACTCCACGGCGTAGGCCTCTCCGGTGGAGAGGATGGCGGCGGCATAGGCGGCGCCCTCAATGGAATGATAGTTGGTGACAGCAAGGCCGTCGGTGGAGATGAAGAAGCCGCTGGCACGGGCGGAGGGGATCTGCAGGTCGATGTCCCTCTGCGCTGCGTAGACGTTCAGGCAGAACACGGCGGCGCTGTAACGGTCCGCCGCCTGCCGGGCGGTCAGCTCCGGAGAGAGAAGCCCCAGGGCGCCGGCGGAGGCCTGGGAGCAGACGCCCTTTTGGATCAGGCGCTCCACAACCGTTTCGCCGCTGCCCTTGTAGGAGAAGGTCAAAGCGTCCCGCATGGCCTGGAACAGGTCTCCCCGGAGCAGAGGGCCGGAATAGGACCGGGAGACCAGGCCGATGTGCTGAGCAAACACCGCCGCGTGCTCCGCGGCAAAGTCACCGTCCCTGTCGGAGTATCCCAGCATCCGCAGAAGAAGCGTGCACCAGCCGTCGGCGGTAATGGCGCTGTCAGGGCGGTAGGCCTGAGCGGTGGTGCTGGAGGCCCAGCCCTGTTTGGAGATGTAGGAGATGGAGGACCTGGCCCAGGCAGGGGCGGTCCGGAAGCCGGCAGACGCCGCTGTACGGGCGGCCTCCTGCTCCGCACCGGCCAGACGGACCAGCAGGACCGCGGCCTGGGCGCGGGTGGCAGGCTCGTTCAGGGCATAGCTGCCGTCATAGCCCTTGACCAGGCCCAGCGCGGCCAGGGTGTCCGCCGCGCGGGCGGACTCTCCCTCCAGCGCGGCGGCGGAGGGGGCCGCACCGGCCAGCAGGACCAGCGCGCAGAATATGGAAAGGAGTCTTTTTTTCATGGGGCGCCTCCAACTGTTCAAAGTGATGCTATTTTAACACGGTGAGGTGGACCTTGCAAGGCTGTGACCGCTGGACAGACGGGAGAAAATCTGCTACAATCTCCATATAGAGCGATCAGGAGCTTTTGCCGCGTCCGGCGGCACAATATAAAATAAAGGAGAGATCTCAAATGGAACTGAAAAATATTTTGAGCAAGTGCGACCACACCCTGCTGGCCCAGACAGCCACCTGGGACGAGATCAAGGCCATCTGCGACGACGGCATGAAATATGAGTGCGCCAGTGTGTGCATCCCCGCCTCCTATGTGAAGCAGGCGGCGGAGTATGTGGCGGGCAAGCTGGCCATCTGCACCGTCATTGGCTTCCCCAACGGCTATGACACCACCGCCGCCAAGTGCTTCATGGCCTCCGATGCCGTGGACAACGGCGCGGAAGAGGTGGACATGGTCATCAACATCGGCTGGGTGAAGGACCGGAAGTGGGACGACCTGCTGGCGGAGATCAAGGCCATCAAGGCCGCCTGCAAGGGCAAGCTGCTGAAGGTCATCATTGAGACCTGCTTCCTCACCGACGAGGAGAAGATCAAGATGTGCGAGATCGTCACCGCCTCCGGCGCGGACTATATCAAGACCTCCACCGGCTTTGGCGGCGGCGGAGCCACCCGGGAGGATGTGGCCCTGTTCGCCAAGCACATCGGCCCCAACGTGAAGATCAAGGCCGCCGGCGGCATCGCAAATCTCCAGGACGCCGAGGACTTTATCAACCTGGGCGCCTCCCGCCTGGGCACCAGCCGCATCGTCAAGGCCGTCAAGGCCATGGAGGGCTGAGGGCATGGGCACCCCCCACAACGAAGCCGCCCAGGGCGCGTTCGCCAAGACCGTCCTGATGCCCGGCGACCCTCTGCGGGCCAAATTTATCGCGGAGACCTTTTTGACGGACGCCAGGCTGGTGAACAACGTCCGGGGCGTCCAGGGCTATACCGGCACCTATCGGGGAACGCCGGTGTCCGTGATGGCCTCCGGCATGGGGATGCCCTCCATCGGCATCTACTCCCATGAGCTGTTCCACTTCTACGATGTGGACAACATCATCCGGGTGGGCAGCGCGGGCGGCATCTCTCCCAAGCTGAAGCTGCGGGACGTGGTGATGGCCCAGGGCGCCTGCACGGACTCCGACTACGCCCACCAGTACGGCCTGCCCGGCACCTTTGCCCCCATTGCGGATTTCACGCTGCTGGAGACCGCCGTGGCGGTGGCCCGGCGGATGGGCGTGGAGCCGCCGGTGGGCAACCTGCTGTCCTCCGATGTGTTTTACAACAAGGCGGGCAACACCATGGACTGGGGCAAGATGGGCGTCCTCGCCATCGAGATGGAGACGGCGGCCCTGTACTGCAACGCCGCCGAGGCGGGCAAGCGGGCGCTGACCATCTGCACCATCTCCGACAGCCTTGTCACCGGCGAGGAGCTGCCTCCCGCCGACCGCCAGACCAGCTTCACCCAGATGATGGAGATTGCCCTGGGGGTGGCCGTGGAGATGGCAGAGAAGTGACCGGATAACGGCATATGGCCCCCGCCCGGCGGGCGGGGGAATGGGGGAAAGACCGTTTGGAAGAGACAATGTCATGAAGCTAAGTCTTGAACGCACGCAAAAAAAGAACCTACCCTGTTTGAAATGGGGTGGGTTCTTTTGCAATATGAATGTAAGATTCCGCACTTTATGTTGCCTGTTAAGTTAAGAATTAAGAATACAGTATAAAGCTGAGATTTGTTTTTATCCTAATAATCAGAATTCTATGTCGTATTCAAGATATCTTCTCGACTCATTTTTTGCTTCACTTGCAACCGTTGCATTGCCCGCACATTTCAGCCCTTTTAATACTGCATCGATTTTCATTGCGTCGCTTTCTTTCATGCCGGAAGAATTGCTGAGTTTTAGCATAAATTTCTGATGGAGCAAAGGTGTCTTCTCGTTTAATCTCATTGAGACGAGTGTTTGAATACTCGGGTCTCTCTGTAGGTATTTTAGCCAAGGCTTAATGGGTGAGTGTCCGGGAAATTCCATCTCCGCTGCGATTTCAACCGTGGAATACTTCTTCTCCGTGGAATTGTGTTCTGTATCGGCTGTTGCTGCTACTGCTTTTGCGTGAGCTTTAACCTTCTTCTCAGAAAATGCTGCCTGTTCTTCCTTATAAGTGACTCTAAAGTGTTTTGCGCCAAGATCCTGTGCAATTTTCTGCAACTCATTTATTCGAGCTATTTTTAAGTAACTGAAATATTCATCCAGCGCTATATATCTATCTCTCTCACTGGGATCAACGTAATAGAATTCACAATCGCAATCTGGATAGAACATCAATCCAAATGCTTCAATCGAATCTCGAAAGATGTTCACGATATGTAGTCCCTTTTGGTTAGATGTATAACCAATAGACCCATGGCATACTTCTTTTTCGGCGTGTTTTTTGCCCCGGTTCACTATTCTTATGAATTTCGGCATAAGAAAATCCGCATGATCTAGTGAGTCTGCGAATATTGGCTGCAGGGATTTTAGCTCAAGCTGCCGAGCTTTTTCGCCAGCACTATCTTTTATTGTTTGTGTGCCCTTTTTTACCGCATTTCCCATGGACTCCGCAATTACTGAGACATCCGAAAAATCGAACTTACCATCATCATTCTGGTCAACGGCTTGAATTGCATTATCGAATAAGTTTTTGGCGGTTTTTCCAGCCCCTGAGACTAATGCTTCAAATTTTAATTTTTTCTCCATTATACGATTCCTCCGAGTTTTAATCTATAATAGGGCTTGTAAATTCTGCGTCATTAACCTGTAATCGTATAACACTGTTCTTCGTGCAAATTACAACTGCTTTTTCTATTTCAGATATAAATGTATTATATCACCTTTGAAATTAAAGTGATAGGGTGATGTAGAATAATTTTGTGTTTTTAGATTAACTTCATGACATTGCTGGAAAAGGACGGCCTTTTCTCCGTTTTGACCAAAATGTTGCAAAATCGAAAACAATTGTAAAATCCGGTTGAAATCGGCAGCAGGACTTGATATAATGGCTCCGACCTGGAAAGGTCAAAATCCCCCGCGTGTCGAGGGGGAAAATTTTTAAAGGAAGGTTGATTCCAATGAAGAAGTTTCTTGCTCTGATTCTCGCGTTGGTCATGGCCCTGTCCCTGGTCGCCTGCGGCGGCGGTGACAAGCCTGCTGAAGAGGATCAGAAAGAGCCCGAGCAGACCGCTGAGCCTGCTGAAGAAGGCGCTGAGTTCAGAGTCGCCATGATCACCGACTACGGTGACATCACCGACCAGTCCTTCAACCAGACTACATACGAGGCCTGCAAGGCTTACTGCGATGCCAACGGCGTGCAGTTCAACTACTACAAGCCCGCCGGTGACTCCACTGCCGAGCGTGTCGCCATGGTCGAGAAGGCCGTGGACGAGGACTACAACGTCATCGTGATGCCCGGCTTTGCCTTCGGTGAGACCATCACCGAGGTCGCCGACGTGTATCCCGACGTCACCTTCATCGCTCTGGACGTGAGCGCTGGCGACCTGGGCGACTACACCCTGCCCGAGAACGTGTACTGTGCTGTGTATCAGGAAGAGCTGTGCGGCTACATGGCCGGTTACGCCGCTGTGAAGCTGGGCTACACCCACCTGGGCTTCGTGGGCGGCATGGCCGTTCCCGCTGTCCAGCGCTTCGGCTACGGCTACGTGCAGGGCATTGACGCCGCTGCCGGCGAGCTGGGTGTGGACGCCTCTGTGGAGTATGTCTATGGCAACCAGTTCTTCGGCGATCCCGACATCACCGCTTACGCGGACAACTGGTATCAGACCCTGGGCGTGCAGGTCATCTTTGCCTGCGGCGGCGATATCTGCACCTCTGTGGGCGAGGCTGCCGCTAAGGTCGAGGGCGCCAAGGTCATCGGCGTCGACGTGGACCAGTCCGGCAATCTGGACACCGCCTATGGCGACGGCATTACCCTGACCTCCGCCATGAAGGGCCTGACCCTCACCGTGCAGCACATGCTGTCTGAGATCGCTGCCGGCAACTGGGCCAACTACGGCGGCAAGGTGGAGACGCTGGGCCTGATCTCCGGCGACGACCCCGAGGCCAACTATGTCCAGATCCCCATGGCCACCACCCAGTTCGGTGAGGGCTTCACGGCGGACGACTACAAGGCCCTGGTGAAGGATATGTACGACGGCAAGATTACCGTCTCCGACGACATCAGCGCTGAGCCCGCCGTCAGCAACATCACGGTGGACTATCAGGGCAACATCAAATAAGTTCTCCCATGCGGAAACAGAGAGGACGGGAATCGATTCCCGTCCTCTTTTTTTATAAAATATGCCAAATTTACTTTGAAATGCAGGCGCGGATATAGTATAATAAAGGCACAATGACAACGAGGGGGAGGTCCTGAAAGTTGGAATATCCATATGCCGTTGAGATGCTGAATATCACAAAGCGTTTTCCAGGCATCGTGGCCAATGACAATATCACGCTGCAGCTGAAAAAAGGCGAGATCCATGCCCTCCTGGGAGAGAACGGCGCCGGAAAGTCCACGCTGATGAGCGTGCTGTTCGGCCTGTACAGTCCGGAGGAGGGCGTCATCAAGAAAGACGGCCAGGTGGTGGAGATCAAGGATCCCAACGACGCCAATGCCCTGGGCATCGGCATGGTCCACCAGCACTTCAAGCTGGTGGAGTGCTTCTCCGTGCTGGACAACATCATCATGGGCGTGGAGCCCTGCAAGCACGGATTCCTCCAGAAGGGAGAGGCCCGGGAAAAGGTGCTGGCACTGTCGGAGAAATACGGTCTCCATGTGGACCCGGACGCCCTGGTGGAGGACATCACCGTGGGTATGCAGCAGCGCACCGAGATCTTGAAGATGCTGTACCGGGACAACGAGATCCTGATCTTCGATGAGCCCACCGCCGTGCTGACGCCTCAGGAGATCAAGGAACTGATGCAGATCATGAAGAACCTGGCGGCGGAGGGCAAGTCTATCCTCTTTATCTCCCACAAGCTCAATGAGATCATGGAGGTGGCGGACCGCTGCTCCGTCCTGCGGAAGGGCAAGTACATCGGCACCGTGGAGATCAAGAACACCACCCGCGAGGAGCTCAGCCGGATGATGGTGGGCCGGGACGTGGAATTCGTGGTACATAAGGAACCCGCCAAGCCCGGCAAGACCATTTTGGAAGTGGAGGGCATGACCGTGGCCTCCAAGTCCCATGACAACAACGCTGTCAAGGGCGTTTCCTTCCAGGCGCGGGCGGGCGAGATCGTCTGCATCGCCGGTATCGACGGCAACGGACAGACGGAGCTGGTCTACGGTTTGACAGGCCTGGAGCCTTTGAAGGAGGGCAAGATCACCCTGGAGGGCCAGGATATCACCCACGCCTCCATCCGCAGGCGTTCCACCATGGGCATGAGCCACATCCCCGAGGACCGGCACAAGCACGGCCTGGTGCTGGACTACACCCTGGAGGACAACATGGTGCTCCAGCGGTATTTTGAGCCGCAGTTCGTCAATTCCGCCGGGTTCCTGAAGCGGAAAGCCATTCGGGAGTATGCCGCGAAGCTGATCGGACAGTATGACGTGCGCTCCGGCCAAGGCCCTGTCACCGTGGCCAGAAGCATGTCCGGCGGCAACCAGCAGAAGGCCATCATCGCCCGGGAGATCGACAAGAACCCGGAGCTGCTGATCGCCGTTCAGCCCACCCGCGGCCTGGACGTGGGCGCCATCGAATATATCCACAGACAGATCGTGGCCCAGCGGGACGCCGGAAAGGCGGTCCTGCTGGTGAGCCTGGAGCTGGACGAGGTCATGGCCCTGTCCGACCGCATCCTGGTGATGTACGAGGGTGAGATCGTGGGCGAGCTGGATCCCAAGGCGACCACGGTGGAAGAGTTGGGCCTGTATATGGCCGGTGCGAAAAGGGAGGGGAAGTAAACCATGAAAAAAGAAAAGACCTCTCTGCTGCGCAACGGTGCGGTCCAGTCTCTGCTGGCCTCGCTGCTGTGCATCCTGATCGGATTGGTGGTCGGCTATGTGGCGCTGCTTGTGATCAACCCCGCCGGAGCCGGCGAAGCGATCCTGACGATCATCAAGAACTTCATGACCTATTCCAAGTCCACCGCCCAGCTGAAATACCTGGGCAGCACGCTGGTCAAGACGGCGCCTCTGCTGATGTGCAGCCTGTCCGTCCTGTTTGCCTACAAGGCGGGCCTGTTCAACATCGGCGCCGCCGGACAGTATGTGGCGGGCGTGGGCGCCAGCCTGTACTGCGCGCTGGCCTGGGGGATGCCCTGGTATGTGTGCCTGCTGGCGGCCATCGTGGCCGGTGCTCTGCTGGGCGCGGTTTCCGGCCTTTTAAAGGCCTACTGCAATGTCAACGAGGTCATCTCCTGCATCATGCTGAACTGGATCAGCCTGTATCTGGTGAACATGCTGCTGAGCACGGTGAAGGAGGAGGCCAGCCCCTATACCCTGACGCTTTCCAGCACCAACCCCGGCGCGATCATGCCCTCCCTGGGGCTGGGCGCACTGTTCAGCAAAAACCAGTATGTGACGGTGGCGATCCCCCTGGCCATCCTCGTGGCTGTCGTGGTGTGGGTCATTCTGGAAAAGACCAAGCTGGGCTACGAGCTGCGGGCCACCGGCTGCAATAAGTTCGCCGCCAAGTACTGCGGCATGAAGGAGAAGGAGAACCTGATCCTGACCATGGCCATCTCCGGCGCGCTGGCCTCCATGGGCGCGGCGCTGCTGTACCTCACCGGGTTCGAGCAGTGGCAGTGCACCCAGTCCGCGGTGCCCGCCATGGGCTTCAACGGCATCGCCGCGGCCTTCCTGGGCGGCCTGAACCCCCTGGGTTCCATTCTCTCCTCCTACTTCATCCAGCACATCACCAACGGCGGCGCTTACGTGGACAAGACCATGTACTCCGCCCAGATCTCTGACTTTATCTCCGCTTTGATCATCTATCTGTGCGGCTTTGTGCTGTTCTTCAAGGTCACACTGAACGGCTATCTGGACCGCCGGGATGAAAAACGCAAGAGAGCCGAGCAGACTGCTCAGGAAGGAGGGGACGCGGAATGATCCTCCTGCTGCAATATACACTGATCTTTGCCTCTGTGCTGATGCTGGTGGCCCTGGGCGGCTGCTTCTCGGAGCACTCCGGCGTCATCAATATCGGTTTGGAGGGCATCATGGTCATGGGCGCCCTGGGCGGCGCGCTGATGATGAAATTCATGCCCGCCGGGATGCCGGCCGCCGGGATCATCCTGCTGGTGATACTGGCCGCCATCGCTCTGGGCGTGCTCTACTCCCTGCTGCTGGCCGTGGCCGCCGTCAACTTCAAGGCGGACCAGACGCTGGTGGGCACCGCCATGAACCTGCTGGGTACCGCGGCGGCCACCGTGTTCGTCAAGGCCATGAACACCGCCGAGAGCGTGGACAACGTGTCCTCCATCATCCAGTATATCGAGCCGAAAAAAGCGTTCCTGGTGAATATCGGGAGCTTTGAATTCAACTGGTTCATGCTGGTGGCCGCCGTTGCGCTGGCGGTGTCCTATGTGGTGCTGTATAAGACCCGTTTCGGCCTGCGGCTGTGCGCCTGCGGCGAGCATCCCCAGGCGGCGGACAGCGTGGGCATCAACGTGTACAAGATGCGTTATGCCGGCGTGCTGATCTCCGGTGTGCTGGGCGGCCTGGGCGGAATCGTGTACATCACCGCCGGCGTCAGCGAGTGGAAGTTTGAGAACGGCGTTGCCGGCTTCGGCTTCCTGGCCCTGGCGGTCATGATCTTCGGCCAGTGGAAGCCCACCCGCATCGCCCTGGCGGCGCTGCTGTTCGGCTTCTTCCGGGCTTTGGGCAACGTCTATACCGGCTTTGACTTCCTGAAAGCTCTGGAACTGCCCAGTGCGGTGTACAATATGCTGCCCTATATCATCTCCCTGGTCGTTCTGGCGTTCACTTCCAAGAAGTCCTGCGCGCCCAAGGCTGAGGGCATCCCCTACGACAAGGGACAGCGATAAAAGCAACAATTTGTAATATCGAATCTAAAAAATACCCTCTGTTGTCGAATTTGGCGGCAACAGGGGGTGTTTTATAGTCGCCGCAGTGGAAAAGGATCCAAAAAATTCTTTTCCATGCAGCGCTGCTGTGCGCCTTTTCAACTGCGTTGGCTATCTCAGCCGGGCAGCACGTATCCGGCCAGGAGGGCCGCCAGCAGCGCGGCCAGCAGTCCCTGCATGGCCTTGCCCCAGAAGCAGGGTTTCAGAGAGAGCGAGGTGCCGTCCAGCACCGCCGCTGTCTGGCTGAGGACGGAAAGTCCGCCCCATCCGGCGCAGCCGGAGGCCAGAATAAAGCCGAACCGGCTGGCCGGGAGCAGCGGTGTCAGAGAAAACAGCTCGGTCAGCCCCACCAGCACGGTCCCAAGCCGTCCCCCGATGGCCGCCAGCGGACTGGCCAGTACATAGAAGAGCACCACGAAGGCGCAGACGGAGAGCATTCCGGAGGCGGCGTTTCGGACGGCCTCCACAAAGGCGCTTGAAAAGGAGACTGTCTGACAGGTGAATCCCCTTGTCATGGGCCTTCGAACGGTATGCTTTCCGCTTCCGCGAAAGAGGATCCCGGTCAGCAGGGCGGAGAGCAGATGGATGAGCCACAGCCACACCCCCACCCGCACATCGCCAAAGACCCCGGCTCCCAAAACGCTGACCAGGAACACGGGGTTGGAATTGTTGCAGAAGGCCAGCAGGCGCTCCGCTTCCTCCGCGGTCAGCAGCCTTTCCCGGTAGAGATCCGCCGCCGTTTTGGCGCCGATGGGATAGCCGCCCACCAGTCCCAGCAGCAGGGCGCTGCTGGCCTGCCCCGGCAGGCGGAACAGCGGCCCCATCAGGCCGGACAGGCGGGGCGACACCCAAGGTCCAAAACCCAGAGCGATCAGCAGGTTGGAAACCGCCAGAAAGGGAAACAGCGCTGGGATCACAGACCGCCCGCAGAGGATCAGGGCCTCGGCGGCGGCCGCCCGGACACGGGCGGCATCGGTCAAAAACCAGATCAAAACACCGCATAAGATCAGACAGATGTCGGTCCGCCGATGGAGCTTCATACACATCACCAGAAGATTTCTATGCGCCTGCGGCAGATGCCATGCAAGTTTTCGGCCGTTGTCTCATACAGTCGGGATGGGGTGAACTGTATGGAACGAAACAGGAAGGAAAAAGAGGGCGGTGTTCTCAGCACCGTGGCGGAGCTGTTCGACCTGCCGGCGGATGTGGTGGCGGGCCTGCCGCGCCTGGAGATGGTGGGCAGCCGTCAGCTGTACCTGGAGCACCACACCGGCATCCTGGCATACAGCCAGGAGCTGATCGACGCCAATACCTCCGCGGGGGTCCTCCGTGTGAAAGGGGAGCGCTTGACGCTCCTTGCCATGACAGGGGAGGAGCTGCGGATCGGCGGCCGGATCGACGCCGTGGAGTGGGTGAGGTAGCGCCATGCTGAACGAGATCGTCAACCGCCTGCGGGGACAGCTCCGCGTGCGGGCGGAGAGCGCCTTTCCAGAGCGGATCCTGAACCTGTGCGGCGCCAGAGATCTGTCCTTCTGGGATCTGGAGTGGGAGTCCCCCACGGCCTTTACCTGCCGCCTCAGCCGGAGAGACTGGCACGCCCTGCGGCGGGCGGCAAAAAATCTGGACTGCACGCTGACGGTGGTGCGGCGGGAGGGAGCGCCCTACTTCCTGTTCCGCTTCCGCCACCGGACGGCGCTGGTGACCGGCCTGGTGGCCTGCGCCCTGAGCCTGTTTCTGGGCTCCTTTTTTATCTGGGACTTTTCCGTGGAGGGAAATGAGACGGTCCCCACAGAGCAGATCCTGCGGGCGCTGGAGAAAAACGGCGTGGGGATGGGGACCTTCGGCCTGTCCCTGAACGGGGAGGACATCCGCAATCACGTGCTGCTGGACATTCCGGAATTGAGCTGGATCGCCGTCAACGTCTCCGGCTGCCGGGCCAATGTTCAGGTGCGGGAGCGCACGCCGGTACCGGAGCTGGTGAGCAAGCAGAAGCCCGCCAACGTGGTGGCAAGGCGGGCGGGCCTTGTGCTGAAAGTCCGGGCGCTGGACGGCGTGGCCTGCGTGCTGCCGGGGACCTCTGTGGCGGAGGGACAGATCCTGATCTCCGGCGTGGAGGACACGGAGACCGTGGGCGCCCGCATCCTGACGGGAATGGGCACTGTCACCGCCCGGACCTGGTACTCCCTGGACACCGCCGTGCCTCTGCGGGCGGAGGAGAAGCGGTATACCGGGGAGGAAAAACTGGGCGTTTCCCTGATATTCGGCACCCACCGCGTAAAATTCTTCAGAAACAGTAGCATCGAAGGGGCGGAATATGATAAAATAACCAACAGACATCCCTGGTCCCTGCTGGGCGTGTCCCTGCCGGTGACACTGGTGACGGAACGGTATCGCTTTTATGAGACGGACTTGGTGGAACAGTCCCCCGCCCAGGCGGAAAAGGCCGCGGAAGCGGTTTTGACCGAATACCTGAACAGTCTGGCAGGACCCTACGGCACGGTGAAGTCCACCCTCTGCTCAGCCCGCCAGAAGGGGGATACCCTGCTGGTGACCTTGAAAGCGGAGTGCGAGGAGCAGATCGGGGAGAGCGTCCCCATTTACACGCAGGCGTCCGACGGGGACACGTGAGCGGTGCCCCATGGAAACGCATATCCTGAAAAATGAGACCGGCGGCGGCACGGGATGCGTGCCTCCGCCGTGTGGATGTGAAAAGTATAGGAGTGACGATCATTTGGAACAGAGGATCAGCATCGAGCGGCTGGAGCAGGCCGTGAACATCTTTGGCTCGTTTGATGAGAACATCCGCCTGCTGGAGCAGGAATTTTCCGTCACTGTGGTCAACCGGGACGGAGAACTGCGGGTGGAGGGCGACGCGGAGAACACCATGCTGGCGGCAAAGGCCATCCAGGCCCTGCTGACGCTCTCCTCCCGGGGGGAGTCCATCGGCGAGCAGAACGTCCGCTATGTCATCGGCCTGGTGCGCGCCGGCAGGGAGGAGCAGATCACGGAACTGACCGGCGACGTGCTGTGCATCTCCGCCAAGGGCCGCCCCATCAAGCCCAAGACCATCGGCCAGAAGGAATATATCCAGTCCGTTCTGAAAAATACCGTTACCATCGGCGTGGGTCCGGCGGGCACCGGCAAGACCTATCTGGCGGTGGCCGCCGCTGTCCAGGCCTTCCGGGACAAGCAGGTGAACCGCATCATCCTCACCCGCCCGGCGGTGGAGGCCGGCGAACGGCTGGGCTTCCTGCCCGGCGACCTGCAAAGCAAGGTGGACCCGTACCTGCGGCCCCTGTATGACGCACTGTTCGACATGCTGGGGGCCGAGACCTATCAGAAATACCTGGAGCGGGGCAACATCGAGGTGGCGCCCCTGGCATACATGCGGGGCCGCACCCTGGACGACAGCTTCATCATTCTGGACGAGGCCCAGAACACCAGCCGGGAGCAGATGAAGATGTTCCTGACCCGTCTGGGCTTTGGCTCCAAGATCGTCATCACCGGCGACGTGACCCAGATCGACCTGCCGGACGGCAAGGCCTCCGGCCTGAAGGAGGCCATGCGGGTGCTGAGCCGGGTGGAGGGCATCGGCATCTGCCAGCTGACCAACGCCGACGTGGTGCGCCATGTGATGGTCCAGCGCATCGTGGCGGCCTATGAGGACTACGAGAACCGCGGGAAGCGGGAGAAGGGCAGAAAAAATGGGCTATGAGGTCTATCTGATGAAAACCCCCACGAACCGGGAGAAGGACCTGAGCGAGGTCACGGAGGCGGCTCCCATGCCCTGCTGGCGGGAGCTGAAAGGGTTGCTCCGGGGCCGCTTTCCGGACCTTGTCAGCGGCTACGCAGCTTTGGACGAGGGGATCGACTTTCCCGTTCTCTCTTCCCCGGATTACGCGCTGGAGTTCAACCTGGCCGTGGACAGCGAGGACGAGCCCCTGACCGGCATCATGTTCAGCCGCCCCGGCTGCGGGGAGCGCTGGGCCTACCCGCTGAAATTTTTGTGCGACCTGCTGGACGCCCGGATCGTGGACTGCGGCGGGGGGGACTTTTGGGACTGGGACAACCTGCCCGACTGGATCGCCGAAGGACTTTGAGGAGGGAGAGAGATGAAACGCCACTATATTCCCATCACCGCCGATGTGCCGGGGGCGGCCAACGAGCGAAACTGCGCCCTGATCCGCAGGGTCATCCGCACGGCCCTGGCGGCGGAGGGCATGGAGCTCCCCTGCGAGGTGGACGTGCTGCTGACGGACGATGGGAACATCCACCAGATCAACCGGGATATGCGGAAGGTGGACCGGCCCACGGATGTGCTGAGCTTTCCGGAGTTCGACCTCCATCCCGGCGAACTGCCGGGGGAGGAGGACGCCGACCCCGGCACCGGGCTGATCCCCCTGGGGGACATGGTGATCTCCATGGAGCATGTGGCGGCACAGGCCAGGGAGTATGGACACTCCAGCCGCCGGGAGCTGGCGTACTTAGTGACACATTCCATCCTGCATCTGCTGGGCTATGACCACCTGGACGAGGGGCCGATGAAGGCCCAGATGCGGGCAAGGGAGGAAGCCATTCTGACGGAGCTGGGCATCACCCGGTGAGGGGCTATGCCTGGGGCAGGCCGCGCCCGGTGCGCAGGCCCAGCAGAAAGGCGTGGATGGCGGTAAACTCCGTGATCTTGTTGTAGTATTGCTCACCCCGAAAGGTCGTCTCTTCAAAGAACGAGTCGAAATAGATCTCGTAGTCGCCTTGTGGGATGGTCTCCAGATGGGGAGAGATGTAATGGGTATAGAGCCATAGCATGAATTCGGACATTTGATTACCACCTTTCAATAGACACCTAACTAGATGTGTTTATTATATAGTAACACACCTCGTTAGGTGTGTCAAGAGGAAGAAAAATATGACGATTAAAATCAGATTGCGGGAATTACGAAAAGAGAAAGGCGAAACACAAGTCCAGGTGGCAGAGGCAGTTGAAATGGTAGAACAGCATTATCAAAGGTTGGAGAGAGGTGCAAACCTGCCGAATTTGGAAAGCGCCTGGAAGCTGGCGGACCATTTTGGCGTCTCCATTGACTATCTGGTGGGGCGCTCCGACCAGCGGTGAGGAATTGTTCCGCCTGCGGGCGGGGACAGGGGATTGCACGGCTTTGCCGTGGGGGAATGCGGTGCATCACCGCAGAATGCACCCCCCATTTTCTTTGGTTGCGCCAAAGAAAACGGGCCGTGCACGGTCCAAAAGAAAAACGCTTTTTGTGTCCACAGTTGGCCCATCGGGCCAACTGTGGACGGACGGGAGTTGGTGGTTAGATGTGCCACCAAGCCCGGAAATCTTCTTTTGGGTGCGCTATACAGGGTACGAGAGTAGGAGTGCGTGCCCGCATTTGGGGGCTTAGGTACAAATTTGGGGTGGTCGACAAAAGGCTTTCAGCAACAAGCCCCGTGTGTTCCGCTTCACTGCACACTACCTGGGCAGTTACATTGGCCATCGACGGGTGCGCCGGGCCGGGTACGAGTTTAGAACTGTGCTGTTGCAAGTTGGCGGCTTAGGCGTAGATTCGGGGTGGTCGTCGAAAGACCTTTACCACTGGCCGCGTGTGTTCCGCTTCGCTGCACACTACCTGGGCGGTTAAATTGGCCATCGACGGATGCGCCGGACTTGGTACGAGTTTAGAACTGCGCCGCTGTAGGCATTTCCGCAAGGACCCAAAGAGCGGCAGCGACAGGAGCCCGCTGGTCCTTTCAGTCTTTGACCGACCTCGCAATTCCCATTCGCGTGGCTAAAAACCGAAAGATTTAGCAAGACTGTGCCCGCGCCCAACGCTGAATCCAGCCTCGACCACCATCGGTCTCTTTCTGGGACCCCACGTCTTGTCCACAGTTGGCCCTAGGGGCCAACTGTGGACACAAAAGCGCCTTTCTTTTGACCGGGCGCGGCCGTCAAGGTGAGCCGCACAGCGGCGAGAAGGCCCTCTGGAGGGTTTTCTTTGGGCAAGACCCAAAGAAAATGGGGGCGCATTCCCGTGCCGCAAAGCGGCAAACCCCCGTCCCCGCCCCGTGGGCGGAAAAATCCCCATCCCCCGCCCGCAGCGCAAAATCCCCGCCCCGCCCGCAGGCGAACTCCTCCTTCCATTCCCCAGAATGCGGCACGATCACAGGGGATAACCCCGGACGACCCCCGCGGCATAGACTGTTTCGAGGTGATCGGAATGGTATTGCTGCAAGATGGATTACTGGCATTCTTCTCCGCCGTAGGCGTGACAACCGTGGTGTGGTTCGTGGCGGGAGCGCTTCTGCACGCCGGACGGCCTGCGATCCCAGGCCTGCTGCTGGTCCTGCCCCTGCGGGGAGAGGCCCTGGCCATGGAGGCGGACGTGCGGGAGCTGCGGCGCGTTCAGGGACAGCTGCCGGGAGCGAAGATCGTTCTGGCGGACTGCGGGCTGACGGAGGACGCCCGGGGACTGGCCCAGTATCTGGCAGACCGGGAGCGGAACGCGGATCTGGTAAACGCAAAAGAATTTTACGTGGGATGAATTCCCTGAAAGAGGACATACATGGAAGAGCTGACCTGCTGTGAGGGAACCGTACATAGCGTCATTTTTCAAAACGCTGAAAATGGCTATACTGTCCTCCGCCTTTTGACGGAGGAGGGCGAGGTCATCACCGTGGTGGGCTGCATCCCCTGCGTGGCGCCGGGAGAGCGCCTGACGGTGTCCGGCGAGTGGGAGACCCACCCCCAGCATGGGGAGCAGCTGCGGGCTTTGGAGTTGGAGCGGGCCCTGCCGGAGGATGAGGAGGAGATCTTCAGCTACCTCTCCTCCGGCGTCTGCAAGGGCGTCGGCCCAGCCATCGCCCGGCGCATCGTGGACCGCTTCGGCGTGGAGACGCTGGATATCCTGGAACAGGAGCCGGAGCGCCTGCAGACGATCAAGGGCATTACCGCCAAAAAGGCCCAGGAGATCGCCGCCGGGTTCCGGCAGCACATGGGCCTGCGGCGGCTGATGGCCTTTTTGGCGCGGTATCAGCTGCCGCCGGTGCTTGCCATGCAGCTGCGGCAGCAGTACGGCGACGCGGCGCTGGAGATGGTGCGGGGGAATCCCTATCTGCTGTCCAGCGACGCCTGCGGCGTGGAGTTTTCCATTACAGACGAGATCGCCATGAGCATGGGCATCGCCGCCGACAGCGGCGAGCGGCTCCGGGCGGCTGTGACCTTTGAGCTGTCCCACAATGAGAACAACGGCCATGTGTTCCTGCCCCGGAACAAGCTGGTGGCCGCCACCTGCCAGCTTTTGGACTGCCCGCCGGAGCTGGTGGAACAGGCGCTGGACGACCTTGTGGAGCGGCGGGCAGTGGTGCAGGAGCAGGTGGCGAATGTGGAGGCCTGCTATCTGCGGCGGCTGTGGGAGGCGGAGGTCTCCGCCTGCGTGCGGCTGAACCATCTGCTGGCGATGGAGGCGGACGAGAGCCGGCAGGCGGAGAGGACCGTGGCGGAGATCGAGCGGGAGCAGGGCATCACGTACGCGCCCCAGCAGCGGCAGGCGGTGCAGGCGGCGGCCCGGGAGGGCGTCCTGATCCTGACCGGCGGCCCCGGCACCGGCAAGACCACCACGGTGCGGGGCATCGTGGCGCTGTTTCAAAAAATGGGACTGGACATCGTGCTGGCGGCGCCCACTGGCCGGGCGGCGAAACGCATGAGCGAGCTGACCGGTATGGAGGCCCAGACGATCCACCGTCTGCTGGGCATGAGCTGGAGTGAGTCCGCCCGGCAGGTGACGTTTACAAAATCGGAAAAGGAGCCGCTGGAGGCGGACGCGGTGATCGTGGACGAGATGTCCATGGTGGACCTTGCCCTGTTTTCGGCGCTTTTGCGGGCGCTGCGGCCCGGCACCCGGCTGGTGCTGGTGGGCGACGCGGACCAGCTCCCCTCCGTGGGAGCGGGGAACGTGTTCTCCGACCTGATCCGCAGCGGCCGGGTGGAGACGGTCTTCCTGCGGGAGGTGTTCCGCCAGGCGGAGCAGTCCGCCATCATCCGCAACGCCCACGCGGTGAATATAGGGGAGGCACCGTCACTGACCAATAATCAGGGGGATTTCTTCTTCCTGTGCCGCCGGGACGCCGAGCGGACCGTATCCACGGTGGTGGAGCTGTGCAGGACCCGCCTGCCGGAGAAAATGGGCATTCCGGCGGACCAGATCCAGGTCCTGACACCCACGCGAAAGGGCGCCAGCGGCACCATTCACCTGAACCGGTGTTTGCAGGAGGCGCTGAATCCCCCAAAACCGGACAAGCGGGAGATCATGTGGGGCGAGCGGCTGTTCCGGGAGGGCGACCGCATCATGCAGACGCGGAACGACTACGATGTGGTCTGGGAAAAAGCGGACGGCGCCATAGGCACCGGCATGTTCAACGGCGATGTGGGGAAGATCGTGCAGATCGATCCCTCCGGCGAGTGGCTGGCGGTGGACTTCGACGGGCGCGGGGCTCTTTACGGCGTGGAGATGCTGAACGAGGTGGAGTTGGCCTATGCCATGACAGTCCATAAAGCCCAGGGCAGTGAGTACCGGGCGGTGGTGATGGCCGCCATGCCGGCGGCGCAGTCCCTGATGGCCCGCGGGGTGCTGTACACGGCCCTGACACGGGCGCGGGAGCTGCTGATCGTGGTGGGAGACGACGCGGCCATTCGGACTATGGCGGCGAATGACCGGCAGCAGAGGCGGTATTCCGGCCTGCGGTGGCGGCTGGCCCACAGCGGAGAGTAAGGGGTTATGCGGCGGGTTCCGCCCACGGGCGGGGACGGGGGAGTGTGCCGCTTTGCGGCACGGGAATGAACCCCCATTTTCTTTTCGGTTGCGCCGAAAAGAAAACGGCCGTTCACGGTCAAAAGAAAAGGCGCTTTGGTGTCCACAGTTGGCCCAATGGGTCAACTGTGGACGAGACGTGGGGTCTCAGAAAGAAACCGTTGGTGGTCGAGGGCAAATTCAGCGTTGGGCGCGGGCATGGTTTTGCTGAATCTTTCGGTTTTTAGCCACGCGAATCGGAATTGCGAGGTCGGGCAAAGACTGAAAGGACCAGCGGCTCCTGTCGCTGCCGCTCTTTGGTTCCTTGCGGAAGCGCCTGCGTGTGGGCCTTATATGGGATCAGACATTGCTGAAAGCTTTTTGATGACCAACCCGGATTTGCATCCACACCCTAACTTGCGGCGGCGCAGTTCTAAACCCGTACCAAGTCCGGCGCACCTGGCAGAGGTCAATTCAACTGCCCAGGTAGTGTGCAGCAAAGCGGAACACACAGGGCTTGTTGCTGAAAGCCTTTCGATGACCACCCCAAATCCGCACCCAAGCCTCCAAATATGGGCACGCACTCCTACCCTCGTACCAATTCCGACGCCCTCGGCAGAGGCCAATTTGACCGCCCAGGTAGTGTGCAGCGAAGCGGAACACACGGGGCCAGTGGTAAAAGCCTTTCGACAACCGCCCCAGATTTGCACCCGCGCCCCCAAATGCGGGCACGTACTTCTGCCCTCGTATCCGGTATAGCGCACCCAGCAGAAAATTTCCGGGCTTGGTGGCACATCTAACCACCAACCCCCGTCCGTCCAACTTTGCCCCAGAGGGCAAAGTTGGACACCCAAAAGCGTTTTTCTTTTGGACCGTGCACGGCCCGTTTTCTTTGGCGCAACCAAAGAAAATGGGGGGTGCATTCCCCCGTGACTGTCAGTCGCATTTCGAAGAGAAAATGGTGATATCTGCAATTATCTGAATTTCAGATTTTTCACAATTATCTGTTTTCAAGATACATATACTCGCTTTGGGTGATTATCTTGAAAACAGAAATTTTAAAATATGGCAGAATTCGAGATTTGCGTAATGACAGGGGACTGACACAGACTGATATAGCGAAAATTCTGAATGTAAAACAGAATACTTATTGCCAATATGAGACAGGGATCATCAACTATCCGCTGGATTTAGTCATTAAACTGGCAGAATACTATGATGTCAGTGTAGACTACCTTGTTGGGCTGACGGACGAGCCAAGTCCATATCCCAGAAGGCGGAGGCAGTCATGAATCTGCTGGAATCCCTTCTGGACCTGCTCTTCCCGCCCAAATGCCCCTTCTGCGGCAAAGTCCAGGACACCCACGGCATCTGCGGCCCATGTGAAAAGGAGCTCCCCTGGACAGAGGGCGCCGACAGCCTGCGGAGGCTCTCCAGCGGCCTGCGGTGTGCCGCGCCGCTGTGGTATGAGGAAAAAGTCCGGGACGGCCTTCTGCGCCTCAAATTCCAGGGCGTCTCCGCAGCCGCGGGACCCATGGGAGAGCTGATCGCGCGGTGCGCGGCGGAGCAGTTTTCCGGGGAGTTCGACACGGTGACCTGGGTGCCTGTCAGCCGCAGGCGCCTGCGGAAGCGGGGATACGACCAGGCGGAGCTGCTGGCGGAGAGCGCCTGCCGCCTGTGGGACACGGAGCCGGTGCGCCTGCTGAACAAGACGACGAACAACCCGCCCCAGTCCGGCATCCAGGACGCCGCCGCCCGCCGGGCCAATGTCCTGGGCGTCTACGAGGCGGTGGGACCGGAGAAGATTCAGGGAAAGCGGGTCCTGCTGATCGACGATATCTGCACCACCGGAGCCACTTTGACAGAGTGCGCCCGGGTTTTGAAGGATGCCGGAGCGGCGGATGTGGTGTGCGCCGCCGTGGCATTGACCAGGGAGAAGAAATAAACGATATTTGCCGCCCTTTTTCGGAGCGGAGCTGATGGATGCGGATGAGTAGCGGGATCTGTTATCATACCTGGATTCGCCCCATACCCGAAAGGGAGCGTATGCGTGCAATGCGTGTGCTCTGAAAGGCGGACCGCTGCCGGGTACTGCTATTCCAGCACCTGTTCCCGGAGGACTGCGCCCAGAGGCTGGCCCATGGCCCGGACCTGTCCCGGCGGGAACCCCGGGCGGCTGCGGCCTCTGCCGGACGCACCGGAGATACGGCGGGATCGTTTCAGGACCAGGCGGAACGGGACCTGGACGCCTTTGGGGCGGCAAAAACAGGGGAAAACGAAACATAATAGGGTTGCAATCGTAAAAAAGTACCAGTATAATACATACTGTATGATTGCATACGGGAAAACCGTTCATAATAAGGATCATGACAGAAAGATCAATGAGGTGGAATATATGTCCATGGCAAAGGATATTGGTATCGATCTGGGTACCGCGTCGGTTTTGGTATTTGTAAAGGGCAAGGGCATCGTGCTGAACGAGCCCTCCGTGGTGGCGCTGGACAAGAACACCGGCAAGCTGCTGAAGGTGGGCACCGAGGCCCAGGCCATGCTGGGCCGCACACCCGGCAATATCGTGGCGATCCGTCCCCTGCGGGAGGGCGTGATCTCCGACTATGACATGACAGAGAAGATGCTGAAGGAGTTCATCCACAAGGTGGCCGGCGTGTCCTTCTTCAAGCCCCGGGTCATCATCTGCGTGCCCTCCGGCATCACCGAGGTGGAGGAGCGCGCCGTCATCGACGCGGGCATCCAGGCCGGCGCCCGGAAGGTGTATCTCATCGAGGAGCCTGTGGCCGCCGCCATCGGCGCGGGCATCGATATCGCCAAGCCCGACGGCCACATGGTGGTGGATATCGGCGGCGGCACGGCGGATATCGCCGTCATCTCCCTCAGCGGCGTGGTGGAGTCCGCCTCCATCAAGATCGCCGGCGACCAGCTGAACGAGGCTGTGGTCAAGTATATGCGCCGCAAGCACAACCTGCTGGTGGGCGAGCGCACCGCCGAGGAGATGAAGAAGCAGATCGGCTGTGTCTTCCCCAAGGAGGAAGAGGAGACCATGGACGTCAAGGGCCGCTGCCTGCTGACGGGCCTGCCCAAGGTGGTCACGGTCAGCTCCACGGAGATGATGGACGCCTTTGAGGAGCCTGTGGAGCGCATCATGGAGGCGATCCACGCCGTGCTGGAGCGCACGCCCCCGGAGCTGGTGGCGGATATCTCCACCAACGGCATCATCATGACCGGCGGCGGCAGTCTGGTCTCCGGCTTTGACAAGCTGGTCACCGCCCGCACCGGTATCCACACCGAGATCGCGGAGGACGCGATCTCCTGTGTGGCGCTGGGCACCGGCAAGAGCCTGGACTCTCTGAACAGTATGCAGGACGGCACCATGAACCTGTCCCGCAGAAAGCAGATGAACTGATTTTAGAAACCATGACAAAAAAGGAGAAGCCCCATGGGGCTTCTCCTTTTTCTGGCTGCGGTCAGCGCTCCCGTCCGGCCTCGTATTCCCGGCGCCGGGCTTCCCACTTGGCCCGGTCCACCTCCGTCAGGGGGCGGAGGACCCGGCAGGGGACACCGGCGGCGATGACCCCGGCGGGGATATCCCGGGTCACCACAGAGCCGGCGGCCACCAGGGAACCTCTGCCGATGGTGACGCCGGGCAGGACCGTGGTGCTGCCGCCGATCCACACGCTGTCCTCAATGGTGATGGGCAGGCCATATTCCAGACCCGTGTCCCGGACCTCCGGTACCGTGGGATGTCCGGCGGTGTAAAGGCATACCCGGGGGCCGAACAGCACATGGTCCCCGATGGTGATGGGGGCCACATCCAGAAAGATACAGTCATAGTTGGCGAAAAAATGGTCTCCGATAGAGATCTGGGTGCCGTAGTCACAGCGGAAGCTGGGCTCGATCCAACTGTCCTCCCCCAGATGGCCCAGCAGCTCTTGCAGGATGGCGGTCCGGCCAGTCCAGTCGGTGGGGGCCAATTGGTTGTAGCGCCAGGTCAGATGTTTGGCCCGGTCCCGGCCGGCGCACAGCTCCGGATCTCCGGCGTCATATAATTTTCCGGCGAGCATCTTCTCCCGCTCCGTCATAGGGTATCCCTTCTTTTTTCGTGTATTTCGCTGAAATCACTCTGAATATTCCCGTTGGCTTCAAGGCTTTCGCAACTTCCGCCGGAAGAGGCGGCGCCATCGCCACACGGATCAATCCGCCGCGATATGCGCCCGTTCCGCCATGAAAGCCATCCATTTTTCCCGCTTCATCATGGAGACCTTGTCGGTCACCGTCTCGCCGGTCTCTGCATGGGTATAGGTGATGGCAATGCCGAGCGGCATCACGCCCTGGGAGCATTTTTCCATGGTCTGGATCTTCTGGTAGGGGATCACGATGTTATCCTCCAGGAGCCCTGTTATAACGATCAGCCGTTCCTCCGTAAAATAGGCCCAGCCCTGCTTCCATTTGCCCCACTTTCCAATGAGCCGCTCCACATAATTGGCCTGGAAGAAATCGACCAGTGTATCTGTCTCTTCCATCAGGCCCAGTTCCATCAAGTTCTTTTTCTGCTTTTCCAATTTTGCGTCTTTCATGCTATTCCGTCTCCATTCCGCACAGGGGATGTTCCCGCCATTCCCTGCATGATTCTTATTCTCTTGGTACATGGGGGGACCATTATGTTGATTCTACCACACGGAGCGGCTTCCAACAAGGGGGATTCATGCAGATGAAACGACCTGCCTCATCTGAACTATGCCGCCGCAATGATCCCGGCCGGGTGTACGGGCGATCCATACAGATCCGTACTGCGCGCCGTGGTTTGTGACCACTTTTATAATCAAATCACTTGAAAAGTGATATTCACTTTTCAAGTGTCACAGCGCATATGCGCTGTGACAGGCCGCGGACCGCGGCCTTGATTTGCATTTCATAGTCAATCGCTGTGCGCTTTACGCACAGCGGGCATCGCCCGCTTGAAAAATCCCATGCGATTTTTCAAGTGAATTGACTATATCATATGGACCGGCTCACAGAAATAACTCGTTCACTTTTCGCTCCATGCAGACCTTTTTCAGCTTTTGAGCGCCTGCCGCTACCAGCAGCGAGTTTAATTTTCTGGCGTGCTGTGGGCAGATAGAGACACAGCGCATACAGGTCATGCATGCGGCAGTGTCTGTTTTTTCAGGCGATTCTTTGGGGATCGCACCGACTGGACACTTCTCCGCGCAAAGGCCGCATTTTGTGCAGGACATTCCGGCTTTTGGCTTCATGGGCAGGCCGCCATACTCCCGGTAAGGGAAGTTTCCCGGAACAGATACGATCGTTTTTGTTCCTGCCTGAAGTTTCTGCCAGATCTTCCGGCCAAAGTTCCGCAATTCCGCTTCATCCTGGCGGTCAGGGCGGCCAGAGGCGAACTGCCGCATAATGGAGTGTTCCGCTACTGCCGCCACTGCCGCGACACAGCAGAAGCCAGCGTCTGTCAGCGTGTTTTTCAGCTCCAGAAGCGTATCCTCGTAGGCGCGATTCCCATAGGCCACAAGAAGAACCGCTCGGGCGCCGTTCCCACGCATCCGGCCCAGCCGCGCAATTGCGGCATTGGGTACCCGCCCGCCAAAGGAGGGTACAGCCACGATGCAGATATCCCCCTCAGAAAACGGATACTGTTGTGTATCCACGGAAACATCCGTTAGATCGATTTGCGCTGCAGGCTCTTGAAATGCGTCGGCCAACAGCTCCGCTGCCTGCATGGTTCCTCCTGTTGGGCTGAATATCACATGATATACCATTGTGCTCCTCCTTCCATTTTTGCGCAAGCGGACAGAGGTTCATGACAGCCACCGCATTCTGCCAAAGTGACGCCATGTGGCGCAAGCCGCTGCTTTCTGCATGGATGTGGTAATATAGTCCATTAACTTGAAAAAACGCACGCAATTTTTCAAGAGGGCGATGCCCGCTGTGCGGGAGATATGGGAGCTTTTCTGAATCTCTCCGACCCGTAGTCCGCCTTTGTCGCAGTTCTCTATGAGGGTTCGAATGATCAACTGCCGATTTGGATCACCCAGTGCCGATAGAACCGGCTGACACAATTTGAATTGCTCGAGGAAACGCTGCCGCTGCTCTGCCTGTCCACAGGTAGAAACCGTCATGCGATCCACCCCCCTATGGTCAATTTCTGTGGACCATTATATCAGTCCCGGACGATCACGGCAACATTGATAAAGCAAATTGGGTTCATCGAGATTGATACAGCCTGCCTGATCTGCCGTGTGTCATTTGTCAGAAGGCCGGCGCCCAAAACAAGGAGCGCATCCTTCAGGCCGCGGTCTATTCGGCAAGGCCGTTATTTCGTTGGACGGCACCGCGATATTCCGGCTTTTCGGCGCGGAGTTCCTCCATCTGTTTTCTGTCAGCAGGGAAATGCTGGCGCTGGGTGTCCCTGTTCTGCGGATCATTTCCGTTTCTTTTGCGGCGGCATCCGTCACGATGCTCACCGGCTGCTTTGCTTCCGGGCTTGAGGATGGTGCAACAAACATGACCGGAGCGTTCCTGCGGCAGTTCGTTCCGCTGATTCCCTGCGCCTATTTGCTGCCAGGAATCGACCGGATCGGCTTTGTTTGACACTTCATTTGGCTGCCAGAACTGGCTGCCGTCATTTTCGCCGTGCTCCGGCTCCGCTTCCTGATCAACCATAAAGTCTCCATCATGGAGCCATAGAATAAAATATCAAAATTTGGTATATCTTCTTCGGCAATATAGGACAGCTCAAAAATTCCCTGCTTGGCTGAGAAGCCCCACCGCAAAATGGGATTTCGTGCCAAACAGGGAATTTCTGAGCTTCCGCATGTGATTTGCCCCGCTGTATTGGCGGTGCAGTCAGGCGAGACCGCTGCGAAAAGGTGTTTTATGGCGAGGCAGCCGGGGGTACAAATTTCAGGAAAGCAGTCCGGCGTATGCTGCCGATTCCCGGGCGCCTGCGGCGGCCTCGGGGGTGGTGAAGAAGAGGATGCCCACAGGGTCCGGACCGTCACAAAAGCGGACATCGAAGATCTGATCCTCCGCAACGGGGAGCTGAACGGAGATCTTGTATCCGTTCCCGTAAAGGTCAGCCTCGATCTGGGAGCAGTCCACGCCGTAGACGGCTTTTACAAAGTCCCGGGCACGGGAGGCGGCCTGACTGAGGAATTCGGCGTCCATGGACAGGCCGGTGGCATCCCCGGCGGGCGCCCCGTTCGGGACTGGATGGCAGAAGTGATACAGGATGGTGGGATAGGGGGAATCCTGGGCGAATTCCACCAGGTAGGACGCATGGGACTGCGCCTGCTTATAGGAGAGCGTCAGCTGGCCGGGACCGGCGTCGGCCTGTGGAGTGAGCTGGCTGGCGTCAAAGGAGAAGGCCGCTGACAGAAGCTGCTGCGCCAGCTCCAGATAGGCATCCTCCCCGATGGCGAGATCGTAGGCATAGGAGGCGGGGACCCAATAGGCTAGGTCACATTGAAGGGTTTCGCACCAGAGGGCCCCATACCGGCCCTCCAGCGTGCGGAAGGTGACATCCGCAAGGCCGCCGGAGAGCAAAGATTTGCCCAGCCGCAGAAGATCCTGGGCGGAGAGATCCGTGGTAACGGACTCCTGAAACAGCTTTGCCAAATCGGAAAGCTCGGAGAGGGAGCCGCCGTTGTCCAGCAGCTTCTCCAACAGAGCCCGCATGACCATCTGCTGGGCGGCGATGCGGTCCAGATCACCGCGGGGATAGCTGTCGGCCGGGGCGGCGCCTCTTCGGTAGCGGAGCAGGCCCATGACCTGTTCCCCATTCAAATGCTGCGGGCCAGCCGCCAGATGGATGGACAGATCCTGATAGGGGTCGTCATAGTCCATCCGCATGGGCACCTCGCAGTCCACGCCGCCGATGGCGTCCACCAGCCGTTCCACCGCTGCGGGGCCAATTTGAACAACGTGGTCCACGGGGAGGCCTGTCAGCGCGGAGACCGCCGTCTCCATGGAGGGAGCGCCCGCCTGGGCCTCTCCGGGCCGGGTGGTGCTGATTTTCTTGATATCCCAGGGCAGCTCCGCCACATAGGTGTCCCGGGGGATGCTCAAAACGTCCAGGGACGGCGCCGCCGGGTCATAGGTGAGCAGAAGGATCGTGTCATAGAAGCTTTCAGGATCGGTGCTTCCCAAAACCAGAATGTGATAGGCCTCCGTTGCCTCCGTCTCCGGCAAGCGGGCGTCTGGTGTGGTCTCCGCCGGAGCGCTGGTACAGGCCGCCAATCCGACGGCGCAGACCGCCAGCAGGGCACAGACCGCCGCCGGGACAGCGCCCCGGCGCTTGTCGCCGGAGAGAATGTTTTCCAGCCGCCGTTTCAGCTGTTTCCCGCTGCCGGAGAGATGGGTGGACAGGGCCGGAGCCGTTCCGGCGCCCGCCATGGACAGCAGGACCGCGCCATACGCCCGCCGTTCCTCCGGCGCCGCGCCCCGCACCACCTGCTCGTCGCAGGCCCGCTCCATGTCCTGCTCCGCCTTCCGGCGCAGCAGCCAGACGGCGGGATGGAACCAGTGGACCGCGTTGGCGGCCAGGAGCAGGAGCTTTCGCCACAGATCGCCCCGGCGCCCATGGGTCAGCTCATGCCGGAGGATACAGTTCGCCTCCCCGGGGGCATAGTCCTCCCGGGGCAGGAACAGCCTGGGCCGCAGCAGCCCGGCCAGCACGGGGGTCTCGATGCCGGGACAGATATACAGCGGGGGATGGGAGACCTCCGGCAGGGTGTTTTGATAAAGCGCCAGCAGGGCGCTGTCCCCTGCGGGCTTGGCCCACCGGCGGACCCGGCGGCGAAAGACCAGCTCGCCGCCCGCCTGCCAAAGAATGAATGCCAGCACGCCTGCCGCCCACAGAAGCTCCGCCAAGGACAGCAGGTCCACGGTCTCCGTCACCGGGGACAGGACCGGAAGGGCGGGATAGGGCACATCATGTCCCACCGGAAAGACCAGCATGGTGCCGTCCGGGTTCTTTTTGACGATATCCTCGGGGTGGATAGAGGGCTCGGCGGGGACAGGCTCATAATCCCCGGTCGCCCGCTCCACCAGCACCTCCTCCGGCACGGAGATGGTCCAGGGGGCCGTTCCCGCCGGCAGGTGCAGGAAGGGACCCGCCAGCAGGAGCGCCGCCAGCACGCACCACAGCCAGCTTTTCCAGCGGGCGGCGAACCTCCGGTCCCACAGGGGGGAGAGCAGGGCCAGCACCAGTGCGGCGGCACCCACCGCGGCAGAGGTGCGGAGCAGGTCGAAAAACAGCTCCCGGCTCATAGGCGCTCCTCCCAGTCCGCCAAAAACCGGCGCAGCTCCGCCAGGTCCGCGTCGTTGATGGACTTTCCGGCGTACAGGGACGCCACCAGGCCGGTGACGGAGTTGCCGTACAGCTTTTCCAGCATGGTGCGGCCCTCCTGCTGCTGATAGGCCTCCCGGTCGATGAGGGCGGTGTAAAGGTTGTTGCGGCCCTGCTTCTCGCAGCGGAGAAAGCCCTTGTCGCACAGACGGTTCAGCGCGGTCATCAGGGTGGCCAGGGCCCAATTCCGCCTGCCCCGCAGGGCGGACTGCACGCAGGTGGACGAGACCGGCTCCCCAGCCGCCCAGATGGCCTGCATGATCTCCAATTCGGCGTCGCCCAGCCGTTTGATCTCCTGTTCCATAAGTACCTCCTGTTGATATTATACGCTCGTATAATTGAATAATATTATACAACCGTATAATTGTCAAGAGGCTTTGCAGAAAAATCCTTTCTTTTCCCTTTTGCGTTGTTTATGCGGGACACCGGCGATTTTACGAATTGTACTTTGACCCTTGGAACCGGCTGTGATAAAATTGGTGCGATAAACCGGGGGTTACTTTGTGCGCCTTTGACGGATAAGACGGTTATTTGGAGGTAAAGAAATGAAGTTAGATACTCTTTTACGCACAATAGAAGCTCGTCCAGAGCTATTTGTCGGAAATGATGGGATACGTGGACTTAGGCATTTTTTGTGTGGCTATATTATGTCAGAAAAAGAGCATCTTCCTACATATCAGGATTGGCTTTTTTCAGATTTTACGGTCTTTTTATCCGAAAAATACAAAGATTGTCGCAGTCTTGATTGGGCCTCGCTTATTGAAGAAAATGAAGCAGATTGCAATTTAATCGAGAGATTTTTTAGTCTAATTCACGAATTTAAAAGCACCTCAAATGTGTAAGTACGCCTTATTGGCATAAGGCGCACTCGCCGGCTTCCGGTTGGCCAGGCGGCTATCCATGTTGGATAGCCGCCTCTTTGGATATTTCGACGAGGGTTTTTGGAGGACCGGGCAGCAGTGGCACGAAGGGTAAACGGGATGAAAGCTCCGGACCGGAGCGGAAAAAGCCGCCGGCAGGTGCCGGCGGTTCATGGCGGGAACAGGCGCTGCCGCAAAAGGGAGGGTGGTTTTCCGCAAAATCGTTTATGCATGGCGTATGATATCACGGGCCGGCGGCAACGTTAATGCTGTGCGGAAAAATCGGCGGAGGCAGGGGGAACTTTTTCTCCGGCCTTTCCGTCCAAAAGACCAAAGAAGGCGCACAGGACCGCCTTCTGAAAGAACGACAAAGAGGAGAACGTATATGAAAAGAAGAGGAATTTCCCTGCTCCTGGCGCTGGTGATGCTGGCGTCCCTGGCCGCCTGCGGCAGTCAGAAGAAGGAGGATGCGGGAAAGCCGGAGGAAGCGATCACGGAGGACGGGACCACGGATGCGCCCCAGGAGGCACCGGAGGACGGCGCCGCCCAGGAGCCGGAGGACAGCCAGAGCAAGCCTGCGCCCCATGTGGACCTGGCGGCCTTTTATGAGACGCTGGGGGAGGGCGACGAGGAGTGGCCCGCCATGATGGAGGCCGAGGGCGAGGTGCTGGACAGCTTTTATCCCGGCCTGTCCGACATTGCCGCCAACCAGTGCGTGGTGTACACCGCCATGATCTCCGCCACAGTGGGAGAGATCGCCTTGGTGGAGGTCCAGAACGCCGACGACGTGCAGAAGGTGAAGGACATCTTCCAGGCCCGCATCGACTACCAGGTGGGCGACGAGAACAACCCCGGCGGCGCCTGGTATCCCGACACCATCGAGGGCTGGAAGAGCGGCTCCCGCATCGTCTCCCATGGGAACTACGTCATGCTGGCGGCCACCTATGAGAAGTCGGACGACATCGTGTCCGCTTTCAACGGCCTGTTCACCTGATCCGGCATCAAAAAAGAGGCTTCCAACGGAAGCCTCTTTTTTTGGCGCAGTATGGAGGTCAGATCTTCACCAGCTCGTATGCCCGGCTGCCGAGGCCGAGCTTTTCCGCGTGCTCCAGGCAGACCTGCCACTCCGTGTCCGGATGGGCCTTTTTGAAGAAATCGCCCTCGTTGCAGGCGCACTCCCTGTCGAACAGCACGGAGCCGGGAGCGGCGGTCTGGGAGAGCACCGCGTCGGCGCAGGCCTGGTCCAGGGCCACGGGGTCAAAGGAGGCGAACATGCCCACATCGGAGACGATGGGCACATCGTTCTCCCCGTGGCAGTCGCAGTTGGGGGACACGTCCACCACCAGGGACACGTGGAAGCAGGGGCGGCCGTCCACCACCGCCTTGGTGTACTCGGCGATCTTCTTGTTCAGGATGGCGGGGGCCTCGTCGTACATGCACTGGATGGCGTCCTTGGGGCACACGGCGATGCACCGGGCGCAGCCCACGCATTTGTCCGTGTCGATAGAGGCCTTGCCGTCGGGGCCGAACTGGGGCGCGCCGTGGGCGCAGATCTTGGCGCAGGCTCTGCACCCCACGCAGTTCTTCTGCTTGACAAAGGGCTTGCCGGAGTTGTGCTGCTCCATCTTGCCGGCCCGGGAGCCGCAGCCCATGCCGATGTTTTTCAGCGTGCCGCCCATGCCCGCCTGCTCGTGGCCCTTGAAGTGGGTGAGGGAGACGAACACGTCGGCGTCCATGATGGCCCGGCCGATCTTGGCGGCCTTCACATATTCGCCGCCCGCCACCGGGACCTCCACCTCGTCGTTGCCCTTCAAGCCGTCGGCGATGAGGATGTGGCAGCCGGTGGAGTAGGGGGTGAAGCCGTTGACATAGGCGGACTCGATGTGGTCCAGGGCGTTTTTCCGTCCGCCCACGTACAGGGTGTTGCAGTCCGTCAGGAAGGGCTTGCCGCCCTGGCTCTTCACCAGGTCCGCCACTACTTTGGCCCAGTTGGGGCGCAGGTAGGCCAGATTCCCCGGCTCTCCGAAGTGCATCTTGATGGCGACGTATTTGCCCTCCATGTCGATGTCGCCGAATCCGGCGGTCATCATCAGGCGGGCCAGCTTCTGGGGCAGGTTCTCCCGCCAGCTGGGGCAGCGGAAGTCCGCGAAATAGACTTTCGATTTCTCGGCCATAGTCGTTTCTCCTTTTTCTCTCTATAGATGCGGCAGCCGTCGGCGCCGCCGTTTACTCGTCCAGGTCCACGGAGATATTGTCCGTGCCGTGCTCGTCAAACTCGGAGAGGTAGGTGTCAATGCGGTCCATCAGGGCGCCGTAGTTCTCCCGCGTCAGGGGCTCCCCGTCCATGTCCCGCAGGGCCAGCTCCTCCGCCAGGATCTCGTAGAACACCACATCCTCGTAATTCTCAATGGCCTCGTGGATGCCGCCGTCGGCAAAGGCACGGGAGGGGATCAGCTCCCCGCGGTACAGCTCCACCAGCTTGCTCATCTTGTGCTGGAGACAGTGGGAGAACACCAGGCTCTCCACCTGGTCATACTCCTGGATGCGGTCGTTCTCCCGGGTGGAGTTCATCACCCAGTTTCCTATGTACACAAGGTCCAGCAGATACCGGTACTGCTGCTCCGTCAATTCGATCTTCATGGGCAAACACCTCCCAGACAGTTTATGCGATGGGCTTACAGCAAAGATTATAACAAAGTCCTGCGCGAAATTCCATATAAAAAACAGGGTAAAAAGACTAAAATCTGTCTTGCGGCGCAACCGCTGTCATAGTATAATATATAACTCGGATGTCAACCGGGTGCAAACAGCACCCAGAAAACGGATAAGGAGCATGGAACGACTATGGATATACGGCCTATCGGCGTGTTTGACTCCGGCCTCGGCGGTCTGACGGCGGTGCGCGCCCTCCGGCAGATCCTGCCGGAGGAAAACCTGATCTACTTTGGCGATACGGCCCGGGTCCCCTACGGCGGCCGGAGCCGGGACACCATCCTGAAATATGCCCGGCAGGACGTGCGCTTTCTGCGCTCCTTTGACTTGAAGGCCATGGTCATCGCCTGCGGCACCATCTCCACCACGTCCTTGGACGTGCTCCAGGCGGAGAACGACCTGCCCATCATCGGCGTGGTGGAACCCACCTGCCGCCGGGCCGTGCAGGTGACAAGGGCGAAGAAGGTGGGCATCATCGCCACCCTGGCCTCCATCCGCTCCGGCGCCTATGAGGCCGCCCTCCGCCGGCTGGACCCCGCGGTGGAGGTCGTCGGCAAGCCCTGCCCGCTGTTCGTGCCTCTGGTGGAGAACGGACGCATCCGCCGGGGCGACGCGGTGATCGAGACCGTGGCCCGGGAGTATCTGGAGCCGCTGAAAGAGACGGGCATCGACACCCTGATCCTGGGCTGCACCCACTATCCGCTGCTGACGGAGATCATCGCGGATATCATGGGACCGGAGGTGACGCTGGTCTCCGCCGGGGAGGAGTCCGCCTTTGAATTGAAGCGGATGCTGAAGGCCCGGGACCTGCGGGCGGACGAGAGCCGCCAGGGCGAGGCGGAGTTTTATGTCAGCGAACGGACAGAGGATTTTGAGCGCATCGCGTCGGTGTTCCTTCAGGAGGACCTGCGCCACGCGGCACGGAGGATCGACATTGACCAGTATTGAACAGGAAAAGCTGCCGGTCCTGCTGTCCATCCGGGGCGAGCAGTATTTTGACGGCATCGACCCCGACGCCACGGAGCTGATGACGGAGGGCACCATGGAGCTGACCGAAGAGGGAATGGTGCTGTCCTACCAGGAGACGGAGCTGACGGGGATGGAGGGGACCACCACGACCTTTGAGGTGAAGGGCCCCCGGGTGGTTCTGACCCGCATGGGCAAGGTGAACGCCCAGATGATCTTTGAGGAGGGGCGGCAGCATACGTCCCTCTATGAGACGCCCTTTGGGGAACTGACGGTGGATATCCAGACCAGCGTCTTGAAGCACAACCTGTCCCAGCGGGGGGGCGTGCTGGAGATCAAGTACTCCATCGCAGTGGAACACACCGTCACGGGACGGAACTGTTTTAAGATCCGCGTTAAAAGAAAGGCATAGACCTGGAAGCTTGCTGGCAGAGTGTGTTCCGCCGCGCGACCGCGCGTCCAAGCATTTCGGCGGAGCCGAAATCTTGCCGGAGGCGGGCTTTGCCTGCCGAGGATGTTCCATCAAAGGGCTCCCATGGCGCCTGCGCCATGGGAAAACACACCGTTACGGGACGGAACTGTTTTAAGATCCGCGTTAAAAGAAAGGCATAGACCTGGAAGCTTGCTGGCAGAGTGTGTTCCGCCGCGCGATCGCGCGTCCAAACATTTCGGCAGAGCCGAAATCTTGCCGGAGGCGGGCTTTGCCTGCCGAGGATGTTCCATCAAAGGGCTCCCATGGCGCAGGCGCCATGGGAAAACACACCGTTACAGGGCGGAACTGTTTTAAGATCCGCGTCAGGCGGAAAAGCTGAAATCAATATCAACGGAAGAGGATATGACAATATGATCAACATGATCCAGAACGCAAAAGACCAGGCGGCCTCCCTGGCGATGGCCGCCTACGAGGCCGCGGTAAAGGACGGCACCCTGCCCCAGGCGGCGGTGAAGACCGCCCCGGTGGAGATCCCCAAGGACACCGCCAACGGCGACTTCACCACCACCTTTGCCCTGGCGGCCTCCAAGGCCCTGCGCCAGCCGCCCCGGAACATCGCCCAGGCTCTGCTGGACCACATGGACCTGAACGGCACCTATTTTGCCTCCGCGGAGATCGCGGGGCCCGGCTTTTTGAACTTCCGCCTGAACGACAGCTGGTACGAGGGCGTCTGTGCCGCCGTGGAGCGCGAGGGCGGGGACTACGGCACCAACGATGGGCTGAAGGGCAAGAGGTACATGGTGGAGTTCGTCTCCGCCAACCCCACCGGCCCCATGCACATGGGCAACGCCCGGGGCGGCGTGCTGGGAGACACCCTGGCTGCCGTGCTGGCCGCCTGCGGCGCGGACGTGACCCGGGAGTTCTACGTCAACGACGCGGGACACCAGATCGACAAGTTCGCCCACTCCATCGAGGCCCGGTACTTGCAGATCATCCAGGGCGAGGACGCGGTGCCCTTCCCGGAGGACGGCTATCAGGGCGGCGACATCCGGGACCTGGCCCGGGCCTACTATGACCAGAACGGGGACAAGCTGGTGAACGTCTCCCCGGAGGAGCGGCAGGCGGCCCTGGCCCAGTTCGGCCTTGGCGTGAACCTGCCCAAGATGAAGACGGACCTCCAGCGGTACAAGATCGAGTACGACAACTGGTTCTACGAGTCCACCCTCCACGAGAGCGGCTACGTAGCCGGGACCGTGGACCTGCTGACGGAAAAGGGCTGGACCTACGAGAAGGACGGCGCGCTGTGGCTCAAGACCGCCGAGATCATGCGGGAGAACCTGCTGAAGGCGGGCAAAAAGGAGAAGGACATCGAAAAGCTGGAGCTGAAGGACGACGTGCTCCGTCGGGCCAACGGGTTCTACACCTACTTTGCCGCCGACATCGCCTACCACCGCAACAAGTTCGCCGTCCGGGGCTTTGACAAGGTCATCAACGTCTGGGGCGCCGACCACCACGGCCATGTGGCCCGCCTGAAGGGCGCGCTGGACGCCCTGGGCCTCAACGGCAGCGAGAGGCTGGACATTGTGCTGATGCAGCTGGTGAAGCTGCTGCGGGACGGCGAGGTGGTCCGGATGTCCAAGCGCACCGGCAAGGCCATCAGCCTCTCCGACCTGCTGGACGAGGTCAGCGTGGACGCCGCCCGCTGGTATTTCAACGCCAAGCCGGACACCCAGATGGAATTCGACCTGGGGCTGGCTGTCCGGGAGGATAGCGAGAACCCCATCTACTATGTGGAGTACGCCCACGCCCGTATCTGCTCCCTGCTGCGGGCACTGGGGGAGGAGGGCGTGTCCGTCCCCGCCCAGGCCGATGTGGACATGTCCCTGCTCAGCGGCGAGACGGAGCGGGCCCTCATCAAGCAGATCGCCCAGTTCTGCGAGGAGATCAAGCTGGCGGCCCGGGACTACGACCCCAGCCACATCAACCGCTATCTCCAGGAGCTGGCGGCCTGCTTCCACCGGTTCTACAACGCCTGCCGCATCAAGGGCGAGGAGCCTGCCGTGCAGGCAGCCCGGCTGAAGCTGGCGGACGACACCCGGACGGTGCTGAAAAACGGCCTGAAGCTCATTGGCGTGGACGCGCCGGAGAAGATGTAAGACCAGAGCCGCGCCGCGTGCGGCGCGGCTCCCCACTTGAAGGGACGCCTGTGAAAAAGCTGGCTCCGAAATACCAGAAGCGTCTGGCGGCTCTGCGGGCCGCGGAAGCGGCTGACCTTATATACAATGTTATCGCACCGGCCTCTTGGACCATGGCGTTGCACCTGACGGGTGTCTGCCGGTTTCACGGCGCTGGTTTTGCCCTGTTGGGGCGGGCTGCTGATCGGCCCATACAGACGAGGATCAGAAAAAGGAGGACACAATGGAACAAATCGAACATATGGGGCGGCGGGGAAATCCGGCGCTGCGTGCCGCGTTTCCCGCCACCATTCCGGTAATGACGGGATATCTGTGCCTGGGCATGGCATACGGACTGCTGATGGCGGCCAACGGCTATGGGCCGCTGTGGGCCTTGCTGATGAGCCTGCTGGTTTTCGGCGGCAGCATCCAATACGTGGCCATCACCCTGCTGACCACGGCCTTTGCCCCCGTGCAGGCGCTTTTGATCTCCATCATGGTCAATGCCCGGCATATGTTTTACGGACTGTCCCTGCTGGAAAAGTACCGCGGTATGGGAAAGGTGCGCCCGTTTTTGATCTTTGCCCTGACGGACGAGACCTATTCCTTGGTATCCACCCTGGAGCCGCCCGCCGGCGTGGAGCGGAAGGACTTTTACTTCTGGATCTCCCTGCTGGATTACGGCTACTGGGCCGTTGGCTCCGTGCTGGGCGGGGTCATCGGCTCCGTGCTGACCTTTGACTCCACGGGACTGGACTTTGCGCTGACGGCGCTGTTCGTGGTGCTGTTCATGGAGCAGTGGAAGCATGCGGAGAATCGTCCCGCCGGAGTGATCGGCCTGGTCTGCACCGGCGTCAGTCTGGCGGTATTCGGCGCGGACAATCTGGTGATCCCCGCCATGGTCCTGATTTTGATCGTCTTGCTGGGAGGGAGGAAAAAGCTGTGCATCTGACGCCTGTTGAGACCCTGATCACCATTCTGGCGCTGGCCGCCGGTGTGCAGCTGACGCGCTGGCTGCCCTTCTGGCTGTTCCCGGAGAGCAAGCAGCCGCCGGTCATCGTGACATACCTGGGGCGGGTGCTTCCGGCGGCCATGATGGGCCTGCTGGTGGTCTACTGCTTGAAGAGCGTGGCCTGGCTGGCGGCGCCCCACGGCGCGCCGGAGCTGCTGGGCATCGCGGCGGTGGTGGTCCTTCACAAGTGGAAGGACAATGTGCTGCTGTCCATCGCCGGGGGCACGGCCCTCTATATGCTGCTGATCCGCGTGGTATTTGTGTGACGCTGTGATCCGGAGCGGGGGAACCGCTCCGGATTTTTGTTTTTAAATTGTTACTATTTGTAGCAGAATTGACGGGAATTGACAGCGGAAAACGTGTATCCTGTATCTGTGAGCAAACAGGTGGAAAGGGTTCACCGCTTTTCCGGCCGCCGCGGCGGACTGAGGAAAGCGGGCCTGATTACTCCCAGCTTCATCATGATCGGACTGGATCGAGGACAGGAGGATATTGCCATGAAACGCTGCTGCATGTGGATGCTGATACTGGCCGTTCTGCTGGCCGGATGCGGGCCGCACCAGACGCCGGAGGCGCTGGCGGCGGAGGTCTATGAGGCCATTTCCGAAAACGAGACCTTTACTGTGGAGGTGGAGGAGCCGGACGGCACCGTGACCGCACTGGACGTCACCCCGGAAAACGCCCGGAACGCAGCGGGGCGGGAGGAGTATTTCGCCGTCAGCTATGAATGGTCCGCCGCGGACAGGGCGGATTGGGAGGCGCAGATGGGGGAAGAGCGGGGCCGCCTGCTGACCCTGCGGTCCCCGGATGGCAAGACCATGCTGCAGTGCTGCTCCGGCGGCGACATCGTCTTTTTGTCCCAAAACGGCGCGGAGACCTATGTCCGGGCGGTGAATCCCAGGGAGGGGGAGCCGCTGGAGGGCAAGCTTTACGACGCTCTGGAGATTATCGCCCGGGATGCGGTCAGCGCCGGTGTCTGGAACGCCGCCGCGGACGGGAGCGGGACGGATCTGGAAAAAGCGGCGGCGGAGCTGGCGGAGCAGGTGGCGGAGAACTACCGGAACGTGCCGGACTGGGTGGTATGGAAGCCCTTGGATGTACAGGCTGGCGGGTGCAGGGTGTACGACGTCTACCGGGGAGAGCCGGAACAGTTCTGCTTTGACATGGACCTGTTGGTCCTGCTGGAAGAGCCGGCGGCGCTGGGCAGCGTCTACTGGAACGGGGGCGCGGGCATCCGGGACCGGGAGCCGGACGGATATTGGCACTGGGACCATGAGGTCCGGGTGATGAAGGATCAAAACGGGGACTGGCGCTGCGTGGATTGGGGCACCGGCGGCTGCCGGGTGGAATTGCCCTTTGCGCGGGGGGAGGACGCCCTGCTGGAGGAGTTGGTGGAGGCCTTCTATCTGACAGAGGGTCTGGCCCACGACAGCGTCCTGCCGGGTTACATCCTGCAAAGGCCTGCGGACAGCCTGCGGGTTCTGCCCCAGCTGCTGGAAAAGCGGACGGACGGAGAGGCCCGCCGGCTCTGCCGCGCTCTGGCTGCCGCCATGGAAAACGGCCTGTATGAAGGCGGCTGGACACCGGAGAGCCTGAAGAGCGTCATGGGGCGCTACGCCGCCTATGTGGAGTAATGGCATCCTTCAGATCCCCGCGCATGGCTCGGATCTTCGAGGGCTTGCAGCAAAAACAAAAAAGGAGAAAACAAATGAAAAAGATATTGGCTTCCCTGATCGTGGCTGTTTCCCTGCTGTCCCTGGCGGCGTGCGGAAATCCTGTGAAAAACGTGGATGTTATCGGCGCGGATTCTGAACTGTATACGAAGTCTGAGATCGACGCGGCGGCTGATACGGTTGTGAAATACTTTGAGGATCATTTTGGCGGATGCGTATTGACGGAGATGCGATATATGGGGGATGATTCCGCCGAGGTGTTCGCGGAGTGGGCTGAGCAGTATGACGCGGAACAGGCGATCGTTTTGACCTCCTCTTTCGATGTGGATGCCTCGGGTGGAGACGGCAGCCTGAATCCCAATACCACATATGACGGCTGGCAGTGGATCTTGACGCGGAACGCCGATGAAAGATGGACCCTGCAGACCTGGGGATATGGTTGAAGAGAAACGGGACCTTATCGTCCATTCACTTTTCAGGTGTCACAGCGCATGTGCGCTGTGACAGGCCGCGGCTTTGGTTTGCGTTTCATTGTCCGTCCCTGCGCACTTAGCACACAGCGGGCATCGCCCGCCTGAAAGATCCCATGCGCTTTTCCAGGTGACTGGGCGGCGCCGGGGATCGAACCCGCTCCTGATCCGTTTTCGCAAGGCGCTTTGGAGGTAAAAATAAAGAGAATAAATCTGGAAAACTCCGCACAAACTGGGACCACGGCATACCGCCGTGGTCTTTGTTTGCCGATGGGGAGGTCACTATGCGAAAACGGTTGTTTTTCTGGGAATTGGCGGGTTTTGTATTCACGGGAGCGGCGGGGACGCTGCTGCACTTCGTATATGAGTGGAGCGGCGGCAGCGTATTGGCGGCAGCGTTCTCCGCTGTCAACGAGTCCACCTGGGAGCACATGAAGCTGCTGTTTGTCCCGCTGTTTCTGTTTTCCGTGGTCCAGGTGTGCGTCATGGGGAAGAACTATCCCAATTTTCTGGCCGTGCGGGCGGTCAGCACCCTGGCGGGGGTAGCCCTGGTTCCCATCCTGTTCTATACCTATACCGGCGCCCTGGGCTTTCATGTGATGTGGGCGGACATCGCGGTGTTCTTCCTGGCGGACCTGGGAGCCTTTGCCCTGGATTTCCACCTGCTGGGCAGGGGCCGCTTCACCTCCCTGTGGCAGCAGATTTTGGGGTTGGTGGTGCTGTGGGGGCTGGCCTTCTGCTTCGTCTGGTGCACCTTCCGCCCGGTGGCGCTGCCGCTGTGGCGGGACCCGCTGACAGGGCGGCTGGGCATCTGAAAGAAAAAAGCGCCTCTTGCAGAAGAGGCGCTTTTTTCTGTTCACAACTATAATCAAATAACTTGAAAAGTGGTAAAACCACTTTTCAAGTGTCACAGCGCCTGCGCTGTGACAGGCCGCGAAAGCGGCCTTGATTTAGATTTCATAGTCATTCACCGTGCGCTTCGCGCACAGCGGGCATTGCCCGCTTGAAAAACAGCTTTTCTATTTTTCAAGTGAATTGACGATATTTTACAGCCTTCCCGCCTTGACCGCGCCGCCTGTGGAGAGGTATAATATCTTTATTATGGGTCTCCGGACCCGAAGGAGGTCTGCTTATGGAGACGAGCAAACGGAAGCCCGTGGCGCCGTTTTACGCGGTGGCGGTGCTGTGGCTGGCATACGGCCTGCTGTTCCCCCTGTACGCGCCTGTCCATTACGCCCTGCTGGCGGCGGTGTCGGCGGCGGTGTTTTTCGGGGTGAACGCCGTCTGTCAAAATGCCGGTACCGTGGGCGGCACGGAGCAGGCGGCCCCCAAGGCCGCGGAGAAGCCCAAGGAGGAGACCACCGGCAACGCCGAGCTGGACAAGATGCTGAAGGACGGCCGCCTGGCCATCGCGGAGATGAAGCGGCTGGACAACAACATCGCGGACCCCGGCATCTCCGCCGATATCGTGCGGCTGGAGCAGGTGTCCCAGAAGATCTTCGACGAGGTGAAGCGGGACCCCAAGAAGCTGTCCCAGATCCGGCGGTTCCTGGATTACTACCTGCCCACCACCCTGAAGCTGCTGAACGCCTATGACCGGGCCAGCGCCGCCGGCATCTCCGGTGAGAACGTGGACGCCACCAAGGCCAAGGTGGAGGGCATGATGCGCACCATCGTGGCGGCCTTTGAAAAGCAGCTGGACAGTCTGTACGGTTCCGAGGCCCTGGACATCTCCACGGACATCACCGTGCTGGAGACCATGATGGCCCGGGAGGGCCTGGCCGGGGACCAGCTGAAAGCGGAGACCCTGCCCAGGGAGGACCCGGATATCAAGCTGGAGCTGTAAAGGAGGTCCACTGTGCGGCAAAGGGTGAAAGACGGCCTGCATACTGCCGGAAATATTCTTTGTATAGCCTGTTATGGGGGCTGTGGAGCCATTTGGCTGTACAAGGCGTTCACGCAGAGACGGATATTCTATGTGGTTCTGGGATGCGCGTGGCTGGCCGGAGCCGTGATCTGGGCCGTTCGTGCCGCGCGGGAGTTCCAGAAAAAAGCGGAAGAGACAACTGATGAAACAAATCATGTATGATAAACGGAGGAAAACGCCATGAGTGAGAACAACATCCCCCAGCTGACCCTGACCCCGGATACGGCCGCCGCTGCCGCGGAGGCCGTTCCGGAACTGACCCTGGAGCCTGTGGCCCCGGCCACGCCCGCAGCGCCCGCTCCCGAGCCCGCAAAGCCCGAAGTCACCCCTGTCCAGATGGATGAGAACCTGCTCTCCGAGGCGGAAAAGCAGGCGGTGGCGGACTTCTCCAAGAAGATTGACATCATGGACTCGAACATGATCCTGCAATACGGCGCCGCCGCCCAGAAGAACGTGGCCGGCTTCTCCGAAAGCGCACTGTCCTCCGTCCGCACCAAGGACCTGGGCGAGGTGGGCAAGTCCCTTTCCGAGCTGGTGGTGGAGCTGAAGGGCTTCGGCGAGGAAGAGGAGAAGAAGGGCCTCTTCGGCATGTTCAAAAAGACCGGCAACAAGCTGGAGACCATGAAGGCCCAGTACGCCAAGGTGGAGACCAACGTGGACAAGATCGCCCGGGAGCTGGAGCAGCATCAGGTGACGCTGCTGAAGGATGTGGCGATGTTTGACCAGATGTATGAGTTGAACCTGAAGTACTACAAGGAACTGACCATGTACATCCTGGCGGGCAAAAAGAAGCTGGAGGATGTCCGGGCCAACGAGCTGCCGGTGCTGAAAGCCAAGGCGGAGCAGACCGGCGCCCAGGAGGACGCCCAGAAGTACAACGACATGGTGCAGATGTGCGAGCGCTTTGAGAAAAAGCTCCACGACCTGGAGCTGACCCGCATGATCTCCATCCAGATGGGCCCCCAGACCCGCCTGCTGCAAAACAACGACACCCTGATGGTGGAGAAGATCCAGTCCTCCCTGGTGAACACCATCCCCCTGTGGAAGAGCCAAATGGTGCTGGCCCTGGGGCTGGAGCACGGCCGTCAGGCCACCGCCGCCCAGAGCGCCGTCACGGAGATGACCAACGAGCTGCTGAAAAAGAACGCGGACATGCTGAAGATGGGCACCATCCAGACCGCCAAGGAGGCGGAGCGCAGCATCGTGGACATTGAGACCCTCCAGCACACGAACCAGCAGCTGATCTCCACCCTGGACGAGGTGCTGACCATCCAGCGGGACGGCGCGGCCAAGCGCAAAGCCGCCGAAGCGGAACTGGGCCGCATTGAAGGTGAATTGAAGCAGAAACTGATGGAGCTGCACAATTAAGGGACATTGAATGGCTCGCCGGCCCAGTTCCAAGGGTTCCCGGCCAAAGCCCAGCGGAGCGGGTTTGGCTGGGGAAGGCGGAGCGGCGGAAAGAGCGAGATCTCGCCGGAAGGCGGGATCGAGGGATATGGAGCAAGTGACGCCGCGGGCCGCATTGAAGGTGAATTGAAGCAGAAGCTGATGGAGCTGCACAATTAAAAAAGGACATTGAACGGCTCGCCGGCCCAGTTCCAAGGGTTCCCGGCCAAAGCCCAGCGGAGCGGGTTTGGCTGGGGAAGGCGGAGCAGCGGAATGAGCGAGATCTCGCCGGAAGGCGGGATCGAGGGATATGGAGCAAGTGACGCCGCGGGCCGCATTGAAGGTGAATTGAAGCAGAAACTGATGGAGCTGCACAATTAAAGAGGGGACTTCGTCCCCCCTTTAGATTCCCCCTCACCAGTGACGTCGGTCACTGGTGGACGCCGCCCAAGGCGGCTGGGTCGGGGAATTTTCGGTAGGCACATGTCCTGCCGAAAATGATTGGAATTGCTTCTTTCGCCTCCGGCGAAAGAACTGGAAAACCTACGGGTTTCCCTGGCCCTTTCCCTTGAGCGCCTGCGGGCGCGGGATTCCGATATCCTTTATCTCTTATCTTCGGTTCCATTCCTAATTCAAAAAGGGTATTGCCTATGAAAATTTTCCAAAAACGCCCGGTGGCCGCAGCCGTCATGGTGCTGGCCATTGTGGCCGGGCTCCTGCTGGGCCAGGCCAAAAAGCCTGACAGCACCAGCGAGCCGTCCACGGCCATCGTGGGCAGCTACACCTATGTTTACGACCATGCCGGTGTGCTGACCGACAAGACCATGAAACATATCGACGCCATGAACGCCTCCCTGTTTGCCCAGACCGGCGCGCAGATCATGGTGGTGACGGTGGACAGCACCAACGGCACCGACATCGTGGAGTACGCCACAGACCTGGGCAACCAGTACGGCGTAGGCTCCAAGGAGCGGAACAACGGCCTGGTGCTGGTGCTGGCGCTGGACGATATCGCCCAGAACGGCCTGCGGGGAGACTATGGCGTCTCCGGCGGCGACGGACTGTATGACTACGGCCAGGAGCTGACCGGTCTGCTGTATACCTATATGGAGGCCGACTTCGCGGCGGGGGATTATGACGCCGGCGTAAAGCGGACCTTTGACGCCTACATCGACTGGTTCGCGGACTTTTACGACGTGACCATCCGGGAAAATTACATCCCCGCCGTCCGGGAGAGCTATTCCACCAATGGCGGGTATCACACCCAGACCACCGGCTATATCGCCCCCGCCTTCGGAACACTGGTGGCGCAGCTGATTGTTCTGCTGGTGGTCCTGCTGGTCATCTGGGTGATCCTGGACGGCATGCGGTACAGACGCTACCGGCGGCGGTACATGATGCCCGGCATGGGCATCCCCACCCGGCGGTATTACCCGGTGTTCTGGGGGCGGCCCCGGCGGCGCAGACCGCCCCGCAGACCGCCCACTGGCGGGAGAGGTCCCAAGCCGCCCAGAGGCGGACGCCCGCCCCAGCCGCCCCGCAGCGGCGGCAGCCGCAGGCCGCCCACCGGCGGCTCCCGGGGAGGCGGCTTTGGCGGCGGCTCCTTTGGCGGCGGCTTCGGCGGTTCCCGCGGCGGCTTTGGCGGGGGAGGCTCCTTCGGCGGCGGTTTCGGCGGCAGCCGGGGCGGCTTCGGCGGAGGCGGCTCCTTCGGCGGCTCCCGGGGAGGCGGCTTTGGAGGCTCCCGCGGCGGGGGCTTCGGCGGACGCCGATAAAAATCGCATCAGAGTGGCCCGCCTGAAAGCACATGCTTCCGGGCGGGCTTTTTTGCGCCAAAGGTGATAGCGGAATCGGCGCGGCAGGCGGTCCGCATCGCCGCCCGGACGGAAGATCAGACGGAGGCCCTGCTCCATCTGATCGACGGGATGAAAACATAAACAGCGGTTTGAGACGATGGGCTCAAACCGCTGTTTTCCGTATATCGGTTCCCGGTCAGACGGACAGGGAGTCCGCCAGCTCCAATCCGGGGTTGTGTTTGGTGAGGAAGCCCACGCTCCACTCGCCGCCGAAGGCCACCAGCAGGCGGTCCTTGAAGTCCTCCAGAATGGCGGAGCCGGTGCACAGCACCAGGTCCTCCGGCGGGCAGGGGCAGTTGGTGATGAGCCGCAGGTGGTCGTAGGGCAGGCCGGTCATATACAGGTCCACGCCGTACTCGTTTTTCATGCGGTACTCGAACACGTCGAACTGCAGGGTGCCCACCACGCCCACGATGACCTCTTCCAGACCTGCGCCGGGGATCTTGAAGATCTGGATGGCGCCCTCCTGGGCGATCTGCTCCGTGCCCTTGATGAACTGCTTGCGCTTCATGGTGTCCTTGGGGGCCACCCGCATGAAGTGCTCCGGCTCAAAGGTGGGGATGCCGGAGAAGCGAAACTTCTTGCCCGGCACGGTGATGGTGTCTCCGATGGAGAAGAGGCCGGGGTCGAACACGCCGATGATGTCGCCGGCGTAGGCCTCCTCCACGATCTCCCGCTCCGCGGCCATCATCTGCTGGGGCTGGGAGAGCCGCAGCTTTTTGCCGCTCTGGACGTGGAAGTACTCGGTGTCCCGCTGGAACTTGCCGGAGCAGATGCGCATAAAGGCCAGACGGTCCCGGTGGGCCTTGTTCATGTTGGCCTGGATCTTGAAGACAAAGGCGGAGAAGTCCGGGGAGAACACATCCACCTCGCCCTGGTCGGAGACGCGGGAGAGAGGGGCGGTGGTCATGCGGAGAAACTCCTCCAAAAACGGCTCCACGCCGAAGGTGGTGAGGGCGGAGCCGAAGAACACCGGGGAGAGGGTGCCGTTCCGAACGGCCTCCAGGTCGAACTCCCGTCCGGCTCCCAGCAGCTCCACCTCGTCCCGCAGGGCGGCGGCCTTGGCCTCGCCGATCATGTCCTCCAGGGCGGGATCGTCCAGCGCCACCTCGGCGGAGCTGACCTTCTTGCCCCGCTCCTCGGCCTGGAAGAAGAGGATGCGCTGCTTTTCCCGGTCATAGACGCCCTGGAACTCCTTGCCGCAGCCGATGGGCCAGTTGACGGCGTAGGTGTCGATGCCAAGCTCCCGCTCCACCTCCTCGCACAGCTCCAGGGGGTCCCGGGTCTCCCGGTCCATCTTGTTGATGAAGGTGAAGATGGGAATGTGCCGCAGGGCGCAGACCTTGAAGAGCTTCCGGGTCTGGGGCTCCACGCCCTTGGCACCGTCGATGACCATCACGGCGGAGTCCGCCGCCATCAGCGTGCGGTAAGTGTCCTCGGAGAAGTCCTGGTGGCCGGGGGTGTCCAGGATGTTGATGCAGAAGCCGTTGTGCTGGAACTGCATGACGGATGAGGTGACGGAGATGCCGCGCTGCTTTTCGATCTCCATCCAGTCGCTGGTGGCGGCCCGGGCACGCTTGCCCTTGACCTCGCCGGCCTGGGCGATGGCGCCGCCGTACAGCAGAAATTTTTCAGTCAGTGTGGTCTTGCCGGCGTCGGGGTGGGAGATGATGGCAAACGTCCGCCGCCGGGAGATCTCTTCATTCAGGGTGGGCATAAAAGCGCCTCCTTGTTTACAAATGTACAGATTTATATAATTTACCACAAAAGGGGGAAGTTTGCAAGCGCAGCGCATTGCTCGGGAGTGTCCAAACACGCAGTTAAAGGAAGTCAAAGAGAGAAAATGGCACAGCAATCCCTGGATGTTTGGAGCG
>NZ_CANRMB010000002.1 GCF_947631635.1 uncultured Dysosmobacter sp.
GCGACAGGTGCCGACGGTGTAACCGGGCCTACGGGCGCAACCGGCGCGACTGGCGCGAATGGAGTAACCGGCCCCACTGGTCCCACCGGAGTAACCGGTGCGGCAGGTGCCGACGGTGTAACCGGGCCTACGGGTGCAACCGGCGCGACAGGCGCGGATGGAGTGACCGGTCCCACCGGTCCCACCGGAGTAACCGGTGCGACAGGTGCCAATGGTGTAACCGGGCCTACGGGCGCAACCGGCGCGACTGGCGCGAATGGAGTAACCGGCCCCACTGGTCCCACCGGAGTAACCGGCGCAACCGGCGCGACAGGTGCCGACGGCGTGATCGGGCCTACGGGTGCAACTGGCACGACCGGTGCGACGGGCGCAGATGGAGCGATTGGCCCGATTGGGCCCACCGGCGCAACCGGCGCAACCGGCGCGGCAGGTGCCGACGGCGTAACCGGTCCTACGGGCGCAACCGGTGCGACCGGCGCGACAGGTGCTGACGGCGTAATCGGGCCTACGGGTGCAACTGGCGCGACCGGTGCAACGGGCGCAGATGGAGCGATTGGTCCGATTGGGCCCACCGGGGCAACCGGTGCAACGGGCCCCTCGGTCACTTCAACGGCTATGAGTGCACTGAACACCACCGGCCAGACCATTGCCGTGATTTTGGGCGGCACGTCCGTGCCGCTGCCCAGTGAACAAAATCTGGACGGCTTCACGGTTAATGGCGCAAATACCGTCTTTACAGTGCCGGACACTGGAAGCTATTTGATTTCTTATCGCATTAATTTTACTGCGGGCCTGCTGCTGACTTCCCGCATCCAGCGCAATGGCGCGACGCTTCCTGGCTCCACATTCTCGCCGGCGGTGTCCGTTGGTTCCTACGCAGTGACACTCATCGCTGCCCTGACCGCAGGAGATACTCTGGAACTGCAGTTAGCCGGATTAGCAGGCACAGCTGTACTCCAGGGCGGAACAGGTGCGAGCTTGACAGTAGTCCGGCTTGCATAATGGCATAACAACCGTCTTTTTAAAATGGAACGGCCCCCATACCACTTGGTGTGGGGGCTTTCCCACAAGTGATTGGCAGGGGGATAACTGATGTGTACAATCAGTCTTTGCATGATCGTCCGGGATGAAGAGGATGTTCTCGGCCGCTGTCTGGAATCAGTGGCCGGTCTGGTGGACGAGATCATCATTGTGGACACAGGTTCTAAAGATCGCACCAAAGAGATCGCGGCGAAATACACCGAAAAAATATATGATTTTCCATGGGTCGACGATTTCGCAGCAGCAAGGAACAAATCGTTTGAGCAGGCGAACTGCGACTACTGTATGTGGCTGGATGCGGACGATGTGCTGATGGAGCGGGACCGGCAGGAATTCGCGCGGCTGAAGGCCGGCCTTCAGCCCGATGTGAACGCGGTGATGATGCGGTACAATACCGGCTTTGACGAGAGGGGACATGTGACCTTTTCCTATTACCGGGAGCGCATCATCAAAAATCACGCCGGGATGGTGTGGAAGGGCGCGGTGCATGAGGTGATCGAAACCCGGGGGCGTGTGATCTATTCTGAATGTGCCGTCACCCATTGGAAGCTGCATCCCTCTGATCCTGAGAGGAACCTGCGGATCTTTGAGGGGCTTTTGAGCAAAGGGGAATCGCTGGATCCGCGACAGCAGTTCTATTATGGCCGGGAGCTTTACTATCACCGGCGATACAGAGACGCGGTCGCTGTGTTTGAGGACTTTTTAGAGGGCGGTCAGGGCTGGCTGGAGAACAAAATCGATGCCTGCCGCTACTGCGCCTACTGCTGGTACGGACTGGAGCAGGAAAAGAAAGCGCTGGAGGCGCTGCTTCACAGCTTTGCATATGACCTGCCGCGGGCGGAAGTCTGCTGCGATGTTGCCCAGCATTTTTTCGACCGGATGGCCTGGGCGCAGGCGGCCTATTGGTATCTGCGGGCGCTGGAATGCGAAAGAAAGGATGACCGGGGCGGATTTGTTTTGCCGGATGCTTACGGCTACACACCCTGCATCCAACTGTGTGTGTGCTACAGTAAGCTGGGACGAAGGGCGGAGGCCGAGGAATATAACGAACGCGCTGCAAAATTCAAGCCGGACTCTGCGGCAGTGGCCCACAACCGGGCTTATTTTGCCTCCTGCACGGAGTAAAAATGTATTTTCCGGAAGGGAGGACGATTGCCCTGACAAAACGATATGGCGAAATAAAGAAACGATTGGGGTTACTCTTTGAATACACTGGTGCAAACCGTGATAGCTCACATACTTTTTGTCTCTGCTCAAAAAAGCCCACAGAGTTCCGATGCAGTGCTTCATCTCACAACGGGGCACGGATACCACCCAGCCTGCCAACTCTGCACACAGCGGCTTACAGGGCGAAACGTGGCTGAATTGGCAGTACCTTCGATTTTTCCTTCTCTGCATTCCGTTATTTTTCTCTCCTTTAGGGGCAGGGGGTGCCGAGGCTTTGCCCCGGCGAATGTGGCCGGCGTATAGCCGGACGCGATGCTTGCCCCACCCGAGGGTGGGCAAACCGCTCCCCAACCCCGGTCAAAATTGGGGTTGCAGGGCTGGCGCAAGGGTACCTCAACTTCCCCGATGGAGTCTCTTCCCGGCTCCCGTTATTAAGACGGCACATAGGGGTTCACAGGGGCGACGAGAGTCCTTACTGGTAAATTACTGTGTCTCCCAAAATCTCTTGGCAATCTGGCTCGTTGGAGTTTAGATAACAGCAGAGAGAAAAATGTGTTGCTCAGAACCTGGGCGGCCTTTGTGCCACGGTATCAGCTCATTGTTGCTTTGGCGGTTCTTCTTTGTTTATAGCGACGCAGTTTTTGAATTGCCAGTCTGGGGCTTGCCCCATAACCTGACCCAGAACAGGAAATTTTCATGTGGAACCAACGGAGCGGACAGCATGAAGGGCGGTTAGAATACCGAACGAACGGTATTAAACGGGCTGGAAAGTGCCTTTTGTGCCCCCTCAGACAAGCTACGGACCAGAAGGCCGGGGGTTCGAATCCCTCAGGGCGTACCAAAGCCACGGAAATCCATTGGATTTCCGTGGCTTTGCTTACAGCACCACCTATTGGGCAAAACGGCGCCCCCGGCTTTTGCCGGGGGCGCCGTGCATATGGAACTGGAAAATCTAACACTTACTCCCACACGGGGTCTTTCGTCAGCTTGGTCCAGTTCTCAATGATCTGTCCTTTGTTCCGACGCTCGTAGTCATGAGAAATCGTAGCCTCCATCACCACGTAGTAGCAAGGATCACTGGCCTTCACATCGCTCCACACGGGAACGTTTGGCAGCAGGCCCTCCTCATCTATGCGGCGGTCCAGGACGTTGTTCAGCATATCCATGACCTCCACCCGGGTGATGTTTTCCTGGGGGCGGAAGTTTCCGCCGCTGGTCACCCAGCCCTGATTCGCCGCGTAGGCGATCATGTCTCTGGCCCAGTGGTCCGCGGAGACATCAGCAAAGGTGTTCTTCAGTCCCGGGAGCACAGTCTCAAACCGGGAGGTCATTGCCACGAACTGCGCCCGGGTGATATAGGCGTCAGGCCGGAAGGTGCCGTCCTGGAAGCCAATGATAACGCCGGCGTTGCTCAGCGTGGAGATGGCCTGATTGGCCCAGTGGCTGTCAGGGACATCGGTGAAATCGTTGGTTTCCCGGAAGTAGATCTCCCGGGAGGTGTCCGTCAGCAGGCGGTAGAAAATGGTGGCCGCCTGGGCGCGGGTAATGGGGGTATTGGGACGCACGGTGCCGTCGGTATAGCCCCTGACGTAGGCGAAGTGATCCTCCCGGTTCAGCTGGAGATCGCCGGCCAGGGGGACCTCCGGGTCGACGATGGTGGTGGTCCTTCCACCGCCTCCACCGCCTCCACCGCCTCCACCGCCACCTCCGCCAGTACCGCCGATATAGGTGCTGCTGTACTGGGCGGTGTAAGTCGCGTCAGCGGTCACGGTGGGTTCGAACGCAGGGTTCCAGCTGGCGAAGGTGTAGCGGTAATTGCCGCTGGTGTAGGTGGGCACCGCAGGTGCGGTGACCGTGCTGCCCGCCGCAACGGTATGGCTGACGGTGTTGCCATTAGCCCAGTTGAAGGTGATGGTGTAATAGACAACAGGCGCGGGAATCAGCTTGGTAACACAGGGGACATTTGTCTTCAAATCAATCTTTCCACCCGTCTTCAGTTCACTGGTAAGTGTCGCATTGGTATTCAACTCCCTCTGCTCAGTCTGGAAAACCGAAGCGTCAAGAGTCGCGCTGAGTTTGATGGTCGCAGTACTGGTGACAGACGTTTTTGTAACTTTGAATGCCAATGACACTGTATTGCTTGCGACATCATATTCAGGCTCTCCCACTTGCTCATAGTTGGTTAAAGATGGAATAAACCCTGGCTGCACTTCCATTGAATTCTCGCTCGTGTAGGAAAGTGCCGGATCCAATTGCACAATAGCGGTAAAAATATCGCCTTCTGAAATAGAGCTGGAGAGATTCTTTGGCTGATAGGTAAGGATATAGTCAACCGTGTAGCGCTCCTGATTCTCCACCTCCGCAATCGAATTCGTGCCATCCAACTGCAAGATGCCCGCGGCGTCATCATTTGGCTGCATCCACAGCAGAGCATAGGACTGGCCGGGAGTCAAGTCTTCAAGGGTCACATCCACCGGCTCCACATTTTTCACTTCTACTATGGTCAACGCAGCATTTTCTACAGGGGTACCGTCTTCCTTCAATGGGATATAAGCAGCCCACAGGAAGTTGCTCTTATTGAGAGCAGACGCACGGCTTACAGTAAAATGAAGCGTTCCATTGGAGGGCTTAAACCAGAGGGCGGAGCCTCGTGTGACGTAGGCATCCGTTTCCACATGCGCCTTAACCAGTTCCTTGATCTTGTCGGACGCCGCAGACTTGGCGTTGCCTATAGAAATCTCAGCGCTATTGTCGTCCAGAGTCAGGGTTCCAAAACCGGTGTCAACCGTGGCAGCGGCAGACTCTGCACCCAAATAAATTCTGCACGTATTGTCATCAGCATAGGCTCCATTCATAGAAACAGCATTTCCGGTAATGAATCCCTTATTGATGTCCACATGCCCGCTTTTGCCAAGAGCAGAGTAATAGACCCCTTCCCTCCCGTTGTTGGTAATTTCGCCGCCATTCATAATAAAATGGGCAGCGCCTTTATCCGATTTTTCGCGGACATAGACACCGCGGCCACTGTTTCCGGAGATTTTGCCGCCGTCCATTGTAAAAGTGGTATCACAAGCGTTGATATACACGGCGTAACTGCTGGTGTTGTCTGAGATTTCAGCGTTCTCACCGGACATAGTAGCCCAACAATCACCACCGCCATGTACAATCAAATAAAGGATACCTCCAGGCGCATTATTGTTAGTAACTTTTCCCTGAATCTCGTAGTGAGACCCATTCCAGGAGTACAGAAGGCCTCCTGCACCGGTAGCCGTGTTGTTGGTAACCAAGCCGTCCGGACCGATGGTGATGGTACCATAGAAGGGTCGGGTTAGGCTATCCGTAGTGATGCAGTTCTGGATGGTACCATTAATCAGCATTTTATTGTTCTGATTAAAGTTTGGTTGCAATACCATATAGTTCTCTGCACCAGAAATCTCGGAACCCTTCTGCATCTCAAAATCACTATTCTGTGCCCAAATCATTATTGGACCAGCGTTAGCAACCTTACAATCCAGAATTTTACCATGCTCAGCCATCACAGCATTCGCATTATTACGCAAATGGACAACAGCACCAGCGGTTCCCTGCCACATTTTACTGTTTGCAGTAATATTGCTGATGGTGCCGTTGATGGCGGCGGAGCCGCCGTCCACGTAGATTGCGCGGCCGCTCATATTCCTGATTTCCGCTCCATCCTCCATGACCAGTTCGCCGCCCTGGATCCAGACAGCACCGGCAGCGCCGGTACCGCCGCCATTGGTGTCAAATTTCTTGCTGCCGACGATCGCGCTGCCGCTCTCCATAGTCAGCTTACCGGCAGACAGACGCACAGCAGACATACCGCCGAAATTGCGCAGCTCCGTGCCCTCGCCCAGGATGATCTCGTCGCCACCGTCATAGGCGGCGATAATGGCATCCTGGACGGTGTCATCATTGTTATAGGTGCCATCCGCGGCAGCTTGGTCATAGCGTTCTCCGGCAGTTATACAATTATCATCCAGAATGATGTTCTCCAGGCGAAGAGAGCCATCGACCTCAAACATAGCGGGGTTGTAGGTGGAACGGGCATCGTCCTGCACTGCGCCTATCTCGCCGCGGGTAATCACAGGCGCGGTGCCGTCATCCTTTTGGCCGATGATGGTCACATACTTGCGAGTGCCACAGCACCGGATGGCCTCCGTCATAGTCAGGTCATCGGTGACATAGATGGCTGCAGATTCATTTTCAGGGATCTTGTCGTATGCTTCTACCAGTTCTTTGCCGGTGGCGACGCTGATCGCATCCTCGGGGATCGCAAACGCCTCCGGTTCGTCAGCCTGGGCCGCAGAAACCGCAGCCAGCACGGGGGCTATGGATGGCACAGTCTCCGGGCTGTCGGCCTGAACAGGCTCGGTCGGCCTCTCGGTAATGTCCGGCTCCTCCTCGGTTTTATTCTCCGGCTCCTCTCCCTCGCACTTGGCCGGGTCATCCCCGCACACGGGGCACGGGGTCTCGGCGTCCCCGGCGCACCTGACCTCGCAAGTACACTTCGCGGGCGTCTCCTCCAGCGTCTCTGCGGTCTCCTCCTCAGGGATCTCGGGTACCGCGTACAGCGGACAGCCCTCCTCGTGGGGGGCGCCCTCCTCCGCCGCGTTGCAAATGCACGCCTTCTGGGAGGCGGTAACCTGATCATTTTCGGGCTTGGGTTCGGTGAGCTCAGCGGAATCATCAACGGATTCCACCGCCAGTGCGGCGGCCGGAAGCAGGCTCATACACATGACCAAAGCAATGAACAGGGCAGATCCGCGCTTGATAAGTTTCTTCCAATTCTTCATGGCATAATTCCCTTCTGCAATTTTTGATAACAGCTGCAAAGGATCCGGCGGCTGGGCCGCTATGGCGCCAAGCGCCTTGGGCCCCCGCTCTGTGTCTCCATTCTTTCGGACGGATTGCCAAATGGTGGGTAGCTACTGCGCGAATCTGGTTCAACGCTTTCTGTCCTGACGTCCCCGTATACCGGACGGCAGGAGCCCATATGCACGCTCCTTTCTCTTATCGGTTATTGGTTTCAATAGCCCCGGCGTTCTTGGCCGCGGCGAATTCGCAAATGTCTGATACACCCTGCCAGACGGGTCCGCATTGCGCCTTCAAATTCATCGCAGCGGCCCAGGCGGTGCAGCTTGTTTGAAGCAGATATTGGCCTGCCATATCCAATTTCTTCCCCAAACAGCTCATATTCCCCTCTTCCGCACAGAATCTGTCCTCTGTTCTGCGGTGAGAAAACCTCGTCGAAAATTATCTGTTATTAACATATCATGGCGGAGATAGAAATGCAACAAACAGAAATGTTCTGCATTTTTGCCAAAAATGAATGCCATAACGTCCTATGGCATTGGGTTTTTCCGCGCCGCCCCGTCCATCCGCCGCCGGATGCGTGTTTTCGTGTTTCATTTTTCGTGGACCGACCTTATATTTCGCACAGAAGACAGATTCTGCTGCGCGGTGCCTATTGCACCAGGCGCAGGCGGTCCAACTGCCGGATGCGCAACAGGGTCATTGTACCTGTTTTTCGGGGAAGTATCGAACATCCGTTTTCCGTGGCTGTTCTCCGGCTACAGCGGAGCAAAATTCGAGTTCCTGTGAGATGGTTCATGGGCTGTTCCGATTTTTCATAAATTCTCCTATAAGTTCAGCCGGGGCAGACCGCATGGTCTGCCCCGGCTGCCTGTCAAAAAGCATCGGCTTATATCCCATCTTGTGAAGTGGACTTCCTGGCTGAAATTTTAGAGCGCTCTTTTCTCCTGTCTCCATTCCTTGGCCTCAACGTGCAAAAATATTTATAAAAATTGGTTAATTTTCTAATAAACATCTGCTTTACATATCGCTGCACAATAAGTATAATAAAAACTATTATTTATAATATCCGCCTCAAAAAGCAATCTTTTTTGTAACTTTATTTCTGGAAAACCGCCCAACAGCTCGTTTCATGCTGTAATCTGAAAACACAATACGAGGTGATAATTATGACTGCCGATACCACTCGTGCGTGGGTGGAAATCAATACGGCTTCATTTGTCCACAATCTCGCTGTGGCAAAAAAAATGACCGAAAAAAAAGTAATGTGCGTCATCAAGGGCAACGCCCATGGCCATGGTGCGGTGAAGTGCGGAAAGCTGTTGGAGGCTCATGGCGCGGACGCCTTTGCGGTGGCCTGCCTGACGGAGGGGATCGAACTGCGCAAGAGCGGCATCCATGCTCCGATCCTGATTCTGGGCTGGACGCCGGCGGAATGCACCGGCCAGCTGGCGGAGTATGACTTGGCTCAGAGCATCATTGATGAGGCGTACGCTTTGGAGTTGAACGAGGCTGCCAAATCTATCGGCAAAATCGTGGATATACACGTCAAGCTGGATACCGGCATGTCCCGCACAGGCATTTTTGCCCAGGAAAACCCTGCGGAGGCCGCAAAGATCGTAAACCGAATCTCTGCTTTGTCCAACCTGGCGATTCGCGGCATCTTCACCCATTTTGCCGCCGCGGATATGCCGGAGAAGGATGACTTCACCGCCTGGCAGCTGGCCAACTATACCGCTGTGCTGGAAGCGTTAAAAAAACTGGGCTTTGACAGGGATGTGGTGTATCACGCCAGCAACAGCGCCGGTATCATGTACCATCCGGAGACTCATTTTGACATGGTCCGTATGGGCGTCATGATGTATGGACTCTATCCGGACGGCAAGTTCCAACCGGACGGCCCTCTGGAGCCGGCCCTGTCTCTAAAGGCCCGTGTGGCCCAGGTGAAGGAGCTTCCAGCCGGAGCCTGCATCAGCTATGGCTGCACAGCAAAGACAGAGCATCCCACGAAGATCGCCGTGGTGACGGCGGGCTACGCGGACGCTTATCCCCGAAGTATAAGCAATCAGGGCGCCTACGCCATGATCAACGGCTTTAAGTGCCTCCAGATCGGCCGCGTCTGCATGGACATGTGCATGTTCGATGTGACGGATGCAGAGGTCCGCCGGGGCGATGAGGTCATTTTGTATGGCCGGGGCGGCATGCCCATGGAAGAAGTGGCCGCACTGTGTGGCTCCATCAACTGCGAGCCTTTGTGTCTGCTGACCAACCGTGTAAAAAAAGTTTACATATAACACAATAAACGGAAATTGAGGATGGGGAAAATTATGGAAGCTTTTAATAACTTTATCAATGGGCTGAACAATATTATCTGGAGTGACGCGCTGGTCTTTGCACTGCTGGCCGTCCATATCTTTTTTACCATCGGCACCAAGGGCGCCCAGTTCAGATTGTTCAAGCAGATGTTTAAGCATCTGTTTGAAAAGGACGAAAGCTCCGCCGAGATCAAGATGACCCCTTACCAGGCATTCGCCGCCACTGTCGGCTGCCGTGTCGGCACCGGAAATATCGCCGGCGTGGCTACCGCCATCTACTTCGGCGGCCCCGGCGCTGTTGTGTGGATGTGGATCACCGCTCTGTTTGGCGCGGCGTCCAGCCTGATTGAGTCTCTGCTGGGTTCCGCCTACAAGGACCGCTATGACAATGAGATCTGCGGCGGCCCCGCCTATTATATGGAGCGTGGGTTGAAGTGCAAGCCGCTGGGCGTGATCTTCGCCCTGTCCACCCTGATCGGACCCGTGTTCATGATGGCGGCCCTGCAGACCAAGACCACAGTGGTGGCCCTGTCTGACGCATTCGGCATCTCGGAGATCATCTTTGCTGTCTTGATGACCGTCCTGGTCGCGGCGGTCGTCTGCGGCGGCCTGAAGCGGATCGCCAAAGCGGCAGAGATCATTGCGCCCATCATGTGCGCAATCTTCCTGGGGATCGGTTTGATCATTATTGCTGTTAATCTCAAAAAGATCCCTGCAACCCTCGCCCTGATGTTCCAGTCCGCGTTTTCCATGAAGTCCATGTATGGCGCCATCTTCGGCACCATGGTGAAGTGGGGCATCAAGCGCGGCCTGTATTCCAACGATGCCGGCGACGGCATGGGCCCCGTGGTCTCCTCCTCCGCCGACTGCGCCCATCCCGTAAAGCAGGGCCTGGTGCAAAGTCTGTCCGTTTACATCGATACTCTGCTGGTCTGCTCCGTCACCGGCATTTCCATCTTGCTGGCGGGTACCTACAATGTAGCCAATGCTGCTGAAACGGGGTTCATCACCGAGGGCCTGGCAGGCGTGGAATACGGCGTTCTCTATATGACCGCCGCCATGGAGAGCGTTATGGGCCGCCTGGGCTCCCCCATGATGGCTTTCATCATCAGCGTGTTCGTGTTCTCCACCCTGATCGCCTATGGCTATCAGGCGGATGTCAGCATGAATTATCTGTTTGGCAAGAAAAAGTGGGCGACCTTTATTGGCCGCGGCCTGCTGCTGGCGGGTATCCTGCTGGGCGGCATCGTGAATGGGCAGGTCGTCTGGGCCATGGGCGATACCGGAGCCGGTATGATGGCCTGGACCAACCTGCTGGCGATCGTCTTGCTGGCCCCCATGGCCTTTAAGATCCTGAAAGACTACGAGAAGCAGCGCAAGGCCGGTCTGGACCCCATTTTCGATCCCTCCACTGTTGGAATCGACGATCCAAACGGCGTTTGGACAGAGTGGGTCGAAAAGAAGAAGCGCCGCGGGGACTATGAAAACCCCGAGCTTGGCTATCGGGAGCGCGTAAAATAACCTCCGGGAGAACCGCTTTTTTGGCTCTCAGATGCAGGTTCATAAAGTTCTTTTACAAACCAAAGGGGCAGGCCATGCGGCCTGTCCCTTTGGTTTTATAATCAAATAACTTGAAACGTGGTAAATCCACTTTTTAAGTGTCGCAGCGCATGCGCGCTGTGACAGGCCGCGGACCGCGGCCTTGATTGGAATTTCATAGTCCATCACTGTGCGCTTTACGCACAGCGGGCATCGCCCGCTTGAAAAATCGCTTGCGATTTTTCAAATTAATGGACTATATGTTCTACAATTGCCCCTCTCAGTTGGTCCCCTTGCTGCCGGCGCCGTCCCGGCAGGGGCATCCAGATGATCAACCTCGATAAACTGAAATTTATGTGGTCGGAATCCTGTTTTTTATTGGTGCGCTGATCGGCCGGTTCGTCTGCGGCTGGCTGTGTCCCTTCGGCCTGATCCAGGACCTGCTGCACAAGATCCCCCTCCCGAAAAAGCGCAGGACCTTCCGGGGCGGCAAGCTGAAATAGGTCATCCTCCTGGTGTTTGTCATCCTGCTGCCCATGTTCTTGGTGGACGTGCTGGGTCAGGGCGCACCCTACTTCTGCAAGCTGCTGTGCCCTGTGGGTACGCTGGAGGGCGGCATCCCCCTGGTCCTGCTGAACAAGTCCATGCACAGCGCTCTGGGCTGACTGTACGCCTGGAAAAATGTGCTGCTGGCCGCCACCATCCTCCTGTCCCTTCTGATCTACCGGCCGTTCTGCAAGTACATCTGTCCCCTGGGGCCATCTACTCCGTGTTCAAGTACCGGATGGACGCGCACAAGTGCACCCACTGCGGCGCCTGTGCCAGAGCCTGCCACATGCAGGTATGTGCCGCAGCGGTCATGTCCGCATATCAATCTCATCAGAAATGGCTGGCGGGCATACCGCCAGCCGTCTCTATTTCCTCCAAAACAGCTTCTGTTCTCTGGATATTTGCCCCCCTGCCGAATGGCGGCACATTGCGCATATTCCCCCCTGCCGCAGAGTCAATCCCCTCTTCGCTCCGTGCTTTTAAGTCCCATTCCGTCTGATCGAATTTTTGTTCGATTTTTTCTTGACAGAAACATTTGTTCGATTTATACTGTTATCGAACAAAAGTTCTGTTAAGGAGGATGTTCTTATGACTGGTTGGAGTTTCTTTTTCGTTTTGGTCGGCGTTGTGTTCCTCACCGCCCAGTTGTTCCGCATCATTGACGCCATCGAGCGTCCCTGCCGGCGTTCCCGGCACCGTGCCGTGGCGCGGTAAGATTCTTGGTCTATGGACGTCCTGGAGAAGCTGACCATCCTGACGGATGCGGCCAAATATGATGCGGCCTGCACCTCCAGCGGAGGAACCCGGGGTTCTAAAAAGGGATATATCGGCAACACCTCCTCTTCGGTGGCGGGATGCTGCCACTCCTTTTCCGCCGATGGCCGGTGCGTGACCCTGTTGAAGGTCCTGTTGACCAACCGCTGTATCTACGACTGCAAATACTGCGTCAACCGCCGCAGCAATGACACAAAGCGGGCAGCCTTTACGCCGGAGGAGCTGGCAGACCTGACCATCAACTTTTACCGCCGGAATTATATTGAGGGACTCTTCCTCTCCTCCGGTGTGTTCCGCAGTCCGGACTATACCACGGAGCTGATGATCCGCGCCCTGCGGCTCCTGCGGGAGCAGTACCGGTTCAATGGCTATATCCATGCCAAGGCGATCCCCGGCACCTCTCCGGAACTGGTGGAACAGCTGGGACTGCTGGCGGACCGTTTGAGCGTCAACATCGAGCTTCCCTCCGAGGCCGGGCTGAAAGCGCTGGCTCCGGATAAGACAAAGCAGGCCATCCTAACGCCCATGCGGCAGATCCAGGCCCGAAACCAGCAGAGCAAAGAGGAGCTGGTAAAGTACCGCCACGCCCCCAAATTCGCCCCTGCCGGACAGAGCACGCAATTGATCGTGGGCGCTACCAGGGATTCCGACCTCCATATCCTGCGGCTGACACAGGGACTGTATGACCGCTACCGGCTGAAACGTGTGTTCTATTCCGCTTACGTGCCGGTGGTGGAGCACGCCTTACTGCCCGCCAAAGACGTGAAGCCGCCACTGCTGCGGGAGCACAGGCTGTATCAGGCGGACTGGCTGCTCCGTTTTTACGGATTTCGGGCCGAGGAGCTTCTGGACGAACAAAACCCGGATTTTGACCCCAGGGTGGACCCCAAGTGCAGCTGGGCGCTGGCCCATCCGGCGTTTTTTCCCGTGGAGGTCAACACAGCGGATTACAGCGCGCTCCTGCGGATCCCCGGAGTGGGTGTCACCTCCGCCCGCCGCATCCTGGCCGCCCGCCGCTCCGGCCGCCTCCACATCGACGATCTGCGGAAGCTGGGCGTGGTCATGAAGCGCGCCCAGTATTTCCTGACCGCCTCCGGCAAAGCAGCGGAGGGGCTTCGCTTCACCCAGGACAGTCTGCTGCGGGGACTGATCGCCGCGGAGCGGCCCTTGCTTCCCCAGCAGGAAGCCATACAACTGTCCCTTTTTGATCCTGTGGGATAAGGAGTTCTCATGCCGGAGATGGTCTATTATTACGACGGCAGCTTTGAGGGATTCCTCTGCTGCATCTTTGACAGCTATGCAAATAAAGAAGTCCTCACCGCGATCTACCGCGATGAGGACTTTGTCCCTACCCTGTTTGCCTCCCGTGCCATTCAAACAGACCAGAGTCATGCAAAGCGCGTCTTTAGAAAAATTGTAAAGTGTTCCCCCTATACAGCCAATCTATTGCAGAAGTGTTTCCTCACCTGTCTGCCGGAAAAGGAGCTATCCATGTACCGGCTGGTGGTGAAGCTCCTGCGGGAGGGACCAGGTTTCCTGGGAAATTTTTCTGATCCGGTCCTGCACCCTGTCGCCAAAGCCGTCCAGCATCTATTGGCGGAGGCCCATCTGCTGAAAGGATTTGTCCGCTTTTCCGAACTGGACGGAGTCCTGGGCGGCGAGATCGAACCCAAAAACCGTGTGCTCCCTGTCCTGCGGAGCCACTTCTGCGCCCGCTATCAAAATGAAAAATTTTTCATCTATGACCGCACTCACAAGGAGGCGCTGTTCTATGCCAATGGAAAAGCGGTAATCCGTCCGCTGGATGATTTTCAGATGGCGCCCCCTGATGAAACAGAGGCCAACTACCGCATTCTCTGGAAACGGTTTTACGACACCATCGCCATCCGGGAACGGTACAATCCTAAATGCCGCATGACCAATATGCCTAAGCGGTATTGGAACACCATGACGGAGTTCCAGGATGCATCCTATTTCAAGGCCCAAAGCTCTCCCGCAGCCGTTTCAGCCCCCGGCGTTCCAGCCGGGATATCTGCACCTGGGAAACCCCCAGGACACGGGCCGTCCGCTCCTGAGTCAGCCCTTTAAAATACCGGAGCAAAATCGTCATCCGCTCCTTTTCCGGCAGTTGGTCGATGGCCTCCCGCAGGGCGATGCGCTCCACCAGGCCCTCCTCGGGGGCCTCGGTGCCCAGCATCCCCTCCAGGGTCAGGCCATCCGCCGTCTCCTGCTGCAGGGATTCCGGCGTATCGGTGGCCAGGTCCGTCTGTGCGATCTCCTCCGGAGTCAAGCCGGTGCGCTCGGATAGTTCAGAGAGGGTGGGTTCCCGTCCCAGTTCATGCCGCAATCTCTCTCGGACACTGTAAAGTGTTTGTGCTTGCTCCCGTATGCTGCGTCCCACTTTTACCGTGCCGTCATCCCGCAAAAAGCGGCGGATCTCCCCAGCGATCTTCGGGACAGCGTAGGTGGAAAAGCAGGTGCCGTAATTGAAATCAAAGCCCTGGACCGCTTTCAAAAATCCCAAACACCCCAGCTGATACAGGTCGTCCGGATCCACGCCCCGCCCATAATAGCGGCGCACCACGCTCCAGATCAGGCCGTTGTTTTCAATGACCGCCTGCTGACAGGCGTCACGGTCCCCTTCCTGAGCCGCCCGCAGCAGCTCTAATGCAGCGTTCATTTGCCCGCTTTCATGCGGGGCGCCAGCCGTTTTTTCATGACCACCGTGGTGCCCTTCCCCGGTACGGACCGCACTGTCAGCTTATCCATGAAGCTCTCCATGATGGTAAATCCCATGCCGCTGCGTTCCTCGCCGCCGGTGGTAAACATGGGCTGCCGGGCCCTGTCCACATCCGGGATCCCGCGCCCACGGTCCTTTACCGTCAATTCCAGCACATTTCCCGGACAGATCCGCACCTTCACCAGCACCTTGCCGATGGCGTCCGGATAGGCGTGGACGATGGCATTGGTGACCGCCTCGCTGACGGCGGTCTTGATGTCCTCCAGCTCATTGAGGGTTGGGTCCAACTGCGCGGCAAAACAAGCCACGGCGGAACGTGCAAATCCCTCATTGCTGCTGCGGCTTGGGAACTCCATTGTGACCTCATTGGATGCCTTGGTTTTCATTATGTAAACCTCCTTTTATCGAATCGTCACCAGCCGCCCGATCCCGGCGGCATCCAGGACTCGTTTGGCCTGTGCCGGCACATTGCACACCAGCAGGCTGCCGTCCAAAAGCTGCATTCTCTGCTGTGCCCGCAGGATCAGCGCGATCCCGGAGCTGTCCATAAATGTCACGCCGGACAGATCCAGCACCAGCTTTTTGGGCAGAGCTGCATCCACTGCCATCTCCACCTCCCGCAGCGCGTCTCTCGCGCCGTGATGGTCCAACTCTCCGCTGAATTCCAGCAGCAGGTTTCGGTCTGCACTTTTCGCACTTATTTCCATTTTCTCGCCTCATTTGTAGGTTATTAGCCGAATTTGGCCCCATTTATATGAAAAAAATCACCGCAAGGTCTTTCGCCTTACGGTGATGATACCATGTCCTGTTTTTGATTTCTGTCGAAACAGTTGGAGGAATTACGGAAATTTCCAAATTCTGCTCATTTGGAGCGTTTTCCAGGCCGCTTCCACAGCTTCAAGTCGATCTTCCGCCGGGACGCTGCCTCCTGGAGCAGCGCCGCGGCCCGGGCGGCTCTTTCCTTTCGTTCTCCCGGCTCCTCCGCAAGCCGCGTCATAGCCTAAGTATGCCTGGAAGGTGATTAAATAGCTATTACCAACACCACCGGGGAATGGCGGACAAGTGAAGCATAAGCGCTAATCTGAACAGCAGTATTCTTGAAGCGAAAAAGCCGCCCGCAGGTCCACCGGAATGGCTGGCAAACTCGCAGGCGGCGACATTTTTCTTTTTGGGGAGGCCGAGCGTTCGAACCGTGTGCGCACTGAACGATGATCCACTCAGCGGCGGACAGAACTGCACTGCTCCGATTCGCTCTTAAGAATGGTCCCTGTTCGGGCGTCAATCTCAAACTCGTATTCCCAGCCGTTATAAAGGATTTCCACTTCATACTCTCCGTCATCACGATCCAGCTCCACCTTATTTATATGGCTGGCGGAAGCGCCGGAAACCTGTCCAAGGGCGATGCTCTGCGCCTGCTCTCGGGTAATGAATCCGGTTTTAGTGGAGGGAACATAGTTCTCCGCGTCATAGTCCACACTGAGAACCGCGCCGGTGTAGGCGTCTATCTCATAGTCGTATTCCTGTCCGGCAGCAGTATAGAACTCAACATCATAGACTCTGCGATTATCTTCCCAGTCTAGTTTGCACTCGACAAAGGTCACCTGAGCGGCTGTGAGCTTCGCATGGGTCAGGGCGGCGCTCTTGGCCGCCGCTTCACCGATCAGGGCGCTGGAGGAGGGGGCCCCTGCGCCGCCAGTGGGGCCGAAGGTGTCCGCATCGGTGACCAGCGGCTCATTGGAACTGGGATCAGAAAGCGTGATGGTTCGGGTCTGGCCATTCCAGCTGACGGCTTTTCCCATGAGTTCTCCGATGGCACGAACAGGAAGGTAGTTCGTGCCGCTGTTCAGAAGCACATAGACGGGATTGCCTTGCGCGTCTGTGAAGCTGCGTGTTGTCCCATCCACGACGATGCTGATGTCGGGTCGCCGCTCCACAATGATGGTGGTATCTTTAGACTGCGTATCTGGCGTGCCGGAGGTTGGTGCGGAGGTGCGTGGGCTGGCAAGGCTGATGGTTTTGGAATTCCCGTCCCAATTTACATTTTTACCCATAAGCTCGCCAATGGCCCGCACCGGCAGATAGTGTGTGCCGTCATAGTAGAGGGTGTGGACCTCTTTGCCAGTAACGTCGTAGAAGGTTCGCTCTGTACCATCCACCAGAATCGTGACACTGGGGCGAAGCTCCACTGTTACTTGGGAAGGCTGCGGTGCGGCGGCATGCACCACCAAAAGGCACAGCAGCATCGAGAGGCTCAATGCCAATGCACCAATACGTATTTTCTTCTTCATCGTTAAGATTTCCTTTCCGTACAACTTAATCTTGAAGCACCGCGTCAACGGCACATTTCTGAAGTGGAACTATTTTACTAGCTTTTCCGGCAGATTGCAAGAGGAGAGAGGCCGCTTACTCCGTCCGAAATATTCGGTATTTTGCATCTCTGGTACGTAAAATTTTGAAACGCAGGGTTTGACTTTAAAAACTAGACTTTTCCTTCTGATATAAGCTGAAAATCATTCTTCTTTCACTGAATGTTGTTACTCTATTTTGGTGATTTCCCCATGCATCTTTTTCATCAGCACAACCTTCCATAAAGCGCTCCCTTCAAATCCAGCAAATCTTTCTCCTATTATACAATATCCCCTGTCCTATAACAAGAAAAAGTGAGGTTCCTATGAAAGAGGTCCTGTTTCTTCTGCTGAACGAATTTGCCGAATGGGAGACGTCTCCCCTGGCGGCGGCGCTCAATCAGAGCGGACACTTTTGCGTAAAAACAGTGTCCACTTCCATGGCCCCTGTCCGGTCTATCGGCGGCTTTTCCGTCAATCCCAACTATGATATCGGCAAAGCGCTGAATGTGGACTTTGCCGGGCTGCTTCTGATCGGCGGCAATGCCTGGCGAACAGCGGAAGCCAGTCTGGTGCGCCCCCTGGTGGAGCGTGCCATGGAAAAGGCGCTGCTAGGCGCTATCTGTGACGCCAGCGTCTATCTGGGAGGTCTGGGGCTTTTGAATGAGATCGCCCACACCAGCAACCAGCTGGACGACCTATGCGCATATGCAGGAGATTTCTATACAGGGAAATCCCTTTACAGATGCCAGCAGGCAGTCCGCTGCGGAAACATCGTGACCGCCAATGGAACGGCAGGCCTGGAATTTGCAAAGGAGGTCCTGCTGGGTCTTGGCGCGATGTCAGAGCCGGAAGCGGAACAGTGGTACCGCTTTTACAAGCTGGGATATTATGAGGCCATAAGAGCGCAGGCGAAAAACGGCTGACTCCGCCTATTGGCTGTAACGCATGGGCGTATAGCGGATGCCGTCTGTCATCTGCTCTGGGGCGGTGGGCCGAAATCCCAGATGGCGATAGACCTCCACTGCATAGGGGGAGGAATTGACGCTTACCGTTCCCGGGCCGCGGTCAGCCAGGAAATGATGAAACAGCGCTCTGCCGATTCCCCGCTTATGTTGGGAGCTGTCCACAAAGAACAGAGAAATGTGGTTGTCCCGGACCGCCAGAACGCCTGTCAAAGTCTCCTCTTGAAATGCTCCATATCCTGTCAATCCTTCCCTGATTTCCGGGTCCATGATATAGGCATGGAAAGCCTCCGCGCCCTCCGGCGGATCGTCCGGCGCCTGAAACATCTGGAAGATCCGCCAGGCCAGGTCCATGGCGGGTCCTTTTTCGCCGGGTCCCAGTTTCCGGATCTCCATAAAATCTCCTTATGGAACGTCCGCCTGCGCTGGGGCCGCGTCCTCCGCCCCCAGCAACATTTGGATCCGCTCCAAGGCGTTGGCCGCTTTGACGCCGACGACCGGGACCCGCAGTCCCGCTTCCTCCAGTGCGGACAGGACAGCGGCCATAAAAACGCCCTGCCCCTCCAACTCCCGGTCCTCATCGGAGGTGGTGTTGACCCCGCAGCAGGGAGAGCGGTCCATGCCGACGATGCCCAGCACGGTAAAGCCGTTCCGGTGGTACTCCCGGATCTGGTTGACGACCTGTTGGACCAGAGTCTCCATTTTTGCAGCAGTCTCCGGCTGCCCCATGGCCCGCCGGATGCGGGTGTTCTCCACCACCACGGGACGCTGCGCTCCCAGTGGGTCTCCCCGGTCCAGCCCCAGGCAGCACAGTTCCGGACAGGGCATCTGTGCGATGCTGACCTGGGCGTCCAGCAGCGTCCGCACCACCTCCCGGTGGGCGGCTGGATAGTCGGCGGTACCATCTGAAATGGCGTTTTGATTCAAAAGGCAGTGGGCGAGAAAAATCACCCGTTTGCTCCGCTGGTCGTTAAACATCCGTTTGCTCCTTTCACCAATCATCCCTTAATTGACAAACAGGGACGGGAATTGCGGTGCCCGTCCCTGTTTGCTCTGCTTTTAGGCCTGCATCGCCTTGGCGGATTCCTCCAGCTTGGCGATCAGCTCCTGGTATTTCACGGCTTTCTCCCGCTCCACATTGACCACCGCCTCGGGGGCCTTGGAGACGAATTTCTCGTTGGAGAGCTTCTGCTCCACGATGCGCAGGCCGTTCTTGGCCTTCTCGATCTCCTTGTTGATGCGGTCCAGCTCGGCGGCGATGTCCACCAGCTCCGCCAGGGGCAGGAATGCCGTGGCGTTGTGGGTGACCACAGACACCTGCTTGGAAACATCAGCCGGAGCGGCGTCGGCGAACTTCACCTCGCTGGCGTAGGCCAGCCGCTGGATGAAGTGCAGACCCTGCTGATAGATCTCCGGGGTGGCCGTGACCAGCAGGACTTCCGCCTTCTTGGAGGGCGGCACGTTCATCTCCGCCCGGCGGGCACGGATGGCCTTGATGGTATCCATAACGGCCTCCATGGCTGCCTCTTCCTCCGGGAAGCGCAGCGCCTCCTGGTACTCCGGCCAGCGGGAGGTCATAAGGAAGCTGTCCGTGTGGGGCAGCGCCTGGAAGATCTCCTCGGTGATGAAGGGCATGAAGGGGTGCAGCAGCTTCAAAAGCTGGATCAGCACATAGCACAGGACATTTTGGGCGGTCAGCTTGGCCGCCTCATCCGCGCCGTTCAGGCGGGTCTTGGTCAGCTCGATATACCAGTCGCAGTAGGTGTCCCAGATGAAGTCATAGACCTTGGCGGAGGCCACGCCGATCTCATAGGCGTCCAGATTTTCCGTGACCTCCTTCACCAGGGTGTTCAGCTTGCTGAGCACCCACTTGTCCTCCGGGGCCAGCTGATCCACTGCGGGCAGCTCGCACTTGTCGATGGTCAAGTTCATCATGACGAAGCGGCTGGCGTTCCAGATCTTGTTGGCAAAGTTCCGCATGGCCTCGCACTTCTCGGTGTAGAACCGGGTGTCGTTTCCGGGGCTGTTGCCGGTGATCAGGTTGAAGCGCAGGGCGTCTGCGCCGTACTTCTCCGCCATCTCCAGGGGGTCGATGCCGTTGCCCAGGGACTTGGACATCTTGCGGCCCTTGTCGTCCCGGACCAGGCCGTGGATCAGGACCGTGCGGAAGGGGATCTTCTTCATCTGCTCACAGCCGGAGAAGATCATGCGGGCCACCCAGAAGAAAATGATGTCGTAGCCGGTGACCATGACGGACGTGGGATAGTAATAGTCCAGGTCGGCGGTCTTTTCCGGCCAGCCCAGGGTGCTGAAGGGCCACAGGGCGGAGGAGAACCAGGTGTCCAGCACGTCCGGATCCCGGGTCAGGCGGGTGCAGCCGCACTTCTCGCACTTTGTGGGGTCCTCCCGGCTGACATTGATGTGGCCGCACTCGTCACAGTACCACGCGGGGATCTGGTGGCCCCACCACAGCTGACGGGAGATGCACCAGTCATGGACGTTCTCCATCCAGTTGGTATAGGTCTTGGAAAAGCGCTCGGGGACGAACTTCACCTCGCCCTCCCGGACCACCCGCAGGGCCTCCTTGGCCAGGGGTTCCATCTTCACGAACCACTGGGCGGAGATCAGCGGCTCCACGTCGTTGTGGCAGCGGTAACAGGTGCCCACGTTGTGGCTATACGGCTCGGTCTTCACCAGATAGCCCTGCTCCTCCAGGTCCTTCACGATCTGCTTGCGGCACTCATAGCGGTCCATACCGTTGTAGGGGCCGCCGTTCTCATTGATCCTGCCGTCGTCGCCGATGCAGCGGATGACCTCCAGGTTGTGGCGCAGGCCCACCTCAAAGTCGTTGGGGTCGTGGGCGGGCGTCATCTTCACGGCGCCGGTGCCGAAGCCCAGCTCCACATAGTCGTCGGCCACGATGGGGATCTCCCGGTTCATGATGGGCAGGATGCAGGTCTTGCCCACCAGGTGCTTGAACCGCTTGTCCTCCGGGTTCACGGCCACGCCGGTGTCGCCCATCATGGTCTCGGGGCGGGTGGTTGCCACCACCAGGTCGCCGGAGCCGTCGGCCAGGGGATAGCGGATATGCCACAGGAAGCCGGGCTTGTCCGTGTACTCCACCTCCGCGTCGCTCAATGCGGTGATGCAGTGGGGGCACCAGTTGATGATGCGGCTGCCCTTGTAGATCAGGCCCTTGTCGTACAGCTCGCAGAAGGTCTCCCGGACAGCCTTGGAGCAGCCCTCGTCCATGGTGAAGCGGGAGCGGTCCCAATCGCAGGAGATGCCCATTTTCTTCTGCTGTTCCACGATGCGGCCGCCGTATTTTTCCTTCCACTCCCAGACGCGCTCCAGGAACTTCTCGCGGCCCAGGTCATAGCGGGTCTTGCCCTCCTTGACGCGCAGCTCCTCCTCCACCTTGATCTGGGTGGCGATACCGGCGTGGTCGATGCCGGGGACCCACAGGGCCTCGTAGCCCTGCATCCGCTTGAAACGGGTCAGGATGTCCTGGAGCGTGGAGTCCATGGCGTGGCCCATGTGGAGCTGTCCCGTGACATTGGGGGGCGGCATGACGATGGAGAAGGGCTTTTTCTCCGGATCGGGGGTGCTGGCAAAGCAGTGGTTGTCCTCCCACATTTTGTAAATGCGGGACTCCACCTGCTGGGGTTCATACACCTTTGGCAGTTCTTTGTTCATGTGTCGATTCTCCTATCTGTTGAACTTACGTTCTGATTTTTGATTTTGCAGCGCTTCCCTTCATACGCGCCGCCTGCCGCGGCCGGCCATATCATAGCTCATATCCAGCAATGGCATCAATTCCTCCATAGAGACCGAGCCGTCCAGCAGGACCGTGATCCAATGGCTCTTATTCATGTGATAGGCCGGCAAAAAACCATGGCCCTCCCGGAGGGAACCCGCCAGCTTTGGGTCACATTTGATATCCAAAATATCGATGCTGTCCTCGCCGGGTAAGCCCAGCTTGTCTCCGGGGACATCCATGAGGACCGCAAACCATTTGCGGTTGTTCTGTCTCCGAAAGACCGCATAGGTGGGATATTTCGCCCACAGATATTCCGGTTCCGCCGCAAACCGGCTCTCGATATACTGCAAAACGGCCTTCCGGTACGCCAGATCCATATCACACAGCCTCCTCATACATAAAAACGCCCTGAGCCTTTTGGCTCAGGGCGAACGATCTGTCCGTGGTACCACCTGGATTCGTGTCAAAACACGCACTCATGGGCGCTTGCACGCCCCTCCCCGGTAACGGAGGGATCACCGTTGCGGCTTACTGTGATTTCAGCCCAATGCTCCGGGACGACTTCTCCGGCCGCTTCACGGGAACTCTCACCATCCGTTCCCTCTCTTGGCTTTCGCTGACCGGGTACTGCTTCCCATCCTCGCAGTTTCCAATATACCCTGATATAGTCAATGAACTTGAAAAATCGCAAGTGATTTTTCAAGCAGGCTCCGCCCGCCGTGTGCGGAGCACACGATGATTGACTATGAAATCTAAAATAAAGGCCACGTACTGTGGCCTGTCGCAGCGGCCACGCTGCGACCCTTGAAAAGTGGTTTTGCCACTTTTCAAATTATTTGATTATAGTATAGTATACCCGGTTTGGATTGTCAAGCTCAGGATAATCGCAAAATCTCCTTTTTCAGCCGGGAAATGATGCGTTTTTCCAGCCGGGAGATATAACTCTGCGAGATCCCCAGCTGGTCCGCCACCTCCTTCTGGGTCCGCTCCTTTCCGCCGCCCAGGCCAAAGCGCATGGTGATGATCTGCTTCTCCCTGGGAGACAGGATGCTGATGGCCGCCGCCAGCAGGCTCCGGTCCACGTCCTCCTCGATGGGGCGCATCACCGTGTCCCCATCGGTGCCCAGCACATCGGAGAGCAGCAGCTCATTGCCGTCCCAGTCCGTGTTCAGCGGCTCGTCAAAGGAGACCTCGCCCTTCCGGTTTGCGTTTTTCCGCAGGTACATCAGGATCTCATTTTCAATGCACCGGGAGGCGTAGGTCGCCAGCTTGATGTTCTTGTCCGTGCGGTAGGTCCCCACCGCCTTGATAAGGCCGATGGTGCCGATGGAAATCAGGTCCTCGATGTTGATGCCTGTGTTCTCAAACCGCCGGGCGATGTACACCACCAGCCGCAGGTTATGTTCGATCAGCTCCTTCCGGGCGTCCTCGTCCTCCAGACGCTCCAACAGCTCCGCCTCCCGCTCCCGGGTCAGCGGCGGCGGCAGCGTGTCGCTCCCTCCGATGTAGTGGATGCCTGCCGCCTGCGTCAGCCCCAGCCGCTCCAGCAGCTGCCGCCATTTTGCCAATATGTTCATGATCTCCTCCCTTTCTGACTTCGCCGCCCCACAGGGCCGTGTATCCCGCGCCCAACGCCGTCGGCGAAAGGGCCGCGGACAGTCCGGGATATCGCGTCCCGGCGATCTCCGTCCAATCCGTATGCAGCGCCAGCAGGAGGCCGCCTGCCGTCCCCACCGCGTGATACGGCACCAGATAGGGCCGCAGCTCCGGTGCCTCCCGGCGCAGAGGCGCCAGCAGGTCCGCCGGAGCGCCCAGGGCCTCCGGCGTCAGCAGTTGCCGGGCGCTTGGCGGCAGGATGGCGTGCAGCGCGCCGGGGGCCGCCACCAGCACCGGATGTCCGCCAGCTGGGTCCCGCAGGGCGTTGCCGCTGTCCCACAGAGCCGTCAGCTCCACGGTCCTGCCGCCGATACAGACCCGCACCGGAAGCATCTCACCGTTCAGGCCGTGCTTCGCCGCCGCCCGGAACACCACCGTCAGCACGGCATAGGCCGCGGCGGAGGCGACCAGCAGGACTTTGGCGTCCACATCCGTGTAAAAGATGCCGTTCACCACAGGAACGGCGCTGCCTGCCAGCAATCCCAGGGCCAGCACACATCCCGCAAAGCCGCAGGAGACCGCAAAGAAAAGCAGGGTCAGGCGGAGCAGCTTTTCCTCTCCGCCGTAGGCCAGCAGCGCCAGCAGAACGCCTGCCGCCGCCTTGGTCGGTACCGCGGCCAGAAAGCCGCCCCAGGGCAGGAACACCGCCACGGCATAGGCCCCGCCCGCCAGGGCCGCCAGCAGATACCGTCCCCGCCGGAGGGGAACACCCGCCAGCCGGGCGGTGGACAGGAGCAGCAGATAGTCCATCGCCGCGTTCAGGACGAACACGCTGTCCACATATACCACCGTCATGGCATCCCCCCCTCCCGTTCAATGGAACTCATTATAGGGCAGGCTTCCCGTAAAACCAGTCGCAAAAACAGGGCCGCAGCAAAAAACGCAACGGCTGGTTGCGGAAATGGAAGGTGTGGGGTATAGTATGGAAAAAGGCGTTCTGTTACGATACATGCAGGAGGAGGCACGATGAAACTTTCTGAAAAGCTCTATCAGCTCCGCAGGCAGCAGGGCCTTTCTCAGGAGCAGGCCGCAGAACAGCTGGGCGTCTCCCGGCAGGCCATTTCCAAATGGGAGAGCGGACAGTCCACACCGGACCCGGACAAGCTGGCGGCGCTCAGCAGGTTCTACCATGTCACAACGGACTACCTGCTGCTGGAGGACGCTCCGGCGGAGCCGCCTGCTCAACAGCCAGCTCCGCCGCCCGAACAGCGGCGCTGCGCTGCCGTGGGCCTGCTGCTGTGTGCAGCCGGTGCCGTTGGACTTCTCTTTTGGGGCCTGGGCACAGTCCTTCTCCCCACAACGATGGACCACTTGAACACCTCGTCAGCGGTAACGCTCAACGGCTCCGGCATTCTGGTGCTGCTGTGTCTTGCGGCCCTGGCCTCCGGCGCCTGTCTGCTCCTCCGAAAAAACAAATAGGAGGTTCCATATGAAATCCCATTCCAAGCTCTCCCAGCTGTTTCTGGTGCTGGCTCTGCTGCTGTCTCATACCATGTGTGCGGTAGTGGCCGCGGGTTACACCAATATGTGCTGGGGCATTCGATACGCCTGTTACAGCGCGCCTGCCAGTACGGCATTCCTGCCGGTCATCCCCTATTCCATCGGCATTCTGGTCTGCCTGGGACTGGCCCTTGTTTTTCGCAGGCGATAAGCGGCGGCAAAAAAAGAGCGGACAGCGCTGCTGTCCGCTCTTTTTCTCTTTTCACACGTAGGGCACGATCATGGACGCCACCAGCGCCACGATCATGACCACCACCAGCACCAGGGCGATGATCCGCGTCGCCTTCCTGTTCATTTCGTCTCCTCCTTTGTCAGGATCTTCCGGATGCTCTTCTCCGCCTTGCTGCGGGGCACCATCAATTCATGCCCGCAGCCCAGGCATTTCAGCTTGATATCCATGCCCACCCGCAGGATCTCCCACTGGGTACTGCCGCAGGGATGGGCTTTTTTCAGTTCCACTTTGTCATGCAGATGCAGGTCCATACGCGCCTCCTGTCAATCCAGTCTCCACAATTGCATATAGTATTCTATCAAAAAGCCGCAGGCAGCGGCAGATAGGATGCGATCAACGATGCCGGAAAATATGTTGTTTCCCCCAGAGGGCCTGCGCCCTCCCACTGTCTACTCCCTCGCCGAGCTGAAAGAGGCTCAGGAAAACGGCACCATTTTGGAAAGCCCCGTCCAGCGGTGCGACACCAGTCACACCCTCCACATCCAGCTTGGCAGCGTGGAGGGGCGGATGCCCCGCCGGGAGGTCATCGCCCCCTGGATCAGCGGCGCTTCCCGGGATATTGCTGTTTTATCAAGAGTCGGCAAGCCGACCTGCTTTACCGTTACGGAGCTGTCCTCCGACGCGAAGGGCGCGCCGGTGGCTCTGCTCTCCCGCCGGGCGGCCCAGGAGGCCGCCATGTCCCATTTTCTGGAACACCTGGAGCCTGGGATGGTGCTCACCTGCCGTGTGACACGGCTGGAGTCCTTCGGTGCCTTCCTGGATATCGGCTGCGGCATCATCGCCATGCTGCCCATCGAACATATCTCCGTCTCCCGCATCGCCCATCCCAGGGACCGGTTTCAGGAGGGGCAGAAAATCTTGGCCGCTGTCTGGTCCATAGACCGGGAAAACCGCCGGGTCACCATGACCCACCGGGAGCTGCTGGGCACCTGGATGGAAAACGCCAGCCGCTTCTGCCCCGGCGAGACGGTCCGAGGCACCGTTCGGAGCGTTAAGGAATACGGCAGCTTTATTGAGCTGGCCCCCAACCTGTCCGGTCTGGCGGATGCCCGGGAGGGACTGTCCCCCGGAGACGGGGTCTCCGTCTACATCAAGAGCATCCGGCCGGAACGGATGAAGATCAAATTGCAGGTCATTGAAAAGCTGCCGCCCGCCGAAGGACCGGAACCGCTGCGGTATCAGGTCACAGACGGCAAGCTGGACCACTGGTTCTACTCCCCGCCCAACTACGAAAAGGCGGCGGTGGAAACGGTTTTTACAGCTCCCTCCCCTTGATCTTCTCCCAATAGGCCCGGGCGGCCTGCTCCGTTTTGTTGTCGCCCCACTGATAATAGTGAACACTTTTCAGCGCGTCCGGCAGGTATTGCTGCTCCACCCAATGTCCGGTAAAATTATGGGGATAGAGATATCCCTGCTCCCGCTCCATGCCGGTGGAATCCGCATGGACGTTCTGTAGTTCTCTGGGAACATCTCCGGTCCTGCCCGCGCGGACATCGGCCCACGCGGCGGCGATACCGGCGGAGACGCTGTTGGACTTGGGGGCCGTAGCCAGCAGGACTGCCGCCTGAGCCAGGGGCAATTGTGCCTCCGGCAGGCCAAGCTGCATGGCCGCGTCCACACACGCCTTCACAATGGAGACCGCCTGGGGATATGCCATGCCGATATCCTCACTGGCAGAGCACAGCAGCCGCCGACAGGGTGTGATCAGATCCCCCGCCTCCAGAAACCGGGCCAGATAGTGCAGTGCCGCGTCGGGGTCGCTTCCCCGCAGAGACTTCATCAGCGCCGAGGCGATGTCATACATGGCATCGCCTCCCTTGTCATACCGCATGGCGCTGCGCTGGGAGACCTGTGAGGCGTCCTCCCTCGTCAGGTACAGCTCTCCCTTTTTGGGCACGGCCGCCTGACACAGCAGCTCCACGGCATTGATGGCCTTCCGCACGTCGCCGCCGCAGGCGGTGGCGATCTGCATGGGCACGCCCTCCTCCCAATCCAGCGGCAGCTCACTGCGCTCTTTTTCGATCCGCAGCGCCCGCAGGACGGCGGGCTCCGCCTCCTTGGCGGTCACCGCCTTGAATTCAAACACCGTGCTGCGGGACAGCAGGGCGCTGTATACGTAGAAATAGGGATTCTCCGTGGTGGAGGCGATCAGCGTCAGCTTGCCGTTCTCCATGAATTCCAGCAGGCTCTGCTGCTGTTTCTTATTGAAATACTGGATCTCATCCAGATACAGCAGAACACCGCCGGGAGCCAGCAGGGTCCCCACATCGGCGATGATGTCCTTGATGTCCTGCAAGGACGCCGTGGTGGCGTTGAGGCGGTACAGGGTCTTGTTGGTCTTCTCCGCGATGATATTGGCAATGGTGGTCTTGCCGGTGCCGGATGGACCGTAAAACACCATGTTGGCGTCGGTGCCGCGCTCGATCAGGCGGCGGAGCACCGCGCCGGGAGCCAGCAGATGCCGCTGTCCCACCACTTCCTCCAATGTTTTAGGGCGGATCTCATCCGCCAGTGGACGCTGCATGGCGCTCCCTCCTTCCATGTCTAAATTTGTATTATAGCATATCCGCTCGGGGATTACCACGATTTTTTCCCTGGTCTTTTGGCGAACTTTGTGGTATCCTGTCAGCAAGAGGTGATGACCATGAAATCCAAAGCCGCCGTCAAGCGGATCATTGAAACGTTAAAGGGCATCTATCCAGACGCCCTCTGCTCCCTGCAATATGAAAAGGACTACGAGCTGCTGTTCGCCGTCCGGCTCTCCGCCCAGTGCACCGACGCCCGGGTGAACATGGTGACTCCGGCGCTGTACGCCCGGTTCCCCACCCTGGAGAGCTTTGCCCAGGCCGACCCCAAGGAGGTGGGCGAATACATCCACTCCTGCGGCTTTTACAACGGCAAGGCCCGGGATATCGTGTCCTGCGCCCAGATCCTGTTGGAAAGGCACGGCGGCAAGGTCCCCGGCACCATGGAGGAGCTGACCGCGCTTCCCGGTGTGGGCCGCAAGACCGCCAACCTGATCCTGGGCGATATCTTCGGTCAGGAGGGCTATGTCTGCGACACCCACTGCATCCGCATCACCGGGCGGCTGGGCATCACCGACGGCTCCAAGGACCCCCTTCAGGTGGAAAAGCAGCTGCGGCAGTCCATCCCCCCCGCGGAGTCCAACAACTTCTGCCACCGAATGGTGCTGTTTGGCCGGGATACCTGCACCGCGCGCAGCCCCAAATGCGAGGGCTGCCCCCTGCTCCGGGACTGTGACGCCGGGAAAGCCCTCTCCAAATGATCGGATCCATATTTTTGTGCCTGCGCTTCCGCGCAGGCACTTTTTTGTCTCCGCCCTCATATACTGACTTGGAACACAAAAAACCTTTCAGCTATAAGGAGGCGCACTATGGATGAAAAAACATCCCGGCTGGTGGAACAGCTGAAAAGCAACCCGGCCATGCTCCAGTCTTTGATGCAGTCCCAGGATGGGCAGGCATTGCTGCAAATGCTGACCCAGGGAGACCGGGGCGCCGGACTCCAGCGGGCGGTCCAGTCCGCCGCGCGGGGCAACCCGGCGGAGATGGTGAAGTTAATGAATCAGGTCATGCAAAGCCCCAGCGGCGCGGAACTGGTCAACCGCATCAACAAAGCCATCCAGAAACCATGACGCGAAAGGCGGTTGGACAACATGGCGGAATTCGATGAAAAACTGAACAGTCTGCTGTCCAACCCGGACGCCATGGCACAGATCATGCAGATGGCCCAATCCCTCTCCGGCAGCGGACAGCAGGAGCAGCCCTCCCAGCCCCCGCCCCAGCAGCAGCCCTTTTCCTGGCCCGGGCAGGGAGCGCCGCAGGCCCAGCAGGCAGCTCCACCGGCGGGAGGAGACCTGCTCTCCTCCCTTACCGGCGGCATGGACCCCAAGCTGATGATGAAGCTCCTGCCCCTGATCCAGGAACTGGGCGGGCAGCAGGACTCCCACGCCCGGCAGCTGCTCTATGCCCTGCGGCCCTATCTGAAGCCGGAACGGCAGGAGAAGATCGAGCGGGCCCTTCAGCTGGCAAAGCTGTTCCATCTGGGGAAAAAATTCCTGGCGGGATGGGAGGGCTGATGGATGTATAACCGCTATATCCGCAACGACAACGGCTCCTACACCCGCGTTCCCCAGGAGGAAACGCCCTCTTCCGAAAAGCGGCAGGAGCAGCCTTCCCGCCAAACGCCGCCTCCGCCGCCGGGGCCGGAGGCAAAGCCCGTGGAACCGCATCCCAGCTACTCGATCCCCGCCGGACTCGGCGGCATCACCGATGGGCTCACCGGATTTCTGCGGCATATCCTGGACCAGCTCCATCTGGACCATGTGGATACCGGAGACCTGCTGCTTCTGGTCCTGCTGTTCTTCCTGTTCCGGGAGGATGCGGACGAAGAGCTGCTGGTCGCTCTGGGGCTGCTGCTGATTTTGTGACACACGAACAGGGCATCCGCGCCGGTCCGCCGGGCTTTCAGGATGTATCATCAAATCACTTGAAAAGTGATCAATTCACTTTTCAAGTGTCACAGCGCACATGCGCTGTGACAGGCCGCGGTCCGCGGCCTTGATTTGCATTTCATCGTCAATCGCTGTGCGCTTTACGCACAGCGGGCATAGCCCGCTTGAAAAATTGCTTGCGATTTTTCAAGCGAATGGACGATACCAAATCCCCTCCATTTGAATAAGATGAGATATATCAAATAGGAGGGAACAAAGATGGAATCCACTGCCAATCAATCCGTGACCATGAAAGCGTGTATCCTGCGGGTCTGCCCCTGTGACCTGCTGGTCTGCGACCTCTGCACATCCCAGGAGGTGCTCGTCCATACGCCCCAGGCCTGCTGCTTCCGGGTGGGACAGAAGGTCTGCATCGAGTACAGCGGCGCCATGACCATGAGCATTCCGCCGCAGATCAGCGCAGACAGCATCTGCCCCATGAACTGCTGCTGAATAAGATTTGGGAATAAGACCACTCTCCGGATATCCTCCTCATTTGCGGGCAGACTATCCGCGAGGTGATCGATATGGCGAAAAAAGGCATGGCCCGGCCAGACTGGACCCACACACAGCCGCGGAACGACGTTCCGCCGGTCCCGGAGCTTCAGGGCAAGGCCAAGCACAGCAAAGCCCACGCCAGGCCCATCATCAGCGGCACAAGCGGGCCGGAGCTGAAGGTCTTTCATGAATTGAAGGGCGACGGGTCCGTGGGAGACGCGAACCCCTGACCTCAAATGCGGCCGCCCAGGCGGCCGCGTTTTTCATAATCCGCCCCCCGCTGGACACCCTATGAAGGAAGGAGTGATGCACCATGGCACATTTGAGCACGTATTTCTCCCTGGCGTCTGTCAGCGGCAAACATGACATCAGCCGCCTGAAGCAGGGATTGGACACCCTGTCCGGCGTCACCTCCGTCAGCGTCAGCGACACAGGACTTCTGGCGGTGGACTATGACTCCTCCGGCGTCTGTCAGGCGCAGATCCGGCAGAAGGTCCAGGAGCTGGGCTTTCCCCTGCAAATGGAGGATTAGCGGCAAAACAGCGCACCGGCGGCCAGCCGGTGCGCTGCTTTTCTATCTCGCTTCCTCCCGCGGACCGGGCAGGAATTCCTCCCCCGCCGCCGTCATGGCAAGGCTCCCGGCAGACAGTTCCCGCAGCCGGGCGGCGAAAGTCTCCGCCCCGCCCGAGGGAAACGCCGTCCGCAGGGTGATGTCTGCGCCGTAATCCGCGCCCCGGACCACGCCGCCGCAGGCGGCGGCCTCCAGCTTCACCCGCTCCAACAGCGGATAGGTGCAGGGCACGTCCCACAGCGTCCACAGGCTCATGCGGGCGACGCCCACCGCGTCCAGCACGTCTTTGGCGCCCTTGGTATAGGCCCGCGTCAGGCCCCCCGCGCCCAGAAGAACGCCGCCGAAATACCGGGTCACCACACAGCAGACATTGCTCACGCCCTCCCGCTGGAACACGTTCAGCATGGGCTGTCCCGCGGTGCCCTGGGGCTCGCCGTCGTCGGAATAGCGGACCACGTTCCCCTCTTGCAGCAGGTAGCACCAGCAGTTGTGGCGGGCGTCATAGTATTTCTTTTTCATCTCCTCGATGCGGGCGCGGGCCTCCGCCTCGCTCTCCACCCGCCAGAGGTGGCTGATGAAGCGGGAGCGCTTCTCCACGAACTCGCTCTCGCCGTCCTCAAAGGGCACCAGATACTCGCTCACGCCAATTCTCCTTTGTCTGCATGTAGAAATAGGTCTGCCGGACCTCGCCCAGCAGCTCCACCGCCGTGGGCCGGGCAAACTGGTAGCGGAAGCCGCATTTTCCGATGACTCTGGAGGAGCGGCGGTTTGCAGCATAGTGGCCGCACCAGATGCGTTTCAGTCCAAGCTCTGTAAAGCCGTATGCCAGCACAGCGTTCACCGCCTCCGGCATCAGGCCCCGGCCCCAATACGCCGTGCCCAGAGCATAGCCGATCTCGTCATCCGGGCAGTCCGGGCACTCCCCCGCCGGGTGATTCCCCACAAAGCCCACGGAACCGATCACTTTTCCGCTTTCCTTCAGCTCCATGGCGAACACGCCGGGAGCGGAGAATACGGTCCGGATGATCTCCCGGCTCTCCGCCTCGCTTTTGTGGGGCTGCCAGCCCGCCATAGGCCCCACACGGGGGTCCCTCGCATATGTATAGACGTCCGCCGCGTCGCTGTCCCGGAAGGGGCGCAGGCGCAGGCGCGAAGCCTCCAGAACAGTGGTCATCGCAGGACCTCCCTCCGGTCCGTGCGGCCCGCCAGGTAGTCCATGGAAACGCCGAAATGGTCTGCAAGGGCGCAAAAGTTTTCCAAATTAGGCAAATGCGTCCCATATTCAAAATACTGATAATGCCGTTCACTGATTCCGATTGCCTCGGCAACAGCCTTTTGCGTTTCATTCCGTTCCACACGGAGCGCACGAAGTCTTTCTTTAATTTCCATATTTCCTCTTGACACGAAAGTTATTGGGTGTTACTATAAATCCATGGATACACGAAATATATTGGGTGTTTTGTAGGGAGGATAAAATATGACCGATTTTATGAAATGGTTCTATCCACATTATATCAAGCCATACCTGGACACCGTCCCCAAGGGCGATTACGAATTCTGGCTCTCCCTGATGGACAATGGCCTGGACCCCAACTGCCAGGAGGAGTTTGAGAAAACGTTGGAATTCACCGCCGTTCACGCCTTCCTCCTGGGAATGCATACCGGCCAAGGGCTTACCCCGCTTATTCCACGATAAACGCCCCCACCTGGCCCATGGTCCTGGGACCGCAGACGGCGGTCACCTCGATGGTCTCGCCGTACTCCACATGCTCCACCCGGGCCTCCCGGTACAGCATGTCCAGCAATCCGCCCTTGTCATAGGGGATGTGCAGGACCACCCGCCGGGTGCCCTTGTCCAGCCGCCTGTCGATCATCTCCAGCAGCTTGTCCACGCCCTCGCCGGTGCGGGCGGAGATGGCGCAGATCTCCTCGCCGTGGGGCATGATCTCCCCCACCGGCAGACAGTCGGACTTGTTGAACACGTCGATGCGGGGCAGCTCGCCCGCCCTCAGCTCCTGGATCAGATTCTCCACCACGGCGGCCTGGATCTGCCACTCCGGGTTGGACACGTCGATGACATGGAGCAGCAGGTCCGCGTATTCCAGCTCCTCCAGGGTGGCCTTGAAGGCCTCCACCAGCTGGTGGGGCAGCTTGCGGATAAAGCCCACGGTGTCGCTGACCACCACGTCCAGGGTGTCGCTGACTGTCAGCAGGCGGCTGGTGGTGTCCAGGGTGTCGAACAGGCGGTTGTTGGCGGGGATGCCCGCGCCGGTGAGCTTGTTCAGCAGGGTGGATTTGCCCGCGTTGGTATAGCCCACGATGGCCACCACCGGGATCTCGTTTTTCCGCCGCTGCTGGCGCTGGGTGCTCCGCACCCGGCGCACGTCCTCCAGATCGTCCCGCAGCTTGTCGATCTTCTTGTGGATCAGGCGGCGGTCCGTCTCCAGCTGGGTCTCGCCGGGGCCTTTGGAGCCGATGGGTCCGCTGCCGCTGGTGCCGCCCTGGCGTTCCAGATGGGTCCACATGCCTGTCAGCCGGGGCAGCAGATATTTGTACTGGGCCAGCTCCACCTGGAGCCGGCCTTCCTTGGTCTTGGCCCGCTGGGCAAAGATATCCAGGATCAGGCCGCAGCGGTCCAGCACCTGGATGCCCAGCAGCTGTGTCAGCACCCGCTGCTGGGAGGGCGACAGGTCATTGTCAAAGATGACCATGGTGGCCCCCACATTTTCGCAGTAGAGCTGCACCTCCGCCACCTTGCCCTCGCCGATGAAGGTGCGGGGGTCCGGGGCGGCGCGGTTCTGCAAAACGATGCCCACGGTCTCGCCGCCGGCGGTCTCCACCAGGGCGGACAGCTCCTCCATGGTGTCCTCGTCGGCATTCTCCTCTTTTTTCAGCACCGGGGAATTCAAGCCCACCAGTACCACTTTGTCACGAATCTCTTCCGTCTCTCGCATGTATGAAATGGTTCTCCTTACTTTGTGTAGGCCTCCACGACCTGTCCGGTGTAGATGCGGTGCCAGCCGCCGCCTTTCTCTCCGTAGAACGGCGGGATCTGCTTTTGGTCCAGCACGCAGGCGGGGTCCATGTCCTGGACGTAGGCCTTTTTGCACACCAGGACCCACTCCGCCTCGTCAAAGAAGGGCGCGCCGCCCGCTCCATAGCAGAGGGTCAAGCCGCACGCCTTCACCTTGTCGATGTCCCTGCCGCTCCGGGTGCCGCAGACCTGCATGGTCTTTTTCTCACCGGCGGGCAGAACGGACACCGTGAAATAGTCGTGGGATTCCATAAATTGATAGGTATAGCGCTCCGGCCGCACATAGACCGTGCAGACGGGCAGATTCCACAGCCGCCCCAGCTGGCACCAGCCGATGGTCATGGTGTTGCAGCCGCTCTGGTCTCCGGCGGTCACAAGGGCGTTCTGGGTGCCGAACACCCGGAACACCTCCGGCGTCAGCGTCTTGATATCCACGGGATGCAGTCTCATGACACAACACTCCTCTCAAACGCATCATATATCATGTAGTATATGCGCATTCCTTCCAAAAGTAAACAAAAAAAGGGCCTGCCGTATGGCAGACCCTTTTGTGTGACTGTGTCGGACTTATTTGTCCAGGCCGAACTTCTTGTTGAACTTGGCAACGCGTCCGCCGGTATCCACCAGCTTCTGCTTACCCGTGAAGAAGGGGTGACACTTAGAGCAGACTTCCACCTTGATATCCTTCTTGGTAGAACCTGTCTCAATCACATTACCGCAGGCGCAAGTAATCGTAGTCTGCTGATAATTGGGATGGATTCCTTCCTTCATTGCTCTCGTTCACCTCTTTCTGATCCTGACTACCTCATCAGAAGCTTTCACCTCACAAAGGCGATAATTAGTATAACACGGCATTTCTTCAAATGCAAGCATTTTTCTGACTTATTTTTGAGTTTTTTCCCCCTATTTTTCCAGCGCACGCCGCAGGTCCGCGAAATACCGGGCCTGCTGCTTTCGGAGAAATCCCTTCATCAGGAGCTTCATCCACTTCTTTTTCGGAGACAGCGCCTCGGTGAAGGTGAGCTTTGTCCCCTCCGGCACTGTCTGGAATTCTCCGGTCCAGGCGCCCTCCATGTTGGCGTTTTCCATGCGGAAGGCCCATTTTTCAGGCTCCCGGCAGCAGGTGACGGCAAAGCGGGTGGGAAAACCGCCCTTTCCGTACTCCACGAAGGTATCCGGCCCGGTCTGCTCCAGACCCTCCAGATCACTGCGCCACTGCCAGTTGTCCAGGTCCGTCACCACGGCCCAGACCGTTTCCCGGGACTGCGGTACCACCATCTCCATGGTGCTGACGATCTGCTCTGTCATTGTTCTGCTCCTCTCATATTTCCACCGTCTCACCGGCGTTCAGAAAATACAGCGCCCGCCGGACCACCGGCTTTTCCAGCACCTGCTCCAGCGCCCGGCTGTATGCCTCCAGCTGGGGGCGGTACTCCTCCGCCCGCTGGGCGGCCTCCTCCGCCGTGCGCACATGGTCGGTCTTGAAGTCCACCACCGTCAGGCCTCCGGCCGTCTCAAAGCAGCAGTCCACCACGCCCTGGAGCAGGATCTGCTCTCCGCCGGCGGCCTGGGGATCGTACGCCCGGGCGTCCATCAGCAGCGTGAAGGGATACTCCCGCCGGACATTTTGCCCCTGCCGGATGTCCTCTGCCAGGGGCGAGTCCAAAAAGCGCTCCAATCCCCGGATGTCCACTGCGGCGGCCTGCTCCGCCGTCAGCAGGTCCCCGGCGCGCAGCGCCTCCACCTGCCCTGCCGCGTCACGGTCGCTGAAATTCAAATATTGCAGGACCAGGTGTGTGGCCGTGCCCCGTTCAGCCGGGGTCAGTCCATGGCGCTCCTGCCGGAATCTCGGCTGGGACAGCGGGCGGAGATAGGGGGTGTGGGCGGCGTGTTCCGCGATCTCCTCATCCAACACACGGCCCTTCAGCTGGGTGGCCGTCACCTTGGCAGGCAGTCCCGTCTCCCGGCTGTATGGATAGACGAACTCCAGCAGCGCGGGGTCAAAGCCCTGGTCTTCCTCTGCCTCTGCCGCCTTGTCATGCGGCCGGGAAGGCCGTTCCCGGTAGTCCTCACTGTCATGTAAAAACACTTGCCATGGACTGTTATCACCTATATACAATCTCTCTGTCTCCACATCCGCATAGGCTTTCAGCGGCGCTGCCTCCGGGCGGCACAGCAGCGGCAGCAGCAGCCAATTCCCAAAGGTTTTTCCCGCCGCCACTGTCTCCGGCAGCACCGGGCAGTCCGCCACGGCGGCCAGCTTTTGCAGCCGCCCCGCCGCATGGTACATGGAGTCCACCAGGATCAGCTTTTCCTTGGGCCTTGTCATGGCGACGTACAGAATGCGCTGCTCCTCCGCCAGGTTCTCCCGCCGCAGCTTCTCCTCAATGGCCAGCCTTGCCAGGGTGGGATATTTGATCTTCCGCTTCAGGTCGATGCACCGGGGACCCAGGCCCATGGCCGGGTGGACCAGCACCGGCGTGTCGAAATCCTGCCGGGAAAAGGCGTGATCCAGATCCGCCAGGATGACGATGGGAAACTCCAGGCCCTTGGATTTATGGATGCTCATGAGCCGCACGCCGTTTACCGCCGCCGCGGCCTTGGTGACAGGGGCCTGTCCGGAGTCCAGCAGCCGCCGCAGCTGGGTCACGAAGGCGAACAGTCCCCGGTAGCCGCCGCTCTCGAATTTTTCCGCGTGGCGGCTGAAGGCGATGAGATTCTCCCGCCGCTCCGCTCCGTGGTCCATGGCCCCGAAGATGCCCAGGATATTCAGCGTGTTGTAGATATGCCACACCAGGCGGTGGACGCTCATGTCCCGCGCCGCCAGACGGAGGCCCGCCAGCGTCCGCAGGAAGGCGGCACAGTCCTCTCCGCTGTCCGCCGCCACTGCGTCGTAAAAATCGCCGGCGGGGTGCCCGCCCCGGATCTCCGCCAGGCGGTCCGGTATCAATCCAAATATGGGAGACCGCAGGACCGAGATCAGCGGCACATCCTGCCGGGGATTGTCCACCAGTTCCAGGAGGGACAGCATCACGGAGACCTCCATGGTATGGAAGAAGTCGCCGCTCTCCTCAAAGGAGCAGGGGATATCCCGCTCCGACAGGGCCTCGGCAAAGGCGGCAGTCCGACTGCCGGGGGAGCGCATCAGGATCACGATGTCCTCCGGGCGGCAGGGGCGCAGGCCGCCGTCCCCGTCGGTGACAGGGTATCCCTCGTCCAGGAGCCGGCGGATGCGCTGTGCCACGAACCGGGCCTCCGCCGTCAGCTTTTTGACCGGGTGCTCATTCTCCGCCGACTTCTGCCGGGCGGTGATGAGGTGGAACTCCGTGCCGCAGTCATGGCGCTCCGGGTAGTATTCCGCGCCGAAGTGGAGGGCCTCGTCCTCTCCGTATTCCATCTCCCCCATCTCCACGGAGAGGATATTTTCAAACACAAAATTGGCCGCGTCCAGAATCTCCTGCCGGGACCGGAAATTCTTGGACAGCAGAATCTTCCGCTCCTCGCCGTCAGCGGCCTCCTCATAGGACTTGAAGCGGTTGTATTTCCCCAGGAAAATCGTGGGGTCCGCCAGGCGGAAGCGGTAGATGCTCTGCTTCACGTCGCCTACGGTAAAGATATTCCGGCCATGCTTGGACACCGCCCGGAAAATGGCGTTCTGGACCTCGTTGGTATCCTGATATTCATCCACCAGGACCTCCCTGTACCGGGACGCCACCTGCTCCCCCAGCTCTGTGGGCGATCCGTCCTCCCGGACCAGCAGCAGGAGGGCCAGGTGCTCCTGGTCAGAAAAATCCATTCCGTTCAGCCGCAGCTTCTCCGCCCGGTATGCCTTTCCAAAGTCCGCTGTCAGGTCCAGCAGGGCCTCCATGGCGGGCGCCATCAGCCGCAGGTCCTCCATGGCCTCCTCACCGCTGACGTCCAGCAGGCTGTCCAGCTTTTTCATCTCATCCTTGCAGCTGTCCCAGACCCGTTTCAGCGACGCCACAACAGGCTCATCCTTTCGGCCCTTGGGGGTGTTCAGCCGTGGGAACTCGATTTGTCCCGCCGCCTGCCTGGCCTCCTCCCAGCCGCCGCTCTCCTGCAAACGCTGGAAGCCCTGCGCCGCGGCTAAAAATTTTTCCCCATAGCCCGCGGACAGCGCCGCATCCCCCCCGGTCCGCTCCGCCGCCTGCCGGAGGAGCGAAGCCCAGTGGCCCGCCTTCCGGCGCACCATAGCCAGCAGTTCCCGGGCGTAGGGTGTTTCATCAAAGCTGCCGTCCAAACCGCTCCAGGCGGTCCTGTTCTCCGCCAGCCAGCGGTCCGGGTAGGCGTGGCTCTGCAATTTGTCATACAGCTCCAGGACCAGCTCCGCCAGAGCCTGGTCGTCCCGCCCCGCTCCCAGCGTGTCCGCCAGCTGCGCCCGGCCCTGGTCCAGCGCGTCGTAAAAGTCCTCCAGCACCCGGCCCAGCACCCGCTGGCGGATCAATTTCGCATCGCCATCGTCTAAAACCCGAAAATCCGGCGTCAGGGCATGGCGGTCGCCCTCTTGGGCCAGCAGATGGGTGTTCTCCCGCAGCAGCGCCGTGCAGAAGGCGTCCACCGTTTTGATATCCGCCTGATACACCCGCAGGAGCTGGCGCTTGAGGTGCTGGTCATTGGGCGTTTCACCCAGCCGCTTGGAAAGCTCCGCCGCGATCTTGCTCCGCAGCTCCGCCGCCGCGGCCTTGGTGTAGGTGATAATGAGGAAATCGTCCACATGGCAGTGCTCCTCCATCACATACCGGAAGAGGCGCTCCACCAGGACCTTGGTCTTGCCGGAGCCGGCGGCGGCAGACACCAGCAGACTGCCGCCCCGGTTTTCCACCACAGCCTGCTGCTGGGGCGTGAGCGTCAATTTTGCCATGTCAGTCCCCTCCCTCCTCGATCATTTTCCAAAATTCCTCGGTCTTTACCGGCAGGATATAGCGCAGATGGTCGCCGTCCCGGCCGTCCTGGAAGTGGCAGGCGTCGGCCCAGTCACAGAACTGGCAGAAGCTGTCATCCTCGCTGCGGCAGCAGGGGTCCGCGTCGATGTTGCCCTGGCGCAGCTCCTGGGCGATCTGATGCAGCAGCTTTTCCACATACTGCCCCAGCTTTCCCAGCTGCGCCGCCGAGGCAATACTGCCGGACAGGCTGCCGTCCCGCCCCACCCGCAGAGGCAGGTAATGGGGCGATTGCAGCGCCTCATGCTCCATGGCCTGAAGGACCTCCGGCTCCGCCAGCAGCAATCCGGAGCGCTTCAGCTGCTTTTCCCGCTCGCTCAACAGCTTTTCCGCGGGGATATTCCGCTCCGCGGACAGGATCTCGTCCCGGGCCGGCAGGTACAGCACCCCCGCCGGTTCAATCTCCTTCCCAAAGTGGGCCTTTCCCTCTTTTTGCAGAGTAAAGAGATACAGCAGCATCTGGATATCCAGGCCCATCCGCACCGACGCCAGGTCAAATTTCTTCTTTCCGGACTTGTAGTCCACCACCCGCAGGTACAATTTGCCGTCCTTGACCCAGCCGTCCACCCGGTCCACCTTGCCGCCGACGCGCAGCTCTGCGTCCGGCTCGGAGATCACCACCGACGGCAGCGTGCCATGGCCGCCAAAGGAGAGCTCAAACGCCAGCGGAATAAAATCCGAGTGCCGCATCTCCTCCGCCACCTGGTCGATGACGGCATAGGCGGTGTTCCGCAGGCGGGCGAAGAGATAGCGGAACCGGGCGTTTTTCTCCTGAAAATTGTGCAGTTCCCGGGCCACATACTGGTCGGTATACCGCCGCACTAGGGCGTGAAGGGCCTCCTCGTCCACCTGGGCGAAGCCGCCCTGGGCCAGCACATCCCGGGTGACGTTTTCCAGCAGAAAGTGCAGAAACGTTCCGATCTGGGGCGCGTCGAAGGCCGCCGCCTCCCGGGGCTGTGCCCGAAGGCCATATTCCATGAAGTAGGCGAAGTGGCAGGAGCGCAGCCGCTCCAGCCGGGACGCGGACATGGTGACGCGGTCGCCATACAGCGCCCGCACCGCTGCCCGGGACAGGGAGCCGCGTTTCAGATCAGCCGCCCGCCCCATGGCGGAGAGGCGCTCCTGAAACACGGGAGCTGACTGGAAATAGCGCCACAGTTTTCCATGGGGGGCCTGGCCCGCAGTCTCCAGAGCCGGCGTTACAGCTGTTAAGCGGTAATCCTTGTTATTTCCCTCTTTTTCGACTTTCAGCGCCGGAAACAGTGCCTGCAGGCGGTCCACCACAAAGGCGGGCCGCAGTTCGGCACCGGATACATCCGTCACCGGATAGCTGATTGTCAGCCCCACTGTCGGCTGGGCCAGGGCGGCATAGAGATTCTGCAGCTCGATGCCCATCCGCTCCATGCCGGTGGGGGCCAGCTCAACGCCCCGCTGGGCCAACTCGTCCCGGTCGTCGTCGTTCAGGATGCCGCCGCTCTGGCCGGGGTCCGGCAGCACATGGTCGTTGGTCCCCAGCAGGAACAGGTATTTCGCCGTATGGCGGTCATTCCGGGTGATCTCGCTGACGCTGACCTGGTCCAGGGACACGGGAATGGTGCCCACGCTGTACTGCGTCAGCACCTGGCGGAACAGCCTTGTGAATTCGTCCAGCCCCATGGGCTCTCCGCCCAGGATCTCCACGAACTGGTCCAGAACGCCGCAGAGGATGTCCCACAGCTGGGCGGTCTCCTCCGCGTCCTGGAGCCGTCCCCCCTCCGCCTGGGCGCGCATCTGCGTTTCCAGTGCGCTTTGGAGGTCCAGCTCCTCCATAAAGCTGTAAAGGGCATCCACTTTTCCACCCGCGGTCTCGCTGGTTTTCAGTCCCTCCGTCAGTCGAAGCAGCGGCCCGCGCACCCGCTTCCGCAATTCATTGACCTGGGCCAGACGGGCCTGTCGCTCCTCATTCCAGGGCGCGCCGTAGCCGCTGGGATTCTCCGTCCAGTCCAAGTCCCGCAGCCACATCTGGCCGTGGATCTCCCATCGGATGACATAGTTTTCCAGCAGGTCTACTTCCTCCGCGGTCAGTCCGGCAAGGCCCGTTTTCAGCCAGCGGAACATATCGTCGTACTCATACCCGTTGCCGATGGCGGACAGCACGCCGGTCAGCAGGCTCAAGGCCGGCTTTTCCAGAATATCGCTGCGGCGGCTGAGATACGCCGGGATGCCGTACCGCTCAAAAACCGTCTCGATAACGCCCTCGTAGTCCCCCATATTCCGGGCCGCTACGGTGATGTCCCGGTAGCGGCACGCTCCCACCGCTGCCAGCCGCCGGATCTCCGCCGCCGTCTGTTCCACCTCTGAAAAGACGGTGTCCGCCTCCCGGACGCGGACCGCTCCGCTCTCCCCCGCAAAGGGCACGGTCCCTCCGAAGAAATACCGCTCCACATGGCCCAGCGCCGTTTCGTCCTCCGCCTTCAGCTCCTGGATCTCCATCCGGCATCCGTTTTCCGCCGCCAGACGGCCCAGCTGTCCCAAGGTTTTCAGGCTTGCCTCAAAGATCTCCTCCCGGCTGTCCAGCTCCCCCAGCAGCGTCACGGTAACGGACCGGGCCTGCCGCAGGAGAATGCCCAGCGCCCGCCGTTCCTGGGCGTTGAAGTATGTAAAGCCATCGATGAAGATATCCTTGCCCCTGGCGTAGCCGGATGCCTCCAAATTGTCGCACAGCTTGGTCATCCGGTCCCGGGCGTCCCATCCGGGCCGCTTGAGCCTGGCCTCATAGGCGCCGTACAGCAGGCTGAGGTCGCAGAGCTTATCGTGTGTCGCACCGGAGATATCCTGGGCCTTGGCGTAGAGCGTCTCCGGCGTCACGTCATAACAGCGCAGCTCGTCGAACAGGTCCAAGAGCTGCTGCAAAAAGGAGGACTTTTGGGAGGGGCGGCGGTATACCGTCAGCTCCGGCGCCATTTCCAACAGCGCTTTTTGCAGCGTCAGCAGCTTGCCGCCCGCGTCCAGCGTCACCTGGGCGATGCCGCCGGTAATACTCAGCACCCGGCTGCTCAGCTGCCGGAAGCTGAGCACCTCCGCATGACGGCTGGCCGTTGGCCCGCAGGCCGCGCAGAGGTCTACCTCCGCCTGGTGGGAGGCGTGCTCCGGCACCAGCAGGATCTGCTCCCCTGTGTCTCCCAATTCCGCGATGCGGCGCAGGACCGCATTGGATTTTCCCGTCTTGGCCCGGCCGATCAAAATCGTCAGCATGGCGGTGCCTCCTTGCTCTTGTGCTTTTCCCGCTTATCATACCATATTCCGCGCCGCCGCGCACCCTCTTTTTCGCCCTTGCGCCGTCCCTTTTTGGCGCATCTTGTAAAATCCCACGGAATATGGTATAAAAGCGGAGAGAGAACACAAAAGTGGAGGCGCCCTATGGAATTGATCTACCGCCAAGCGGACCTGTCCGACATCCCCCTGCTGGTAAGGACCCGTATCCAAGTGCTGCGGGCTGTCAACCATCTGGAGGAGACTGTGGATCTGTCTGCGGTGGCCCAGCAGTCTCAGGACTATTACAGCCGCGCCCTGCGGGACGGAAGCTGTATCGTATATCTGGTTTTTGACAACGGACAGGTGGTGGGGACCGGCGGCATCAGCTTTTTCCGTGTGATGCCCACATACCACGACCCCACCGGAGAAAAGGCCTATATCATGAATATGTATACCGCGCCCACCCACAGAAGGCGGGGCATCGCCATCCACACCCTGGACCTGCTGGTCTCCGCCGCCAAAGCGCGGGGCGTCACACATATCTCGCTGGAGGCGACGGACATGGGGCGGCCCCTGTATCAGGCGTACGGCTTCGTCCCCATGGCGCATGAGATGGAGCTGCCCCACGGATAGGCGCACAGCCGCCGTCTCTCCGCCGTTCCTGTGCGATCCCGCCAAAAATATGAAAACAGGAGGACGAAACGATGCCTCACATTCCCCAAGGGACTACGGATACCATCCAATTGGAGCTGTTTGAGCCGGCGCTGGAAGCCGCGCTGCGGCCGTCGCCTGGCTATGATGTCAGCCGCTGGCTGTACGTCCCCAATGCCTATTCCGATTACCGTTACATCCTGGGCACCCGGGGCGAAAAGCCGCTGATCTGCGTGGGCATCAACCCCTCCACTGCCGCGCCGGACGCGCTGGACCCCACGCTCCAATCCGCCCAGCGCATCGCCCTGGCCAACGGGTACGACAGCTTTCTGATGTTCAACGTCTACGCCCAGCGGGCCACCCGGCCCGACGACATGGAGCCTGTCCTCAATCCCCTGCTCCATGGGGAAAACCGCAAGGCCTTCCGCTACCTGCTCTCCCTGTCGGAGCACCCGGCGGTCTGGGCCGCCTGGGGCAACATCATTGAAAAGCGGGATTACCTCATGGACTGTATGCGGGACTTCGCCGCCGACGGTCAGGCCGCGGGCGCCCAGTGGTACACCGCCGGGCCTCTCCTGAAATCCGGTCATCCCCACCATCCGCTGTACTTAAAGGGAGATACGAAACTGTTGGCGTTTGATATCGAGGCGTATTTGGAAAGGGCGGTATCAATGACCTGATCAATGAAACAGCCGCCGGGAGATTCCCGGCGGCTGTTTCACGTTTATTTCAGCAGTTCCCTGACGTATTCCAGACTGACATCCATCCGGCGGGCAACGCCCTCCTCACTGAGGCCGCTGTCAAAGAAGCGGCGGGCCACTTTTGCCATGCTCTCCCCCACTTCGATGATGTGGCGGTCTGGGTCGTACAGCCGCACCGCCCGCTGGCCCCAGCCGTGCTCCTGGGCCGGATGCACCAGCTCCACCTCCGGGCGCTGCTCCAGGATCTTCAAAAAGGCGTCGAAGTCGTCGGCCTCATAGTACAGCTCCGCATCATTGCCGCCAAAGCGGACCGCCTCCATCTGCTTTCCCAAGAATCCTGCCCAGCTCTCCAGTGTTTGGAGGGACAATCCTCCCGACAGGACCACATTGGCGCCGAAGTCGTTGACGATCTCCATGCCCAGCACGTCTCTATAAAATGTCAGGGACTCCTTCAAATCCCGCACCGCGAACAGCGTTCCTCCTGCTTTCAATTCCATCTCTTCTGCAGCTCCTCCCAAAATTCCACCGCTTTGAATTTCAGCACATAGCCCTCGTTTTCCTCTGTGATCAGGTTGATCTCCTCCTGTGAAAAGCCAGCCGCCAGCGCGGAGGCGGGCACGTCTGCCGACGCGGCGGTACAAAGCGGCGGGAACACCACGCACCACCAATTCTGTCCTTTGGCCTCCCCGATCAGGACCCGCAGGGCCAGATACTCTCCGGCAGGCAGGGTAAAGCCGTCGTACTCCTTGGTGGGAAACTCCGCAGCCGTCAACTCCACAGCGACCGGATAGGCATAGCCGCAGGACCGGATCTCCGTCTCCGCGATGCGCTCCAATTCCGCCAAGTCCTCCCGGAGCAGGGCTTCGGCCTCCTCACGGTCCGCCGACTGCTTCAGCAGCTCCGTGGCCCGCTCCAGCACCACATCCCGGACCTGCAGCTTCAGCGCCTGGTCCTCCTCGGAATCGGAGTTGGCCAGCACATGGAGCCGCACCACCTTATCCGCCAAATCGTCCTGCGTCCGCAGGGCCATGGTCCCGGACACCAGGAGCGCCGCCAGTCCGATCAGCAGGGCGATCTCCAATCTTTTCAGCCTCTTTCCGGCCTTTTCCGTTGTTTTCATTTGATTTCCATCCTTTTCTATGTAGGCCGTTATCCGGCCTTTTGAAGAATCATGGACAGAAATCCTCCATTTTATACCATATTAAACATGATCTTTTATTTTCAAATACACGCATGCGGCGTCGTGAAGCTCCACAAAGGGGCACTCCTTCAAATCGGCTCCTGTGTTGCGATCGATCAGTGCCAGCCGGTTTTCCGCATCATATCCGTCGATCATGGTCAGGATGGAGATGATCGTCTCATAGGTCACATCGTATAGCAAATCAGGGACACTGTCTCCCGCCTGGTAACTGCATAAAGCGGTTTGGACACATTCCTCCTGTATGCGCGCCAGCGCCCGAAAAAATGCCGTCTGCATCCCATTCATGTTTTCCCCCCTGTCATATCAGCTTCCCCACCGGCTCCGCCAAAAAGGTCTGGGTATATGTCTCTTTCAGCGCCCGTACCGCCGCTTCCGCTTCCAGCCGGGTCCGGAAAATGCCGAACACAGCCGGGCCGGAACCGCTCATGGCGGCGTTCAGCGCCCCCAGGTCCAGCAGGCGCCGTTTGATAGCGAACACCTCATGATACGGCTCCGGAAGGACCTCCTCGAACACGTTCCCCAGCCGTGCCGCCACACCGTCCAGGTCCCCGGTCTCCAGCGCGGCCAGCATCCCGCTGATATCCGGGCGGCTCCGCCATGCGTCCCGGCAGTCCACCAGGGCAAACAGCGACGGGGTGGGAATGCCGAAATCCGGCTTGCAGAGGACGAAAAAGCAGCACGGCAGAGGCCGCAGGTCCGTCAGGACCTCCCCCCGGCCCTCCGCCAGCGCCGTGCCGCCCCGGACACAGAAGGGCATGTCGCTGCCCACCTGAAGGCCGATGCGCTCCAATGCCTCCCCCGGCAGGTCCGGCGCATAGGCGTCCCGCAGGATGCGCAGGAGCGCCGCCACGTCGGCGCTGCCGCCGCCAAGACCCGCGTAGGCAGGGGTCCGCTTTTCCAAGGTCACGGACAGCCCTGGCATGGAGCGGCCAACGGCGGCGAAGAACGCCTCCGCCGCCCGCTGTTCCAGGGTCTTTTTTCCCTCCGGCAGCTCCAGTCCCTCGGTGTGAAGGGAAAACCCTTTTTCCCGTTTCACCACCGTAACGGCATCGCAGAGGGACACCGTCTGCATCACCATCCGCATGTCATGATATCCGTCCGGCCGCCGCCCCAGGATATCCAGCGCCAAATTCACCTTGGCCGGGGCCTGTTGTGTCATCCGCTCCATATGCCGCTCCCCTGCTGTACGATTTGCTTGATGATACCATGAAGCGTAAGCAAAATGGTATCATCAAGCCATATTTTCCGGTTCCCGGCGGAGCCGGGGAGGAAAATGGCGATCTTAGGTAAAATAATCGCTTTGCGATTATTTTACCATATCTCCCTCCGGCGGAAAAGCCCGGCGGCAGAAGAATTTTCCGCCGCAACCGGGCAGTTGCGCAAAGTTGGTGGACGCAACCGGCGCGATCTGCTATGCTGGTCCCATAAAAACGAGGAGGGATCACACATGAGCAAAGCCGATCAAATTCGGGAAGCCCGGGAGCAGGCGGGCATGACCCAGGAGGCGCTGGCAGAGCGGCTGGGCGTCAGCCGCCAGGCGGTCTCCAAATGGGAGATGGGCAACGCGGAGCCGAGCCTGGAAAACCTGAGCGCCCTCACGGAGATCCTGGGTGTGGAATTCACCGGCGAGGAACTCCCGGCGAACGCCAAAAATCTCTGGAAGCCCCTTTCCCTGTTCCTGGGCGGTCTCCTGCTGGCTGCTCTGATCGCTTTAGGTGCCGTCCTCCGACCAGGGGACACGCCGCCGGGACCGGAGGCAGAGGATGGTCTGCCGTCCGTCACCAGCATCGCCTTTTTTGCCCCGGATGGCACGCCCCTCCGGCCGGACCTGGGGGACGGCTGGCTGCTTTTCGCGCCGGAGACTCAGGTGCTCATGGCAGTCAGCTTTCAAGACAGCGAGGCGGCTCCCGTTTTCGCTGTCTCCGCGTTCATCACTCCCACCGGGACAGAGACCTTCAATCAGCGGCAGCAGGTGGGGGTCCAGGCGGTGGATTCGGCCCGGTCCATCTCCCTGCTCCCGCTGGATATGTCCCTGGAGATCATGAGCATGGGACATTTGGACGTCATGCTGGAATGCGGCGGCGGCCAAACTGTGACCGAGACCCTGAATATCACGACCATGTCATAAAGCCCCGCGCCCATGGTTTATTTGGGCGCAAAAGCACGCCCCGGCGGAACTTCCGCCGGGGCGTGTTTGAACTTGTTTATTTGATCCTGCGGGCCTCCACATAGTACCGTTTATCCTGGGCGCGGCCCATGGAGAAGGTCTTGCGGGGCAGGACACCGTCGGTCATGACGGTCTTGAACAGCTGCTCCTTGCCCATGGCGGGGAGCCTGAAGCCGATGTTGCCGGGCCTGGCGCCCAGCTGGACAGTGACCTCGTCACCATGGATGTAGTCCACCTCGCCGCCGTTTTCCCTGATATAGGCGTCGATAAAAGCCTGCAAGGTCCCCACCGCCAACTGTCCCCGAGGCTCCGGCACCGTAACGGTCCCAGTGCGGTCCGCATAGGCATAGGCAATGGTATGGCCGCTCCCCTGCCCCTCATGGGCGCCGGGATAAAAGGCCTTGAGTGCCTCCAGGACCCCCTCCGGCTCCACGCCGAAGAGCACCCGGTGGATCGGCTCGAATTCCATGGCGTCATCGTGGATGTTCACCACCTCCACCAGGGCATACCGGGCGGGCAGAGACGCCCACTGGTCCTGCGGCGTATGGCGCTTCAGATCCTCATAGCACTGCTTGGCAGCGGCCAGAGAGTGGTTTCCGTCGCCCACGGCAAACAGCATCGGCGCAGTGTCCCCCATGCCGTATTTCCTCTCCATCTCCTCAGGCGTGCAGAGCGCCGCCAGCGCGTCCGCCGCGGCATCCGTCTGTGCCGCCGTCAACTTCCAGCCCGCCAGATGGCCGCCGCCCTGTTGAAGGCCGAAAGCATAGACCCGCTCCAGGGCGGCGCTTTGGGCCGCCAGCGGCTCGATCACGGTCCTCTTCGGATCGTCGATCAGCAGCATGACATGGGGCAGCTCCAGGGCGGCGTCCCGCCGCACCCGGACACGGGGCGGGATGCGGGAGAGGACCGTGCCCTCTGTGGCGCGGATCAGCGCGCCGCTGCCGGGGGTGAAGTCATACCGCTCCAGGTCCACCATGCCGATCAGGCCATGGCGCACCTTTCCGTCGGATTGGGTCCGTTCGATGTACAGCAGCGTATTTTCCAAAGTGCGGAACACACCCTGGCGCAGATAGCGGTCCATGGCGTCGTTGATCCGCCGGATATGGGTATCCACATCCGGCGCGTGGAGCTGGGCCTCCGGCAGGATCATCCGCAGCGTGGAAGGCGCGGCCCCCACGGTATTCTCCACCGCCTGCCAGTAGTCCGGCTGGGAGGTGAACTGGTCGCAGGCCACCACGGCCCACCTGGTCATATCCACCCCTGGTTTGGGCAGCAGGATATTCGCCGGGTAAAAGCCCAGCTTTTGAAACTTTTCATTCATAGGAATATTGCCTTTTGCTCACTCTTCCAAAATTGTTTTAGAATTAAATAACAGTAACAGCATATTGATAAATGAAATCAACAATTCTCCAACTGCCCAAAACAACTAAGATCATAAAAAAGAATGGGATAATAAAATCGATCACTCGTTCATGATAAAAAACGATCAACAAAAAAGCACATAGCAGGGCCAAGAATGCGCAAATGCAAGCAACCAGCTCTTCTGCCCACTTGTATATCACGTTCCCCCTGTCCGCGTCACAGCGCCGCTTTGATGGCGGCCAGCAGCTCCTCAAAGGTCTCATAGGCCGGGATCTCCGGGTGGTCCGCCTTGATCTTCTCCGTGCTCTTGAACAGGAAGCCCGCCTTGCTGGCCTGGATCATACCCAGGTCATTATAGCTGTCGCCGCTGGCGATGGTCTCATAGCCAATGGCCTGTAATCCCTTGACCGTGGTCAGCTTGGACTGCAGGCAGCGCATCCTGAAGCCCGTGATCTCCCCGTTTTCCGCCACCTCCAGGGAGTTGCAGAAAATGGTGGGCCAATCCAGCTTTTTCATCAGGGGCCTTGCGAACTCCTCAAAGGTATCGCTGAGGATGACCACCTGGGTGATGGAACGCAGTTCATCCAAAAACGCCTTGGCGCCGGGAAGCGGGTCGATCTTCGCAATGGTCTCCTGGATCTCCTTCAGGCCCAGGCCGTGCTCCTTTAAAATGCCCAGGCGCCATTTCATCAGTTTGTCATAGTCGGGCTCGTCCCGGGTGGTCCGCTTCAGCTCCGGGATGCCGCTGGCCTCAGCAAAGGCAATCCAAATCTCGGGCACCAAAACGCCCTCCATGTCCAGACATACAATATTCATATGCTCTCTCCCTACCGCAGTCGTCTGCAAGTTTTGTATGTTGCCTATTATAACAGCTGTTCCGGATTTTTCAACTTAGAACTGAAAAAACGACCCATGATCTCCGCGGCGCATAGTTTTGCACCGGATGGACACCCTATTGTAAAACCCTGCCCAAGGGTTTGAATGGAGGGTTGACCATGATAATCGACAAGATCGCGCTGGTATTGGCTGTCATCGGCGCTCTGAACTGGGGCGGCATCGGCCTGTTCGGCTTCGACACGGTGGCGTTCCTGTGCGGCGGCCAGATGGCTGTTCTGTCCCGCGTCATCTATGCCCTGGTGGGACTGGCGGGCCTGTGGTGCATCACGCTGCTGTTCCGCAGCGGCGAGGAAAACGGCCACGCGCCTCACATGGCATGACAGCCGAATACAGGAGGGGGACGCTTTGCGTCCCCCTCCCGCTGTTTCTTCTGTTTTATCGGTCCCTCACTTCACCTGCAGCCGCTTGACCAACGCCTCGTCCGGCGTGACGTTCACCGTCTGGTACGTGGGATAGACGACCATGCCGGGACGGGCTCCGGCGGGCTTTTTCACGTTTTTCACCAGTGTATAGTCCACAGGGACATTGCCGCTCTCCCTGGCCCGGGAATAATAAGCGGCCAGCTTCGCAGCCTCCACGATGGTGTCGTCGTCCGGCGTCTGTCCCCCGGTGCAGAGGATGACATGGGAGCCATGGATCTTCTGGGTGTGGAGCCAGATATCCCGGTAGTCCGCGTCCTTCAGCGTCAGCTTGTCGTTCTGGCGGTTGTTGCGGCCCACCAGCACGCGGAAGCCGCTGGTGGTGCGGAACTCCCGGGGCCTTGCCGTCCGCTTCAGCTCCTTCTTTCCCTTTCCCTGCCTGCGCAGGAAGCCGGCATCCTTCAGCTCACTGCGGATATCGATGAAATCCTGCTCCGTCTCCGCGTGCTCGATTTCCTCCAGCACGCTCTCCAAATACTCCAGATCCCGGCGGGCGATCTCCATCTGCTCCCGGAGATACCTCTCGGCGGTCTTGGCCTTGGTATAGCGCTTATAGTATTTGGCGGCGTTCTGCTGAGGCGTCAGCAGCGGGTCCAGCTGGATGGTGATGGAGGCGCAGTCCGGGTCGTAAAAATTCTCACAGGTGAACCGGCTCTGCCCCCGCTCCACCCGGTAGAGGTTGGAGGTGATAAGGTCGCCGCAGATCCGCAGCTCGTCCCGGTTCTGGGTGGCGGCGTAATCCTTCTCCTGCAAAGCCAGCTTCCGCCGCAGACGGTCCCGGGCGGTGGTAGCGGTGCGGAGCAGGTCCGCCCCCCGCTGGCGCGCCCGCTCCTGGCGCTCCCGGACCTCGTAGAAATCATCCAGCAGGGCCGAAAAGCTCTCGTACCGCTCCAGGGTCACGGCGGAGCCATATTGGGCGATGGACACACAGGCGAATTCCACCGGACGGCCCTCCTGCTTCAGCAGATATGGCGTGAAGGCACTCTCCTGTACAGTCTTTACAAATTCCTGTATCTCACCCCACAGCCGGTCCTCCCCGGTCCGGTCCAGCTCAAAGATATGCCTGTCCGTCTCCCCAGCGGTCCGAAAGGCCAGCTCCCGGGCCATCAGCGGGGAGATGCCGAAATAGCTGTCCAGCAAAAAGGCGTCCAGCTGCCGCTCCGGATTGGCGGCGGACAGCTTTTCCCGAAAGCCCGCCTCTGTCTCCTCCGTCACCGGCAGGCGGCCGGTGGAGGCGGGCGGCTCATAGTAAAGTCCCGGCAGGACCTGCCGCTGGGCGGACATGTCCGCGTCTACCCGGCGCATGCAATCCAGGATACGGCCCTCCCCATCCAGCAGGATGAGATTGGAGCGGCGGCCCATGGCCTCCAGCACCAGCGTCCGCCGTCCGGGCTGTCCAAAGTCGTCTGTGATGTCCAGCTCCAGCCGCACCAAGCGCTCCAGGGGCGGCTGGGTGATCTCCGCCACCCGGGCGCCAACCAGGTGCTTGCGCAGCAGCATGCAGAACATAGGCGGCTCCGCCGGATTGTCCCGGGCCGTCTCCGTCAGCTGGATGCGGGGCGCGTTGGCCCCCGCGTTCAGCAGCAGGCGCTTGTTGCCCCGCAGCAGCAAAATCACCTGATCTCTGGCCGGCTGCTGGACCTTATCGATGCGCAGTCCCAGAAGCTGGGGCCGCAGTTCCTCTGCCACCGCTTGTAAACATACCGCGTCCAGGGGCATAACTCATTCCTCCATCATCCTGCAGAACAGTTCGTTGATGCGGTCCCGCTCTCCCCGCAGATAGAGCCAGCCCAGCAGCGCCTCCAACGCGGTGGCTCCGCCGTATTGGGCCCGGCTGGCGTGGCCGGGAACGGTGTGGACCTGGGCGTTTCGCCCCCGTTTAAACACCGCCAGCTCCTCCTCTGTCAGCAGGGGCAGGATGCGCTCCGCCTTCTCCGCCTGGGATTCCGCGCACACCAGCCGGACGGTGGCCTGGTGCAGCCCTTTTCCGGTGGCCCTGCCATGGGCGCACAGCCAGGCACGGACCAGCACCTCAAACACCGCGTCCCCCATGTGGGCCAGGCCGATGGAGCTGATGGCCCGGAGCTGGTCCGCGGTCAGGTGGGGTTCAAAATAGTTCTCCATAGGGTCCTCCTGTGTTTTTTACAGTTCGAGAGGGATTATACCACGGTTTTGACGGTTTGTCATCCCTTGCGGACACCGTCCATACATACTGTTTCATAGCCAGTCCCCCTTTTTCTCCGTCCTGCACTTTTGCGCAATCCCGCAAAACGACCGCAAAGCGGTGTCAAATGGATTGCAAAATGGAAAAATGATCCGGCCTCGCCGCATGGAAAAAGGGACCGCCAATGCGGTCCCCTCCCTATCTGTTTTTCAGATCCTCTTCATAGCCGGGAAAGCTTCCCTCCGGACCCTCCCACCAGTGGTAAATATTCGGGTCAATGGTCAAAATACCATATTTTCCTCTGTATTGGAGCATGTCCAGATGGTACAGCACCGTCCCGTCCCCATCCTGGGCCACCGCCGTGGGCGTGCGTTCAAAGGGCTGCTGCATCTCTGCGGGCCAGCGGAGCACGGTGATCTCCTCCCCGTTCACCGGCTGGGTAATCGCGTTCTTTTCGCCCAGATCCACAGTGACGGTCTCCACCGCCGAATCATGACAGCGGAGGAGCATGAATCCAAAGGTCCCCTGAAAGGTGGCGCCTCCCAAGTATTCGATGGTGTCGTTCCGCTTGGGGCCATAGGTCTCAAAGCCCAAAGGCGCCCACAGGGGGCCGAATTTCCGCACAAAGGTCATGCGGTACGTCTCCCCCGCGTCAAAGAGGAACATGTCACAGTCATACAGTCTCTCCCGCAGCACCACTTTCTCCGTTCCATCGCTGAAAAACAGCTGTCCCCGTGCCGCCTCCTCCGGGGAAAGGCGGTAGCCGGAGAAAACCAGCCAGACCCAGCCCGCCAGCAGCAGGACAGCCAGCAGGCCGCCCCACCTTCGGTTGATCTGTCCGGCCTTGCGGCGCACCTCCGCCGCGGAGCTCTCCAGCAGGTCCCGCACCCCCTGCTCCGGCTCCTTTTCCACCCCCAGCAGCCGCAGCAGGGGGATATCCAGTTCCCGGGCCAGGGGTTCCAGCAGCTCCACATCCGGACGGCAGATGTCCCTCTCCCATTTGGAGACCGCCTTGTCCGTCACATGGAGCCGCTCCGCCAGTTCCCGCTGTGTCAGTCCCCGCTCCATCCGGGCCTGCCGGATCAGGCCGCCGATCCTCTCCATCACGCATCACCTCTGCCCGTATCCTATCCTGTTTTGGTCCAAAAAGCAATCGACCGGAGGTAGAATCAAGCGCCCCGGGGCTTTTGGCCCCGGGGCGCTTGTCATGATCTTCGGAGATCAGCAGCAGGAAGAGTTGTTGCAGCCGTTGCCGCAGCCACAGCCGCCCCAGCTGTTGTTATTGCTGCCGCAGCAGCACCAGATGATGATCAGCAGGATGATGATCCAGCAGCAGTTACCGCCGCCAAAACCGTTATTGCACATATTGGGACCTCCTATGAGATGTAGACCGGACGAAGCGGTCTCAATCCATAGTATGCGCCCCCGCGCTTCTGGTTCCTGCTGTTTTACAAACGCCAGCTCGTCACCATGTCCTCAGCCTCCCGGTACGCCCGGCTGGTGAACACGCCCTTCTCGCACAGCAGGTCGCCCAGCGTCCCGCTGCCGTCCGGCAGCACGGCCTCCAGCGCGTAATAGGAGATATAGACCAGCTCGGCCCGCAGGAATTTGTCCTGCTGGAGCATGGCGGCCTCGCCGGCGGTCAGGACACCAGCTTCCTGGGCACGGAACAGGGTATCCTCCAAATTGGTATTGGCTACGGAGCTGTATCCCATGGCCCGCAGGACGAATTCCGTGTACTGTTTGGCATTGACGGCGCCAGCGGGTTTGAACTGGGTCGCGCTGTATCCATTGGTATAGCCCATGCTGTACGCGTAGCCCACATATTTCTCCGCGTCAGAGCCTTTGGCGATGTCTGTAAAGGGGGTGGTGCCGGTCCAGGCCAGAGCCTGTTCCTCTTCTCCCAGAACGCGGATGAACATAATGAGGGCCTGCAGCCGCGTGGGCGCTACTTCCAGATCAAAGCCCTCGCCGTATCCGGTAAAGCTGCCCTTGAACAGATTCAGCGTTTTCAGCGCGCCCGCCATGGCGTTATAATCTGTCATGCCGGATTCCTGGAACGTATGCTCCCCCTGATAATCCACCACCGCAGTCTTTGTTGTGACCGTAAATGTAGCCGTGGTATCCTCCGCCACCATATAGCGGTGCTTTGCCGCCAGTGCGGTGCCGCTGGGCACAACGGTGCCCGCCGTGACATCCACTACGGCGCTGCCGGCATATGTGACCTGGACGCCGCCGGCCAACAGCAGAACATTGGTCCCGGTGGTGCCGGTCAGCAGGTCCGCCTGCTTCATGCGCCGCTCCATCCAGGTGGCAGCCGTGGCGGCGGGGATGTCCACATCTCCGCTTCCGCCCTCCAGGATCGCCTCATCCGAGGCGTCCAGCCGTTTATCGATCTTTTTTTCCACCGCCTCGGTAAATGTGCCGTTGAGATAGGACAGCGACGCCAGCGGGTCGCCGGAGTCTCCCGCGGCAAAGACCCATACAGCGGCGGCCAGCAGCACACAGACCGGAAGCAGCGCGGCAAGTTTTTTTCTCATAAGTGGGTATGTATCCTTTCGTCAGCCTGGCGGCGATGCCGAGGCGGTACGTCAGCGGTTGGCGATCCGATAGCTGAGGGTTAGCAGGCTGTCCGCAAAGTGGATGTTTTCAAACTTCACATCCGGATCGCTGCTGCTCAATTCCACGTTGGTAAAGTTCCAGAAGCCCTTGATACCCAGGTTTATAAGACGGTCAGCGGTGTCCTGCGCCACAGACTGTGGGATCGTCAGCACCACCACATCCACACTGTGCCCCCGAATATAGGTATCCAGATCGTCCATGGAATAGATGGGCACCCCGTTCACCGTGGTCCCAACGGCCGCCGGAGAGACGTCGAAAGCGGCGTCTACTGTAAAGCCGGCCTGGGAAAACAGGAACTTTTGCAGCAGCGTATGTCCCAGATTGCCCACACCGATCATGACCAGATGGTGGTTGTTGTCCACACCCAGAATATGGCCGATCTCAGCGCGCAGCTCCTCCACATTATAGCCATATCCCTGCTGTCCAAATTCGCCGAAGCAGCTGAAATCCTGCCGGATCTGCGAGGCGGTAATATTCATTTCCTGTCCCAGAGAATGGGAGGATATCCGGATGACGCCCCGATTGCATAAATCTGTCAACTGACGGTAATACCTGGGCAGCCGGCGAATCACCGCGTCAGAGATATTCTCTTTCTTCAAGATCATTCACTCCTTAGAAACCGAAATCGTTAAATTATTCTCAAATCTAGTTTAGACCAAATCGTTTAACTTGTCAATTTTTTTAACAATCCTTTTTACAAAAATTTTTTCCAAAAAGCACTTTACAGAAAACCAAAACTCTGCTATACTAGCCAAAGATGTGTGAGATGACATGTCTTTTATTTATGCGCCCGTGGCGCAGTTGGATAGCGCGTCAGACTCCGACGTTTCTGACAGCTCCGGCTGAGATACGGCGCAAAGCCCTGCAAACAGGGGCGTTGGCGGGACGGCAGAGGAAAAAACGTTGCGGGCTGACTACTGTTTGACTACTATTTTCCCGGATAGCGGAAACCCGAAAATTTCATATCGTTTTAGGTATGCGCCCGTGGCGCAGTTGGATAGCGCGTCAGACTCCGACTCTGAAGGCCGCTGGTTCGAATCCAGTCGGGCGTACCAAAAACCACCGAAAACTTGATATTTTCGGTGGTTTTCTTTATAGATTTATTCTTGAATTTGAATGGCGGTTTGACTACTATTTCTGACTACATCTGATCCAACTATGCTACTATTTCTGTCCTGCGGGGGAATATTTTCTCGGCTCCGCCACGCACTGGTGCAGCACGGCTCCACACTGCCGGCAGATCAGGTATTTCAGTCGGTTTCCCAGCAGGCCGTGTTTCTTGAAGGTCACCAGTCCCTCACCATACTGCCAGCCCACACCAAGGTCAGCGGCAAAGCAGTATGGGCAGCGTATTATGGGCATCTGATTTTTTCTATCCTCCTCTCTGTGATTTTAGATATCCAGCCCGCTTTGCAGCGTTTCGCTGGCTGCTTTCTTGTTCTTATCGAAGGCATGGGTGTAAATGTCCAGCGTCGTGGACGGCTGGCTGTGGCCCAGTAAGCCCGCTACCGTTGCTACATCTGTGCCGTTGGCAATGAGCAGGCTTGCGTTGGTGTGGCGGAGGGAATGGACGTTCAGTTTCTCCGGCAAACCGTTCTTTTTCAGGATCAGATTAAACCGCCAGGTGAAGCTGTTGGGCGTCATGGGCAGATGCGTGTCGTGGCGGCGGAAGATGTAATCGTCATCGGTAAGCTGGAAGCCCTCGTAGGCGTCAGCCTGCCATTCGCACTCCCGCCGGTACTCTTGCAGCAGGCTCCCCATCTCTGATGAAAAGTACACATAGCGGTCTCCTGCCGTCGTTTTGGTCTCCTTCACAATGATCTCCTCGCCGCTGACCTTCACCACGTTCCGCTGGATGTGAATGGTGCGTTTCTGCCAGTCCAGGTCAGACCATCTCAGGCCGCAGCACTCGCCCCGCCGCATTCCCGTGGCGATGATAATCTTGAAGTAGGTCTCGTACTTGATACTCTCGTCCTCCAGCGCCGTGATCAGCTTCTGCACTGTTTCCTCGTCAGCGATGATTTTTTCCTTCTTCTTTCCCGCATAGCGGTATGTCCGCCATGCGGGATTGTGGTCAAGAAAGCCGCCCTCCATGGCATCGGAAAGGATCCCGCACAGACATGCGTGGACACCCTCAACGGTGCACTCGGAGAGCGGCTTTCCGGTGTTTTGGCTTTTCACTGTCCGCAGTTCCGTGTAGAATTTGCGGAAGTGTTCGGGACGAAGCTCTTTCAGCTTGTATCCACCCAGAGCAGGCAGGAATCGGTCAATATCCTGCTTGTCCCGGGCCAGCGTGGACTTTGCCAGCTTGTGAGGTGCGATTTTCGGGAGCCAAATGCTTTCGATGTACTTCGCCAGGGTCATGCTTTTGTCCTCTGTCTTTGGGGTATCCCGACTCTCCCGCTCGAACAGAACTGCTCATTGAGCCACTTCTCCCTCTGCCTGCTCGTCAGTCCCTCCGGCGGACGGACAGTCTTTTGCTGTGGCCTGCGGCGGCTGCCGTTGTGGTCGTAGCCCATGGAGACTACCTGCAGATAGCTGTTTCCTCTTTTTCGGATGCTTGCCATATCACCGTGAGGATTTCGACACACTAAAAGCCTTCCAGTTCTGTGCACCGCCGCTGAAATTCGAGCTGGCAGATAAACACGCCTTCGCTGAAGTCCTTTATCCTAACAGCAGCTATGACCTGATTGACTATTTTTGCGCCAGTGCGGCCTGCGGGAACAGTGGATGCGGGTGTGTAAAAACTGCAGCCTTTATTTCGCCGTCAAGAGCCGGGGCACCACTGAGTACTGCGATGTCACCACTGATGAGAAAGGCCGTGTCTGCAAGGAGGCCGGCGCTCTCGAGCACTGGATGAAGCGCAAGGAGAGGTATTCAACGCCTACCGCCGGGAGCACAAGAAACGTTTTGCCTGGGCGAAGACCGGGAAGATCTCTCCGGCATGGCTCTACTCCTGGGGCGAAAAAGTCAGGGAGAAAAATGGAGTGTGAGGAAGGAAATTACGCTGGAGGAATATAAAGAGTGGCTGAAAGATCCCTGACTCTGAACAAAATTTATAGTCTCTGGAATCGTGAAATCCATAGGCATGATGGTGGGACCGTGATGCTGTAAGCTCCATAAAAACCATTGAGCTGGCCGATCAACATAACAGCTGTACCGAAAGGTCAAGGCGCCGCTGTAGCCAACACTGACAATCTATTTTTTGAAGGATACCCGTTCATTTACCTTTTTATCTTTTTGGGGGCCGTCATAGTAGTTTTGCATCCGTGCCGCCATGTGCCTAAAAGGAGGCAAATTCCCCCTCACAGCATCATCGTTTGACACAAAGAAATCAGCCGCGCCATATCCCGAAAGGGTTTCTGCTTCCACACCAAGCTGACATGCATGGACAGCGGCGGCGACAGCGGAACACATACGGTTCCCGGTATGGTCTCTGCCATGGAGCGCAAAAGGAAGCCTGTAGCCGCCCCGCTGCGGATCAGGCTCTGAACTGTGGAGAGCTGGGCCGTGGTGTGGAAGATATCCGGACGGATATGGGCCTCCGAGAATTGCCGCAGGAGCAGCTCCCCCACCGAAAAGCTGTCATTGAAAAACACCAGCGGTTCGCCCTCCAATTCCTGGACGGAAATCTGCGTCCGGTCAGCCAGGAAGTGGCCTTGCAGCGCGCACCAGACGACCTCCGCTTCCGCGATGGGCACAGAGGAAAACTCCTGGTCCACAGGAAGTCGGTGGGAGATGAACGCCAGGTCCAGCGTATTCTCCCGCAGGTCGTGGAGAAGCGTTTTCGTTCCCAGCTCCTCCGTGGAGAGAAGGATATCCAAGCCCTGCCGCTGGAACGCTCTGTATAGGGCCGGAAGAAGGACTGTTCCGATCATGGGAGGAATTCCCAGCCTCACCGGCCTGCGCCGTTGACTCCGGACACGCATTTGTTCAGTCAGGTGCTCCGCGTGCCGGAGGAGGCTCTCCGACATCTCATAGAGTATCCTGCCATCCTCCGTCAAATCAAATCCCTGATAGCGCTTTACCGTCAGCACCACGCCGAACTCCCTCTCCAATTCCCGGATCGCCATGGATACCGACGGCTGGGAGACCCGCAGAGACTCGGCGGCGCGGGAAATACTGCCGAGCCGGCAGGCGGCCTCAAAGTAACGGAGCTGCTGAAGCGTCATGTGCAATCCCTCCAATTTGATGTGTTCTTTTTTATTATATAAAAATTTTTTATTAAAATCAATAAAAACTATATTTGACGATCATTCCGAAAGCACTTATCGTATTTATAGAAGAAACGAGGTGATCTTTATGGATATTTCCTTTAAAATCGGCGCCAAGGAACACACTGTGACAGTCGAGGACAGCCGCCTTCTCCGTATCCTCCAGACCAATCCGATCCCTGTCGGAGCCACCGGTGAGGCAGCTGTCCAAGACGCCCTGGACCACCCCATCGGAACGCCCCGGCTCCGGGAGCTGGTAAAAGCCGGAGAGACGATCGCGATCATCACCAGTGATATCACCCGGCCCATGCCCACCTGGAAGGTCATGCCCGCGCTCCTCAGCGAGTTGTACGCCGCCGGGATACGCCGGGAGGACATCACGCTGGTCTTTGCCTTGGGCAGCCACCGGAAACATACACCTGAAGAACAGCGGCATCTCGCCGGGGAGCAGGCTTGGACGGAGATCGCCTGTGTGGACCTGGACGCCACCGACTGCGTCCATGCCGGCGTGACCTCCCGGGGGACCCCTGTGGACATCGACCGCCGGGTGGCTGAGGCGGACCGCCGCATCTGCCTTGGCAATATCGAATACCACTATTTCGCCGGTTACTCCGGCGGCGCAAAGGCGATCATGCCCGGCGTCTCCACCAGAGACGCCATCCAATCCAACCACAGCCGTATGGTACAGCCCGAGGCATGCGCCGGACGTCTGGAGGGCAATCCGGTCCGGGAGGACATCGAAGAAGCCGCCGCTATGGTGGGCGTGGATTTTATCGTCAACGTCATTCTGGATTCTCACAAAGCGATCATCAAGGCGGTCGCCGGAGACGTCACACAGGCACACCGGGCCGGATGCGCGTTCCTGGACACGCTGTACAAGGTGGACATCCCGGAACGTGCGGACGTTGTCCTGGTCTCCCAGGGCGGAGCCCCAAAGGACCTCAATCTATATCAAACCCAAAAGGCATTGGACAACGCCAAGCACGCGGTAAAGCCCGGCGGCGTGATCGTGCTCATGGGTTCTTGCGCCGAGGGCTTGGGGGAACGCGTTTTTGAGGAGTGGATGCTTTCCGCCCCGTCGCCAGCTTCCCTCATTGAACGGATTCAGAGGGAATTCCGTCTGGGCGGCCACAAGGCCGCCGCCATCGCCATGGTGCTGGAAAAGGCTGATATTTATCTGGTCTCCGACTTGGAGGACTCATTCGTGGAACAGCTTTTCCTGAAGCCGTTTCCCACGCCGCAGGAGGCGTATGACGCCGCTATCGCCAAGTGTGGACTCGGCGCTACCGTGATTGCCATGCCCTATGGCGGCTCCACGCTGCCCCATGTCGCCGAAGGATCCTGACAGGAGCTTGCTTCCAACATCCAATTAAACATAAGGAGTGTATACAATATGGATTACGCAAAAGAGTCTCTGCGCCTGCACTATGAATGGAAAGGCAAGCTGGAGGTAACCCCCCGTGCTGCTGTGGATTCCAAGGAAGCGCTCTCCCTGGCTTATACGCCCGGTGTGGCGGAGCCCTGCCTGGAGATCCAAAAGGACGTGAACAAAAGCTATGAGCTGACCCGGCGCTGGAATACGGTCGCCGTCGTCACCGACGGCACTGCCGTGCTGGGACTGGGCGATATCGGCCCGGAGGCCGGCATGCCTGTTATGGAGGGCAAGTGCGTATTGTTCAAGGCTTTTGGAGACGTGGACGCCATCCCCCTCTGCGTCCGGAGCAAGGATGTGGACGAAATCGTGAACACGGTCGCCCTTTTGGCCGGCTCTTTTGGGGGGGTGAATCTGGAGGACATCGCCGCGCCCCGCTGTTTTGAAATTGAGCGGAAGCTGAAAGAGCGGTGCGATATCCCCATCTTCCATGACGATCAGCACGGCACGGCTGTCATCACCCTGGCGGGCCTCACCAACGCGCTGAAAGTGGTACACAAGAAGATCGACGAGGTGAAGGTGGTCATCAACGGCGCAGGTGCGGCGGCAATCGCGATCTCCAAACTGCTGCTCTCCGCCGGTGTAAAGGACCTGGTCCTCTGTGACCGGAACGGCGCGATCTACGAAGGCCGGCCCACGGGGATGAACCCGGTCAAGGAGGAGATGGCCCGGGTCACGAATCTCTCCCAAAAACCTGGGACGCTGGCGGACATGCTGGTTGGGGCGGATGTGTTCATCGGCGTTTCGGCTCCTGGGGCCGTAACAACCGAAATGGTGAAAACCATGAATCAGGACGCCATCATTTTCGCCTGCGCGAATCCCACTCCGGAGATTTTTCCCGATGATGCCAAGGCCGGCGGCGCTGTGGTGATCTCCACAGGCCGCAGCGACTTCCCCAACCAAATCAACAATGTGCTGGCTTTCCCCGGCATTTTCCGGGGTGCCCTGGACGTTCGGGCCAGCGATATCAATGACGAAATGAAAATTGCCGCCGCCCATGCGTTAGCGGGGCTGATCTCCGATGCGGAGCTGAACGCCGAGTACATCATCCCCGCAGCCTTCGATTCCCGTGTGAAGGACGCGGTGGCCGCTGCTGTAGCACAGGCCGCACGCGATTCCGGTGTAGCGAGAGTTTGAATACCCCTCTGCACCTTTTGGGGGCTGAGGGCTTGACCACCTTGAGCCACCTCTCTTATTCGATGGGGCACGCTCCCCGCCCCTTCGCTTTCTGAAAAATATCATAGAACGTGACTCGTTGTAAGCGTCAAATGGGAAAAGCGGCAGCCTCGGAGTGAGACCGCCGCTTTTCCCATTTGACGCTTACGATATGAATCTAAATAAAGATTTGTATGATTTATATGAAATTTCCACTTACCTGCACCTGCTATTACACATTCTGTTTTGCAGGAGCAACTTTTCCATATCCGTTCCATGCAAACAGGGCTTCTTCATCTGCGTTTCCGTAGACCTGTTCTACATCGCAGATATACAGGTAGTGGTCGCCAACCTCATGATATTCTTTCAAACTGCACTGAATTGCCACACGGCTGTGAACTGGGATTTTAATGGAGCTGTTCTCGACTTCTGCAAGTTCAATGACAAACGTTGCTGCTTTATCGGTGTTTCGGCCCGTAGTGCTGCCGCAGCCCATAACGGCTTCGCCAATTTCCGCTCCCGGAATTGTCAGAATGACTTTTTTATTGTTGCGCACCATTTCTCCGCTGTAAGAGGTCTTTGCCATCGCATAAGCGATCATGTTTGGACGAAAGGAAAGATATGTCCACCATGACACCGTGGCAAGGTTGGTAGAGCCATCCGGTTTTTGGGTACATACAAGCGTTACCGGATTGGGAGATGTAAGGGCTGCAGCCTGCGGCAAATTGATCTTATTCATAATTGCTATTCCTTTCCGTGATCTATTGAATGGATTTCCCAAGCTCATAGGCTTGCTCAAGTTCGGGTTTTCCCGCAATGTCGCCTGCATCTCCGTTGCCTCCGGCGAGAACGGCTCCGAGGTTGTTCCACTGCAAATGTGCCATCAAGTGATTGAAGTAGAGCAGCACATCATCAAACCCATTCCCCTCAGCCGCCATCAAAAGGGCGCAGGCTCTGCCGTGTCCACGGAGCAGATTGCCGTCGCCTTCCTCCAGTGCAAACAGGCGGTCAACCGCCGTTCTGATCTGACCGCTCATATTCCAATAATAAAGCGGTGTTGCCAGCACAATTACATCGCAGTCCTTGACAGCAGGATAGATCTGCGACATATCATCCCGTTGGACACAGGGACATGCCCGGCTGCTGTGGCCGCCGAAGCAGCCCTTGCAGCCGTTGATATCCATGGTGTCAAGGAAAAACTCGGTCACTGTATTACCGGCGCTTTCCGCGCCCTCAGTGAATCTCTTTACCAAAGCGGAAGTATTCCCGTTTCTGCGGGGACTTCCGTTTAATATCACAATTTTCTTTGCCATACTTGTAACCGTCCTTTCGCTTAAATCTTCTCTGCCAGCGCAGCGGCCTGTTTGCAGCCGTCCGTTTTTTCAATGTCTCCGGTGTTCAGAACGCCGGGAATCAGTACCTCGCCAACCATTTTCCATTTCATCAAAGCGGCGGAACGCTCAATCGGAATACGGACACCGTCCATAACGGACATATCATTTTCTTCACAGCAGGTGATCAGGGCACATTCCTTGCCTGCAATATCCTTACCCGCCACACAGAAAGAAAACAATTTATCAATGACCCCTTTGATCTGTGCCGGAATGGAATACCAGTAGACAGGCGTGGTAAAGACCACCGCATCCGCCTCCAAAATAGCAGGCGCAATGATATTGAAATCGTCATCAAAAGAGCAGGCTTTTCCTGTCTTAAAGCAGGTTTCACAGGCATGGCAGCCACCCACATTTTTCATGGCGGCATCGAACCGGGTAACGGTATGGCCCTTTGCTTCTGCCGCTTTGATAAAAGCATCCGTCATAGCAAAACTGTTGCCGTTTTTACGGGGACTTCCGGTAATCACTACGATTTTCTTGCTCATAAATATATCCTCCAATTCTGCGGGATTGACTTTTCCCGTTGCTGACATTATAATCATAGCAAGAATAAGAGGAAAAACAAGTACGCACATATAAGTGCGATACTCACATTGACGTTAAGTACTTACCTAAAGGAGAGCGCAAAATGAGTATAGCGTGCATTAAAGATGCAAAGCTGGAAGAAACCGGATTTAATTATACAATGTCCCTCATTCAGGGAAAGTATAAAATGTTCATCCTATATGCCTTGATGGGCTTTGAAATTGTCCGCTTTAATGAGTTGAAAAAATATATAGGAACGATTTCTTATAAAACTTTAAGTGCCACGCTGAAAGAATTAGAAGCAGATGGTCTTGTTCACCGTGAAGAATATCCGCAAATTCCTCCAAAAGTTGAATACAGTCTTACAGAGCGCGGGAAGTCTCTGATCCCAATACTGGACGAAATGTGTGAGTGGGGCGAGAAAAACCGGCTGGCAAAGTAACTGTGGCGTATAAGAAAGCAGCGCAAACATGAAATGAAATAGTCGGTATCACGAATCTGTTCTTCGCCCCATGAGTATTCTCTCTGGTATTCTGGAATGATATCGTTTTTCCATATTGAAAAAATGCATGGCCGTATTGCCGTCAGAAATCAGCCGAACACGCTGACCACTGTTTGTCTACTATTTCGGAAAATTGAGATATCCTGAAAGCCATTGCGTTGCAATGGCTTTCCCGTTTGACGGCCTGATAACTCAGACTTTGAAGGCCGCCCTACTCATAATCCCCACCCTTGCGGATGGGGATTTCTTGCACGCTCCCCTGCTCCTCCTTTCCAAACCGAACTCCCTTCGTTGGGCTTCGGTTTGGTTTTTGGCTAACCCTTTGGCTGGAAAAGTATTTTTCTTGCCTTGGTACAAAACCACCTTAAACCTATTGTTTAAGGTGGTTTTTTCATACAGAAAGTTTTTTGTTACCGTTGGTCAAATGCTGGTCATACACATTCTCAGAAGGAAATGCTTATTATTGTTTGCTTTTTATCTACAACGAATCATAGGTTCTTTTATAATGCCGCGTCGTTTATCAGCATGTGGCCGCTTCTAAGTCATAGCTTGTAATGAATCGAATATCTCCCAACCTTTATCTTCGTGATGCAGAGCAAGCGCCGCTGCTAAATGTTTTGCATTCATGATATAGTCCATTAACTCGAAAAATCGCACGCGATTTTTCAAACAGGCGATGCCCGCTGTGCGTAAAGCACACAGAGATTGCCTATGAAATTCCAATCAAGGCCGCGGTCCGCGGCCTGTCACAGCGCACATGCGCTGTGACACTTGAAAAGTGGATTTGCTACTTTTCAAGTTATTTGGCAAGAATTCTCCCACTTGTTTTTCCTCCATTCATCTGCCGAATCAGAAACTGCCCAATACAGTAAAGAGAGGCCCGCTGCGCCGTTCCACGGCACAGCGGGTAATAAGGAGGAAGAGTATCAAAAGATACTGTTTATAAAAGAGTTATGGTTATGAAAGCAGTCTTCACTATAACTTTTTTCAGCCATACATCGGTCTTGTAACGATCATCAGCCTCAAGCCGGGCCTCTGCAAAGAGCTTTTCGGCAATCTCGGGATACTTCCCCTTCAATTCGGCATGGCGGATCTCGCCGCTTAAGGAATTCGCTGACAGGCACACTGGGCTGCTTGTAATCCAGAGACCTTGTCAGGATCGCAGCGGTACAGGTGCCGCAGTCCACAGCCTTCTTCATCTCGGCCTGACCCGAACAGTGTTCCGCAGAAGGTCAGGACCAGCCCTTCTTGTTCTTCGTGTAGGGCAGGGACAGACCAGGCCTGGGAGCAGCCCGTGCAGGCGCTGGAGACCCCAACCAGGGGCTGGCTCAACTAACTGTGCCATTGAGCGTCTTGCGGTTGAACACGCCGGGCTTGCCGCTAAGGGGCAGGGCGCAGTTCCAGTTGGTCTCATCATGCAGGGTATCATCCACGGGTTCCATGGTCAGCGCCTTGCCTTTTGCCAGGTAAGGGCAGCACGCCGGTACCGTCCAGCATGCTGGCCTTCCGCAGCTTTCCCCTGCAAGCACCTGACGGCCTTGATCTCCGCCCAGGCCGCTGTCTGGGCTGGCAGCGTGTGGTCGCATTTGCTCAGTCTTTCAGTTCCACGTGTTTCTTCTGTTCACCTGCTTATTTTAGAAACATGCTTCAGGTTGCGTGCGCCGTAGATCAGCAGCACAAGGATCGTCGCCACATAGGGCAGCGTCTCGACCAACTGGGACGGAATTCCCAGGTTCTGAATACCGACGCTCAGCGCGCTGGCATAGGCAAACAGCAGGCAGGATGCCGCCGCTAACAGAGGATTGCCCTGGCCCACCAAAATAGCAGCTACCGCCAGGAAGCCCCGGCCGGCCGTCATGTTCTCTGCAAACACAGAGGTCCCGCCAATGGGCAGCACCGCGCCGGCAACACCGCAGAACACGCCTGTAATGATCGTTGAGACCCATTTGTAGGCCAGGATATTGACGCCCGAGGTCTGCGCTGCCCGGGCATTGATGCCCACACCGCGAAGGCGCAGGCCAAAGGGCGTTTGATACATCACGACCCACATGACGGCCACCGCCACAAACGCGAGATACACCAGCACATTTTGATCGTTCAGCACGCCGTTCACCTTTCCCAGCGGCTCCAAAATGGAAAAATGCAGGGCCGGAAGACTGACCAGCCGCTCGTCCATAAAGGAGCCTCTGACGCCGAACAGCGCCACCATCATCAAGGTGGTCAGGCCCCAGGCGCCCAGGTTCATGGCAATGGATACCACCATGCCGTCGGACTCCAAATGAAAGACGAACAGGCCGAACAGCGCCGCGCACAAAACACCTGCCAAAATACCGAAAAGTACGCCCACATACGGATTTGCCGTGAGCCAAGTACCATATGTTGCGAAAAACGCCGACGTCAGCATAAAACTCTCCAGTGCGATGTTGAATACACCGGCGCGGTTTCCAAAGCAGCCCCCCACCGCCGCAAAAATCAGCGGCGTGGCAAGGCGCAGCGTGGCGGCCAGCGTAACAGTCCCTAACAGCGTGTTCAGCATATGCCGCCCTCCTTTCCCTTTCCAGCGGTCCTCTTCCGAGGCTGTCTGTCCTTCCATTTCCCCCAGAGCCTGCGGTAATCAATGGTGACAAACAGGACGAACATTGCCTGGATCAGCTCCACCGTCAGACGGTTGGTGGAAGTGACACGCTCCATTTGCAGCGCCCCCGCTTTCAATGCGCCCCACAGCATGGACGCCAGCGCCACACCGACAGGGCTGTTTTTCGCGATCATGGAGATCATGATGCCGTCCCATCCGATGTTATTGGCAAAGCTGGGGGTGAATTTTCCGTATACGCCCAAAATCTCCACCGCGCCGCACAGGCCCGCGATAAAGCCGGACAGCAGGAAGATCGAGATGAACATCCGCGTCGTCCGCACACCGCCCACTCTGGCAAACCGCAGGTTTTCACCCACCTGCTTCATCTCATAGCCGACCTTTGTAAAGCGGTAGATCACAAAGACCACAGCCACCAGCAGCAGCGCGATAAAAATGCCTGTGCTGGCATTGGTGCGGGGCACCAGTGTGGTCAGCTCTGCGCTCTCCTGGATGACAGGCGTCGCCATGGCCTTGGAGTTGTTGTTGGCGCTGGCGCCCTTTACGATCTTTGTGAAATACTCCGTCACCCACAGCGCCACATAATTGAGCATCAGGGTGGTGATCATCTCGTCGATGCGGAACACCAGCTTGATGACCGCCGGGATCAGGGCAAACAGCAGGCCGGACAGGCTGCCCGCCAGCAGGCAGGCCAGAGGCAAAAGCCAGCCGGGCAGCTCCGCATACAGGCCAACCAGGGTCGCGGCAAATGCCCCCACATAGAGCTGGCCCTCGATCCCCAGATTCATCACGCCGGAGCGGAACGCCACCGTGGCGGCAATACCGGTAAAAATGCAGGGCGTGATCCAGCGGATGGTATTGCCGATTGCGGAAGCGCTGCCGCAGATGCCCTGGAGAATGGCGGCATATGCCTCTCCCGGCGCCGCCCCCTGAAAGCTGATCAGTGCCGCGCCGATGACGGCCACTGCCGTAAATGCCAGCACATATTTCAGTGTTTCCAGGAGCAGTTCGCTCTTATTTTTCAGCCGCATCTTCCACTCCTCCTGTCATCAGCAGACCGATCTGCGCTTCCGTCAGCTCGCCATGGAGACCGCCGTCGTACAGCTGTCCGTCATATATGACCTCGATCCGGTCCGAGACCTCCATGACCTCGTTCAGCTCCTGACTCACCAAAAGCACCGCCACGCCGGAGGCCGCCAGTTCCTCGATCTTCTTCCAGATAAATTCGATAGCGCCGATATCAATGCCCCGGGTGGGGTCCTCCATGATCAGCAGCTTATTCTCCTGCAAAAACTCTCTGCCCACAATGGCCTTTTGCACATTGCCGCCGGACAGGGATGAAATAGGCTCATTCAGCGAGGAGGCCTTGACGGAAAACTCATCCACCACGCGCTGGGCAAATGTCTCCGCCTCGCCCCGGTCTATGAGCCACTTGCTGCGGAAGCCGTGGGCAATGTGATAGCCCATGATGCAGTTTTCCCAAATGGGAGCGGCCCGGTTGCAGCCGTCGGCCATGCGGTCCTGGGGAACCAGGCCGATACCTTTGCAGCGGTGCTCCCGGCAGGAGGCGCGGGTGATGTCATCGCCGTCCAGCAAAATAGCACCCGATTCCGGGGCGCGCAGGCCATACAGGCATTGGACCAGCTCCACCTGCCCCGATCCGGCCACGCCGGCGATTCCCACGATCTCCCCGGCGTGAACGGTGAGGTTCACATGCTTCAGCTTGACGATGCCGTTATCATTGCGGGCCTGCAGATCCGTGACCTGCAGAATGGGACGGCCCCGGTCCTTTTTGAGCTTGTTTGCCTTGAGCATCACGTTGCGTCCAACCATCATGCTGGCCATCTGCTCCTCCGAGGTCTCCGCCGGGGTCGTGTGGCCCACCACCGCGCCCTCTTTCAGCACCGTGATCTCATCCGCGACCTGAAGCACCTCTTTCAGTTTGTGCGTAATAAAGAGGATTGTCTTCCCCTTAGACACCAGAAAGCGCATGGCGCGGAACAGGCCCTCCACGCCCGCAGGCGTCAGAACGGAAGTTGGCTCATCAAAAATCAGGATATTGGCGCCGCGGTAGAGGATCTTGACGATCTCGATCTGCTGCAGCATCGCCACAGGCTGCTCCCGCGCCAGCTCATCCAGGGGGATATTGAAATTATAGGTGCGCAGCAGCTCTTCCACCTCGGCCCGGACTTGTCTGCGGTCCAGCAGTCCCAGCTTCCCCGTCCGCTCATATCCCATCATGATATTGTCCAGAATGGTCAATTCCGGGAACAGCATAAACTCCTGATGCACCATGCCGATGCCGGCCTTGCTGGCCTCTGTGGGCGAGCGGAAATTTACCGGTTTGCCCTCCAGAAATATCTCTCCGTCATCCAGCCGGTGGACACCGGAGATGATGTTCATCAAGGTGCTCTTCCCAGCGCCGTTTTCTCCCACGACCGCGTGGATCGTTCCCTTCTTGACCGTTAAATCGATTTCACGGTTTGCGACCAGGCTGCCGAACCGTTTTGTCACGCCCCGCAGCTCCAGAATTGTATCCATAAACACCGTCCCTTAGCGCAGGAGGGGACTCGCATCCGCCAGTCCCCTCCGCTTTGTCAAATATATTGCTCGGCGGCGCAGCTTTCAATCTTATTCGCCGTAAGCGAATACGTCGATGCTGCCGTCCTGCACGCCCGCCATCAGTGTATCCACTGCCTGCTGCACATCCTCGGGCAGTTCCTCATAGTCGATATCGGCAAAGATGGGAGAACCGGTGGAAATACCATAGCTGATGCTGTTGACGCCCTCGAACTCGCCGTTCACATAGCTGTTATAGGCCGTGGGAACCGCGTCCTGGATGGCAATCAGCGCAGACCAGAACACCAGCTCATCCATGTCGCCCTGCCACTTATCCACGCCGATGCACTTCACGCCCGCGTCGATGCAGGCCTGCAGCACGCCCAGGCCCGCCTGGCTGGCAGCCTGCGCCACCACGTCCGCGCCGGCGTCCAGAACGATCTTTGCCGTCTCGGCGCCCTTCACAGAGTCATCGGAGGTGCCGATGAACGTCTTGCTGGCGGAGGCGTTGGTACCATAGGTCTCGTTGGCATACTTGATGCCGGCGGCGAAGCCGTCATAGAAGCGGTTGATAACGCCGATATCCAGGCTGCCGATCCAGGCGATGTTGCCGGTCTCGCTGGTCAGTGCCGCCACCAGGCCGGCCACGAAGCAGGGTTCAAAGGAGTCCACCACGATGCAGGTCACGTTGGGCAGGTCTGTCTCCTCGTTGCAGTCGATGGGGATGAACCGCGTATCGGGATACTCATCAGCGATCTCCAGCGCCACAAGGCTCACGGCATCATACATGGTATAGATGGGGTTGGCGCCCATCTCCGCCATTGCGCGGATCTGCTCCTCATATTCGGCGGGTTCCAATGCCTCCACCAGCTTCACCTCCACGCCGGTCGCCTCATGGATCGCCTCAAAGCCCGTCCAGGTCAGATCTACAAAGGGATCACCAGCGGGAACCTCGCTGATGAGGCAGACCAGACCCGCACTCTCAGGCTCATCAGTACTGTCCTCAGCCGGTGTGGTCTCGGGAGTCTTTTGGCCGCCCCCGCAGGCTGCCAGGCTGAGAATCATCGTCAGGGCAAAAAATACAGCGATTCCTCTTTTCCAGAACTTGTTCATCTTCATATCCTCCATATAATTTTTTCATACACTCAGGCCAAGAGTATCTCTTGCAGCTCCTGAATATCCATGATATGCCGGTGGGGACTGCACTCCAGCAGGCTCTCCAGCGGCCAGTTGCCGGAGGGGACCGCCACCGTGTACACGCCTGCGGCCACGCCTGCCTGAATGTCAAAGGGAGATTCCCCGATATAGACACAATCGGCAGGCCTCTGCCCCACCAGCGCCGCCGCCTTCAGCAGGGGTTCCGGGTCCGGCTTAAAATGCTCCACATCATCTCTGGAGATCAAATAATGAATGTATCTGTCCAATTTCAGCTCATGTAGGATGAACTGCGCGTTCTGCTTCCGCTCCGAGGTGATGAGACAGATGGGCAGGCCCATTTTGAAGGCCTTTTGCAGTGTCTCCTCCGCGTGGGCAATGAGCTTCGCCTTCACCATCTTCACGGGATACTGCCGCTTATACTCGGCAATGAACTCCGCAATACGGTCCGTTTCATCCTCCCGCACTTCAGACAGGGTGGTCAGCATGACCTCCACCGGCAGGCCAAACATGTCCAGAATGGCCTGCTTTCCCGGCGGCACAGCGCCCACATGGCGGAAAGACGCCTCCAGGGCTTCACAAATGGGGTCCTGGGAGTGGACCAGCGTGCCGTCCAGGTCTGTTAATAGTGCCGCAAACGCCATACTCAGTTCTGTTTCGCCAGGATCGCAGAGTCCAGGGCGTGCTTGCAGATGCAGTCGCCGTCATAATCCACGCTCTTGATGGCGATCCGCAGGATGGCCTTGAAATCCTCCACGCCCTGCCGCAGCAACTCCGGGAAATCGGCGCAGTCGGTCTGCTCGCCCATGGCCCAGTTGTTGACCATGCAGATATGGGCATAGCACATGGCCAGTTCCCGGGCAAAGATCACCTCAGGGATGGTGGTCATGCCGATCAGGTCGCCGCCCAGCTTGCGGAACACCTTCAGCTCAAAGGGCGTGTTGAACCGCAGGCCCTCGTCCACGAACAGAACGCCGTGGTCGTGGATATGGCCGGGCTTCACCTGATTTGCCGCGTCGATCAGCGCCTTGCGCAGGGTGGGGCAATAGGCCGGACACATATCCACATGGTAAGCCACCGGCACATCGTCGTACATTGAGCGCGGCATTCTCCGCGTCATGTCAAAGAAGTCATCCGGGACAACCAGATCGCCCGGCTTCATATCCGGGTTCATGCTGCCCACGGAGTTGGTGGCAAAAATTCTGCGCACGCCCAACTCCCACAGCGCATATACATTTGCGCGGTAGTTGATGCGGGGCACGATGATGTGGTGCTCCGGTCCATGGCGGGGAATAAAATAAACCGGCATCCCGTCAATGGTACCCTTGAAAATCTCAGAAGAGCGGCCATATTTGCTGTCGTGGATAAATACCTCCGGATTTTCCAGCAGATCGTAAAATCCGCTTCCTCCAATAATGCCTACAGGTTCCATATGCTTTCCTCCTCAATACGCTCCATGTGATTTTATGAAATCAAATTCACTACGGAATTGCGTTCTATCAGCTTGATCTTAAATACCGTCTTGCTGTGGCTGAGTTCCTCCTGGCCCGCGGCCAGCGCCTCCAGCCGGCGGATGATCTGCTGGCTGGCCTGCTCGGCCAGTGCCTCGCTTGTCAGGCGCAGGTTGGTGATGCCCAGTTTCTCAAAATACCGGATATCCCGCCTGCACTCCTCTGTTCCAATCAGGGAGATATCCTCCCCCGGCTTCAGCCCGCGCTGCTCCAGCTCCTCCAAAACACCCTCGCAGATGTAGTTGTTGGCCGCCAAGATCGCCGTCGGCGGGTCCTCCAGGTCCAGCAACGCCGCCGCTTCCTGCTGGCCAGTTTCAAACTCCCACTTTCCCTGGCGCAAATACTCCTGGCGGAAGGCGATCCCGTTTTTCTCCAGTCCCTGGCGGTAGCCCTCCAGCTTGTCCAACCGCACGGATTCGCCCTGATTGCCGACGATGATGGCGATCTTCTTATGTCCGGCGGCGACAAAATAATCCACTACATCGCTTACCGCGCCCACATTGTCATGGGCCAGCGTGTCCGCCGCCGAGGCGGGGATGTTGCGGTCCACAAAGAGGAGCGGTTTCCGCTGCTCTTCATAGTAGACCAGAATGTCCCGGATCGCGTCGTCGGACAGGCAGTCCGTCACGCTGATGAGACCGTCCGCCATCTGGCCGATGTTCCCCATCAGCAGATCCTCTTCCTCTTCGGCATGGTTATCCGTCTCATACACCAGCGGAATGTAACCGGCCGATTGCAGCGTGTGCATTGCCGTGCTGACGAAAGCCGTGAAGAATGGGTTCACAATATTGGGGACCACGATCACGATCACGTCGCTGCGTCCTTTGGCCATGGCGACCGCGTTGTAATTGGGAACGTAGTGCAGCTCACGCATCACCGTCAACACCCGTTCCTTGATCTCCGGATTGATCCATTTATAGTTGTTGATCACTCTGGAGACTGTTGCGACCGAGACATTCGCTGTTTTTGCGATTTCCTTGATCGTAACCTTTTTCTGACGCATAACGCTCTCCTTCTATTACGCCTTACTCAAAATCGCATGGTCCAAGGCATGGCTGCACGGGCAGTCCCGCTCGTCGGACAGCCGTTCCACGGCCAATGCGATGATTTGGCGGAAGTCCTCCGTTCCCTTTTTCAGAAGGCTCTGGAAGGTGTCGGATTCAATGGGCCGCCCAACGCAGTCCGTCGGCATGCAGATGTGGGCGTAGCACAGTCCGATCTCCCTGGCCAGGACCGCCTCCGGCAGCGTCGTCATGCCGCACAGATCGGCGCCCCAGCTCTGGAACAGCCGCTGCTCCGCCGGCGTGTTGAACGCAAGCCCCTCTACCACGACGAGCACCGCCTCGTCATGGGTCATTCCCTCATGGACCTCATGAGAGGCGCGTATCAGCTCTCTGCGGATATCCGGGCAGTAGGGGGAGGACATGTCCACATGGTACGCCACCTCCGTATCATCGTAAAAGGAGCGCGGCAGGCGGCTGGTGGTGTTGATGAAATCGTGGGGGATCACCATGTCTCCAACAGATATCTTTGGATTCAGCGATCCCACGGAATTGGTGGCGATGATGCGCTCCACCCCCAGTTCCTTCATCGCCCAGATATTTGCCCGGTAATTGATGCGGGGCACGATGATCGTGTGGTTCGGGCCGTGCCGCGGCAAAAAATAGACCGGCCGCCCAGAGAGCGTGCCCTCGTAAATTTCAGAGGAGCGTCCATATACATTGTCGTGGATGAACATGCGGGGATGCTCCAGCATCTCATACATTCCGCTGCCTCCAATGATTCCAATCGGCTTCATTTTTCTCCCTCCTAACTGAAACCCTTTTCAGGTTGAATTATACGTTCTTTGAAATTTTTCGTCAATAAGCTTTTTGAAAATTCTCGAATTTTAGCATTTTATATATTTTTTCTTTGTATTTTTCATTTTTATTACAAATCTTTAATTGAAATCGCTTTCAATATTAGATGGACTTATGTCACATATTTGCCGTACAAATAGCCTTCTCTCCGTGAAACCGGGCAAGCAATCCCAACCGCCAGCTAAACCGCCGACTTGAGCAAATCCTATGAGAGCTTTTACCGGCCAGTGCGGCAAGACGTGCTGCGCTCCAGCCGGGCGTGCAGCCTGAAAGGCTATGATTTCCCCAGGGGCTTTCCCCCCACCTCCGGCTGCCGGCTGCCCATTGGCACCCCTGCGGCCAATATGCAGGCGCTGATGGACGCCGTCAGGATCTGCGGCAGATACCCGGTGGAAAAGCGTCTGCCGGGACATGGAGACGAGCTGTAAGACCGGCAAACGCTTTCACCGAGATCACACTGCCCTTTGGTGCCTATCCTCCGTTTTTATGCGTCTGACGACTCCCGAAGAAGAAAAGATCCGACAAGCCGTTACTGTGCAATGGCTTGCCGGATTTCTCAATTTGTGCAAAATGCGGGATTACAATACCCTATAAAATAGAAAATGATATTTACCCTATGAAATCGCCAGATTTTCTGATATAATTAAAAAACTTAGAGGTGGTCGCATTGGAAAAGCTGACGGAGCACAGTCGGTACGCAATATATATGATTGTGAGAGATCAGTATTTGGCCGCTCTCTTAAATGAGGGGGACTATCACCTCAGAGCAATTTGATTCATCAAACAACCATTCAAGGAAGATAGGCGGGAAAGATCGCCTTGGACACCGGTATATCCAAAGGGAGCGTCCTATTACTGAAAAAAGTCTGGAGGCTGGCAGATGAATATAAATTATGAAAACAATATTTATATCATAGACCGAAATTTTCGCCTTGTGGAATTTGACAAGGCGGTGGCGGATCGCTATCCGGGAATCCAGGTGGGCGATCTGTGCTACCGGGCCGTCATGAACCGGGACACGCCGTGCGCCCATTGCCCGATTGCGGACTGCTCGGACAGTCCCTCCGTGGTGTATTATGATTCCTTCTACGACGGGTTTGTGGAGGCCGCTTTTTGCGAGCTGACCGGGGGCAAATACTGCGTGACGCGCCACAAGGTGGGCGTGGAGAGCGAACATATGAAGAAGCAGATCGAGCGCTCCATCGGCTTTTTTGACGCTTACAGCCATGTGTTTGTAGCCACCTATTATGTGGAGTTCTCCTCGGGCACCTATTCGGTGTTTAACCGCGAAAGCTTTTTTGACGAGCGGTACAGTCAGGGCAACCACTGGGAGCAGTTTGACGACTATATCCGCAACTTTATCCACAAGGACGATCAGGAAAAGCTTTTTCAGGCCAGCCGGATCGAGGCCATGCGGGAACGGCTTCAAAGGGAAACCCGATACTCGGTGGTGGTTCGGGAGCTTTCGGCAAAGGGCATGCGGTGGCTGCGCTTTGAGGTGAATCGCGGCGTTGACAGCGACCACGCGGCGGTCAGCTTTATGGATGTCTCCGAGGAGAAAGAGACGAAAATCAAGCTGGAGCAGATGGACATCGTCAAAGCGCTCAGCCGCGATTATACGGAAATCACCCAGGTTGATTTGGAGGAAAACACGTCCATCCCCTTCAAGTCGCGCGGTGAGATGATTGACGATGACCGCAGGAAAGTCCATCCGTATGATCAGACCTGGGCGTGGGTCATTGAAAAATATGTGTATCCGGCGGACCGGGAGGCGTTTCGGGAGAGGATTTCCGCTCCGGCGCTGGAATGCGCGCTGAAAGACGCGGATGCGCTGGTGATTCCCTTTCGGGCAACGCTGGAGGGCGAAGTCCATCACTATCAGGTGAAGATCGTCACAGCGGGCGGCGACAGGCGGCATCTGATTCTGGGCATTCGCAACGCGGATGCAGAAGTCAAGGCGGAGGAAGAGCGAAGAAATGTCCTCCAGGACGCGCTGGCCGCCGCAGAGCACGCGAACAGGGCCAAGACCACCTTCCTCAACAACATGTCCCACGACATCCGCACCCCGATGAACGCCATCATCGGCTTTACCGCCCTTGCGGCAGCGCATATTGACAACCAAAAGCAGGTGGCGGACTATCTTGGAAAGATATCGGTGTCCAGCGAACACCTGCTCTCCCTGATCAACGACGTTCTGGACATGAGCCGGATCGAGAGCGGCAAGGTCAAGATTGAGGAAAAGGACGTGCATCTTCCGGACGTCCTCCACGATCTCAAAACCATCATTCAGGCCAACGTGCACGCAAAACAGCTTGAGCTCTTCATCGATACCGTCGATGTGGTTCATGAGGACATCATCTGCGACAAGCTGAGGCTGAATCAGGTCCTGCTGAATCTCATCAGCAACGCCGTGAAGTTTACAAAGCCGGGCGGCACCCTCAGCATACGCGTAATGGAGAAGGAAGGCGCACCCAACGGATACGCGAACTACGTCTTCCGGGTGAAGGATTCCGGCATCGGCATGAGCAAGGAATTCCAGAAGCACATCTTCGAGGCGTTTACCCGGGAGCAGACCTCCACCGTCAGCGGCATTCAGGGTACCGGCCTCGGCATGGCGATTACGAAGAACATTGTGGACATGATGGGCGGAACCATTTCCGTGGAGAGCGAGGCCGGTAAGGGATCGGAGTTTACCGTCTGCCTGCAATTCCGCACCGGCAGCAGTCCGGTGCGCTGTGAGCAGATCCCAAAACTTGCCGGTCTGCACGCGCTGGTGGCCGACGACGATTTCAACACCTGCGCCAGCGTCACCCGGATGCTTGGGAAGATCGGTATGCGCGCGGAATGGACCACCTCCGGAAAGGAGGCCATCCTTCGCACGCAGCTTGCCGTGGAAAACGACGACGAATTCAGCGTTTACATCATCGATTGGATCATGCCGGATATGAACGGGATCGAGACTGTCCGGCGCATCCGGGCGATGATCGGCGACAGCAAGCCGATCATCATCCTGACGGCCTACGACTGGACGGAGATCGAGGAGGAGGCGAGAGCAGCGGGCGTTACGGCCTTCTGCTCAAAGCCGCTGTTTATGTCGGAGCTTCGGGACGCTCTTCTGGGACATATTGAAACAGCCGAAGAGAAGCCGGAAGAACCCGGCGAGATTTTGGAGGGCAAGAGGATCCTCCTGGTGGAGGACAACGAGCTGAACCAGGAGATCGCGGCGACCATTTTGGAGGAAAAGGGATTTGTGGTCGATGTGGCCGGGGACGGAACCGTGGCCGTTGAGAAGATAGAAGCCGAGCCTGCGGGCCGATACGATCTCATCCTCATGGACATCCAGATGCCGCGCATGGACGGTTACGAGGCGACCCGCCGGATCCGGTCCCTGGGGGACAGGGTCAAGGCGGATATCCCGATCTACGCAATGACGGCGAACGCCTTTGAAGAAGATCGCCAGAAGGCGCTGGACGCTGGTTTAAACGGACATATTGTGAAGCCGATCAACATTGCAAATTTGATGGAGGTTTTAAAGGAAGCCTTAAAGTGAACAGAGGCTTTCTGAAAGGTGGGCAGAACAATGAAAAACAAGATCAAGCATTTTCTGGCCGGCGGCCTGGCCGCCGTGTGTGTTGTGTGTATCGCGGCATTTGCAGCGCTGGCGTTTTATCTGAACCGGCAAAGCGATCAGGCCGTCACCCAATTGGGCAGCATTTACATGGCCAACATCAACGACCGTATCTCCAAGCATTTCGGCGCTATCAGCAACCAGTGCCTGGTTCCAATGACGACATTTGCGGAAAACCTTCCTCCCACTTGTGAGAACAACAAGGAGGCATATTACCAGTGGATGACCTACTACGGGCACAGCCGGGAATATGAGTCCATAAGCTGGTGTGATGGCGAGGGAAACATCGAGACGATCTACGGAGATCCGCTCCAGTATTCCGGCCCCGCAACATTTCTGGAGACGCTGAAAAACGGGGAGGGTCGAGTCGCTGTCGGCTACAACGGCGCTGGGGAACAGGTAGTGCTGATGTGCGCGCCGGTCAGCCTCGATATTCCAGGCATGGAGGACTGCGTCGCCATGATCGGCGAGATGCCGATCAGCTATTTGTCCGAAATTCTCTCGCTGGACACACTGGAGGATAAAAGCACCCTCATCTATTCTCTTGTTATCCGCAAGAACGGCGACTTCGTGGTCCGCAATTCCGCCGCGGTGCGGGACAACTATTTTGACCGGGTCCGCGCCGTATACGCGGAGGCGGACGGTCAAACCCCGGAGAACTACATTGCCGAGCTTGAGGCTGCCATGCAAGCCGGCAGCGATTACTCCACCATGGTCCAGGTGGAAGGTGTACGGCAGCATATGTACGCGTCCAGCCTGCCCAACAGTGTGTGGTACCTGGTGACGTTCATGCCCTACGGCGCGCTGAACAAATCGGTGGAGAGCCTGGGAACACGCTCCTTATCCGCTTCTGCGGCTGTCTGCGCGGTGATCCTGCTGTCCCTGATTGCCGTGTTCCTGCGGTATTTCACCCTGAACCGGGCGCAGATGAAGGAATTGGAGGAGGCCCGGCAGTTAGCTGAGGAGGCCAAGCTTGCCGCCGAGAAAGCCAGCAAGTCCAAGGGAGAGTTCCTCTCCAACATGAGCCATGACATCCGCACGCCCATGAACGCCATTGTGGGCATGACGGCCATCGCCACCGCGCATATGGATGATCCACAGCAGGTGCAGAACTGCCTGAAGAAGATCACCATGTCCAGCCGCCATCTGCTGGGCCTGATCAACGACGTGCTGGATATGTCCAAGATCGAGAGCGGCAAGATGACGCTCAACGAGGAACTGGTCTCCCTGCGGGAGATCATGGAGAGCATCGTGAGCATCGTGCAGCCGCAGGTGAAGGCGAAGCATCAGAAATTCAACATCTCCATCTTCAACATTCTCTCGGAGAACGTGCACTGCGACAGCGTGCGCCTCAACCAGGTGCTGCTGAACCTGCTCTCCAACGCCATCAAGTTCACGCCGGAGGGCGGCTCCATCGAGGTGTCCATTTACGAGGAAGTGTCCCCCAAGGGAGAGGATTATGTCCGTATCCGCATCAGTGTGAAGGACACCGGCATCGGAATGTCCGAGGAGTACCAGGCCCATATCTTTGAATCCTTCTCTCGGGAGGACAACAAGCGGATCCACCGTACCGAGGGCACCGGCCTGGGCATGGCCATCACCAAGTACATCGTGGACGCCATGGGCGGTGAGATCACGGTGGACAGCCAGCAGGGCGTGGGCACCCAATTCCAGGTGGTTCTGGACCTGCAGCGGGCGGTGGAGCAAGTCGAGGACATGATCCTGCCCGACTGGGTCATGCTGGTGGTGGACGATGACCAGCAGCTGTGCGAGAGCACTGTTGATTCCCTGCGCTCCATCGGCATCCGGGCGGAGTGGGTGCTGGACGGCAAGGACGCCGTTCAGATGGCTGCCCAACACCATAAGGCGCATAATGATTATCACGTGATCCTGCTGGACTGGAAGCTTCCGGACATGGACGGCATTCAGACCGCCCGGGAGCTGCGGCGGCAGCTGGGCGACGATGTGCCCATCCTGCTGATGTCCGCCTACGACTGGACCGAGATCGAGGAGGAGGCCCGGGCGGCGGGAATCAGCGGTTTCCTGATGAAGCCCCTGTTCCGGTCCACCCTGTTCTATGGATTAAAGCCCTATGTAGGCGCAGAGGAGGTTCAAGCCGCCCAGGAGGAGAAAGCGCCGGAATTCTCCAACAGGCGCATCCTGGTTGCGGAGGACAATGAGCTGAACTGGGAGATCGCCAATGAGCTGCTTCACGATCTCGGCCTTGAGCTGGAGTGGGCGGAAAACGGCGAGGTCTGCACGGAGATGTTCCGGCGCTCCGATCCCGGATACTATGACGCCATCCTGATGGACATTCGAATGCCCATTATGGACGGCTACCAGGCGACGGTTGCCATCCGGGCTATGGACCGTCCGGATGCCTCCCTGCCCATCATCGCCATGACAGCGGACGCGTATTCCGACGATATTCAGAGGTGCCTGAGCCACGGCATGAACGCCCACGTGGCCAAGCCCATCGACATCGGTGAGGTTGCCCGCATCCTGAAAAAGCACCTGAACGATTGATGGCTGTATTCTGCTGAAACGGGCACGCGACCGCGTAGGGCAGGGACTCAGAACGGTCCCTCCCCCGAAAGCTCTTGCTCAAAGATAGTATATTTTTCTTCTTCGTGCACGCCGGAGCAAGCGCCATGGCGCTTGCTCCGATTTTTTCAAAAAAGTCAGAGCGCGCTCATTCTGCTGCTCCTCCTCTCCAAACCAAACCCGCTTACGCTGGGCTTGATTTTGCCGGAGATCTCAAACTTTTTCGACGATATCAGCTTCTGCGAATTTATGGAAATGAGGCCTGCAAGCGGGCGTTTTTGGAGATCGAACACCCCGATCTGCCAAAACAAACGGTCTATTTTGAACCGGAACTCATTGTCCGAAAATGTTCTGAAAAAAAATGGAGATTTATAAAGATGAATCGGATCCTCGTCTTTGGCTCTGTCAATCTTGACCACACCTACGAAGTCCCCCATATCGTCCGTCCTGGAGAGACGATTTCCAGCACCGTCTATCGCACCGCCTGGGGCGGCAAGGGCCTCAATCAGGCCATCGCCCTGGCAAAGGCCGGCGCCTCCACCTTTTTGACCGCCCAGATATCTGAGGCGGACATCTCCGCGCTGGCAGACTTTTGCGCCCCCCTTCATCTGGACATCTCTCGGGTTTACCCAGTTCCCTTCCCCACCGGACATGCCATGATCCAAGTGGATGCAGCCGGTCAAAACTGCATCGTGGTGACGGCGGGTGCAAACAGCAAAATCACCCCGGAAACCATCCGGAACGCGCTGGAAGGCTTCGGCGCGGGGGACATGCTTCTACTGCAGAACGAGATCAATCTGGTGCTGGAAATTCTGCGCAGTGCCAAGGCCAAGGGCATTCGGGTGGTGCTGAATCCCTCCCCCTGTACCAGCGAGATCACGCGCTGGCCATTGGAATGCGTGGATATCTTCCTCCTGAATGAGGCGGAAGGACTGGCTCTTTCCGGGGAGACGGAGCCAGAGAACATGCTGTCCGCCTTGCTGGACCGCTACCCAGCGGCCCAGATCGTTCTGACCCTAGGGGAAAAGGGCAGCATCTTCGCCAGCAGCACCCAGCGCATCTCCGTGACCGCCTGTCGGGTGCAGGCCGTGGACACCACTGCCGCCGGCGATACCTTTACCGGCTATTTTCTGTCCGGGCTGCTGCGTGGGGCGGCTGTGGAGGAAGCCATGAAACTGGCGTCCTGCGCGTCTGCGATCGCCGTCTCCCGGCCGGGAGCGGCCCAGTCCATTCCGGAGCTTTACGAGGTGCAGGCCTTTTTTGAAGAGAATGCTGCGAAATAAAATCTGGCGGAGGATACGTTGATGAAAAAGATTTTAATTGTTGTTGACATGCAGAAGGACTTTATCGATGGCGTTCTGGGTACTCCCGAGGCTGCCGCCATCGTACCGGCAGTGGTGCAAAAAATCAAGGCCTACACAGCTGCCGGGGATGTTGTCATCGTCACCCGGGACACCCATCAGAGCAATTATCTGGACACCCAGGAGGGCAAATATTTGCCTCTTGTCCACTGTGTGGAGAACACCGCCGGCTGGCAGCTCGACCCGCGGATCACTGACGTGCTTCCCGTTGACACTATTTATGTCGATAAGCCCACCTTTGGCTCCACAGCGCTGGTGGAGTATATTGGATCGTATGTGCAGGAATTTGGTCAGGCGGGTGTGCAGGTGGAATTGGTCGGGCTATGTACAGACATCTGTGTGGTGTCTAACGCCTTGATCCTGAAAGCCTTCTATTATGAGATGCCCATTTCTCTGGACAGCGCATGCTGTGCGGGTGTGACGCCCAGCAGTCACGAAGCGGCGCTGGCCACCATGCGCAGTTGTCAGATTCAGGTTTTGTAAGTGTTTCTGTGCAGAGGGCAAGCCTCCAACCTGGCTGCTGGATTTCAGCATAGCAAAACGACGGTCGATACCAGACCCTCTTTTTATAGTGCCCGGCATCGGCCGTCATTGAATTATTCTTGCTGGTCCAGCAGTTCCAGATAATGAGCATAGCCCGCTTCCGTCAGGCGGGTGCCGCCACGGCCCTGTCCCACCGCCAGCCAGCCTGCATCCAGCAGGCGGCGGAGCTCTACGCGGACCTCATGCTCGGAGATCGGCACACCCATCTTTTCACATGCGTGGACCAATCCCTGACGGCCGATCCCCCGGCGCTTGGGATACAATTCCCCCAGAACCCGCCAGATCCCCCACTCCCCTCTGGAAATTCTCACATCCAGAGGGTCCGCGTAAGTGCGGAACTGTTCCGGCAGATCCTCCAGGGTCACCTCCCGGAGCCCCATATGGTGGAGATACTCCATACAATTCCGGAGTTCCCGCACGTTGCCCATCCATTTGTAGCGGACCAGAGCTTCCTGAACGGGCTTGCTCAGGGTAAAGGCGGCGTGGAATTCCTGGCGAAAGATATCCGCTAACAGAAGGATGTCGCTCTGCCGCTCCCGCAGCGCGGGAATGTGGAGAGGGATGACATTCAGACGATAGTACAGGTCTCTGCGGAAGCTCCCCTGTTGAACCCGGGCCGCCAGATCCTCGTTGGTGGCGGAGAGGACCCGAACGTCCACCGGGATGGGGTTCACAGAGCCAATACGGACCACCTCCTGCTCCTGAAGGACCCGCAGGAGTTTTGCCTGGAAGGCGGGGCTGATGGTCTCGATCTCATCCAGGAACAGCGTCCCCCGGTGGGCATACTCAAAAAGTCCGGCCTTTCCTCCCCTTTTGGCGCCGGTAAAGGCCCCCTCCTCATAGCCGAAGAGTTCACTCTCCAGCAGTGTCTCCGACAGTGCCGCGCAGTTGACGGCGATGAAGGGGCAGCCCTTCCGGGGGGAAGCGTTATGGATCGCCTGGGCGAAGAGTTCCTTGCCAGTGCCGCTCTCCCCGTCCAGCATAATGGACGCGCTGCTCCCCGCCACCCGGCAGGCGATCTCCTTGGTCTTTCGGATCGCAGGACTGCCGCCTGCGATATCCTGAAACGTATACCTGGCCCGATGACTCTTGGGACTCTTTTGCAGGCGCAGCGTGGCCTGCTGGGCCTCCATCTCCTGGAAGGGCCTGAGGATGGCAAACGCCCCCAGGGATTGCTCCCGGACACACAGCGGAGCCGCAGTAACGCTGAGGTCCCGCCCCAGGATGTTGACGAGGGTGGGCCCCAGTCTCTGGTCAAAGGACAGCTCCGGCAGAGCCTCCGCTGCCGGACGGCCCAGCAGCTGGGAGCGGTCCATGCCCAGCAGGGTCTCCGCCGCCCGGTTTACCAGGGTGAGGAGGCCGTTCTCATCAACACAGACAAGGCCGGCGTCCAACGCGTTGAGGATCAGCTCCAGCTTGTTCTCCATGGTCAGGTTGTTATAGGAGAGCTTTTGCAGAGAGTAATCCACGCCCGTCAAGGCGGCAGTATAGTCGGCAAACCGCCGGCTTTCCAAAAAGAAGGAGTTTCCCAGCCGCAGGGCGATCTCACAGACGGTATTGGCGGTGAGCCAGCGGGACCCCAGGTCCACCACGGTGACGCCGGGCGGGGCCAGCTTCGCCTCGCCGGGGGAGAATGCGACGGAAACACCGGGGACCATCTCAGCCCCCGGGAAGTAGGGCAGGAACTCGATGTTGGAAATGCCCAGATGGTAGAGCTGGGAGATGCTCTCCATCGCCATGTGCCGGGTCTGGTTCACCAGCAGGGCCTTCGTGCCCTCAGGATAATCTTTCAGCGTCTCCACCGCCTTTCGGGTGAAGGTGATGGAAGCCTGGACTGTCCGGGCCTTTGGGGGGAGGCAGTCCCTGGCCCAGCTGTGGTAGATCAGGTCATAGCTGGTGACGCTGACCAGGTAGAGATCACAGCCCCGGAGCTTTTGAATGCTCCTGTCCTCCAGATTGGCGGCGCAGATGTCCGCCATATCGCCGAAGAGTCCGTGCAGGAGTCCGGTGTAAAAGTCGGCCATATCCTGGCTTTTGGTGATGATGCCGATGGTCTTTTTCATGAGCGGGCTCCCTTCTGAACAAAGTTAATATCGGTTTTCATTATATCGTCCGGCGGAAATCTTGTCAACGAAGCGCCGCCTGGGAACCGCAGAAGGAGCAAAGAGGCGCGGGCAGTGAACTGCCCGCGCCTCTAGTCTCCACCTTCCGGATGGTCAGTGCAGAAGCCATCATCTCCCGAGTGCCCAAATCAGATGCACATGGCGATTTTAATGGCTGGTATTTCGATCCTGTTTACGGTTTTGCCCATATCACTTTTGGGCCGTCTTCGCCTGTTCCTGGCTATAGGCTTTTTCCTCAGGCGTCCGAAGCAGGCCAAACTGGATCGTCACGCAGGTGAAGACGATCAGCGCAAACATATAGAAGGAGTAGGGCAGAATGTCCAGAGGCGTGCAGCCAGCCAGCTCCGTAACGATAAGGATACCGCCGTCGTGGGGCATCAGAGCCAGGAACGCGCAGGCAAAGATATCCACCAGGCTGGCCAGGCGCTTAGGAGCAATGCCATACTTGCCGCCGATCTCCTTGGCGATGGGGCAGGTGACGATGATGCCGATGGTGTTGTTGACCAGTGCGGCGGACAGAACGCCGGACAGCAGGCCAATGCCATACTCGGCACCGCGGCGGCTACTGATCTTGGAGGTGATGGCATTGACCAGCCACTCCACGCCGCCATAATAGCGGACCAGGCCGATGATGCCGGAGATCAGGGCTGCAACGATACTGATGCTGAACATATCGCTCATGCCGCCGCCGATGGCCTGGACCCAATCAAAGAAGCCCACAGTCCCCTGCGCCAGGCCAATGACGCCGGTCATCAGGATGCCCACGAACAGCACCACAGCCACGTTGATGCCCAGCAGGGCGGTAATCAGAACCACGATATAGGGCAGGACCTGGATGATATTGTACGCCCCAGCTTCGATAGCGCCGGAACCCTTGCCGCCCAGCACAGCGTACAGGACCATGGCAATGATGGCGGCGGGCAGGGCCATGAAGAAGTTCATGCGGAATTTATCCTTCATCTCGGAACCGCAGCCCTGCGCGGCGGAAATGGTGGTGTCAGAGATCATGGACAGGTTGTCGCCAAAATAGGAGCCGCCAATAACAGCAGCACCCACAATGGCGGGGTTCAAGCCAGCGCCCTGGGCCACGCCGATCGCCACAGGAGCCATGGCGGCGATGGTGCCCATGGAGGTGCCGATGGCGGTGGAAATGAAGCAGCACATCAGGAACACGCCGGGAATCAGCAGGGAGACCGGGATGGCGTGCAGTGCCAGGTTGATAACGGATTCCTTACCGCCCATGGCAGCGGCAGCGCCCTGAAAACCACCGGCCATCAGATAGATCAGGATGATCATCATGACGCCGGAGTTGCCCATGCTCTCACAGAACACATCCAGCTTCTCGCTGACCTTCACAGAGGGAGCCAGCACCAGGGCTACGGCGATACCGGCCAGCAGGGCCACGTGACGGGGAAACTGGTTGAAGGGGCTCTCGACCCCCATCAGAGTAAAGGTGATTCCGCAACCTACATACAGAACCAGGAACACGATTAGGGGAAGAAATGCTAACGCGCCAAGTTTCTTTTGTTTATCCATTTTTTCTCTCTCCTATATGTAACATAATGCCTGTAGGGACAACAGGATCAGCGGGTCCGGATGGCCTTCTCCATCTGGGTCAAAGCCTTTTCGATGGTAGCTCTGGGGCAGGCGGCGTTGAGCCGCAGGAAGCCGCTTCCGCCAAAGCCGAAGTCGGTGCCCTTGCCAAAGGCCACACCGGCCTTTTCCACGCAGAAGCGCTGGAGGGCTTCGTCGTCCATGCCCAGGCCTCTTGCGTCGATCCAGTTCAGATACGTGGCCTCTGGACGGTTGGGCTTCAGCTCGGGGATACGCTCTTTGCAGAAGTCGTTGATGAAACGCATATTGTCTCCGAGATATACCTTCAGCTCCTCCAGCCACTCCTCTCCATGCTCATAGGCGGCCATGGTGGCTACCAGGCTGAAGCAGTTGTTGCGGGCAATATCCATCCGCTTGAGTTCAGCCACATAGGCGTCTTTCCGCTCCACGGTGTTGAACACCACGCTGGAGGACTGAAGCCCTGCCAGGTTGAAGGTCTTGCTGGGGGCGATGCAGGTGGTGGTAATGGCGGCGATCTCCGGGGAGACGGAGGCCATGCAGGTGTGCTTGTGGCCATCCAGCATCAGGTCGGAATGGATCTCATCAGAGATGATCTCCACGCCATGGCGCACACAGATATTGCCCACAGCCTCCAGCTCCTCCCGTGTCCAGGCCCGGCCCACGGGGTTATGGGGATTGCAGAGGATGAAGAACTTCACATCTTTGATCTTGGCCTCAAAGTCCTCCAGATCCATGGTGTAATAGCCGTCCTCATCCCGTTTCAAAGGACTGACCACCATCTCTCTCCCTGTGTTTTGGATAACGTCCGCGAAGGGATGGTATACCGGCTGCTGGATGATGATCTTGTCCCTCGGCTTGGTAAACATAGTCAGGATCATCCGCATGCTGGGCACCACGCCAGGTGCGAACGCCATCCGCTCCACATCGGGACGCCATCCATTGCGCCGGTCCTGCCAGGCTGCCACGGCCTCGAAATATCTGGGTGTCCGCCAGGTATAACCGAAAATGCCCTGGTCAGCCCGCTCCTTGATCGCATCCACAATGCAGGGTGCGGTACGGAAATCCATGTCGGCGATCCACAGGGGGATGACCTGATTGGTACCGTAGTGAAGTTCGGCTTCCTCGAACTTCGCAGCGTAGTTTTGCGAGCGGTCGACGATTTCGTCAAAATTGTAGTTCATACAGCTCTCTCCTTTCGATATGATTCCGGTGCGGGCGTCCTCCTCCCTTCCGGATGAAAAGGGCGCCTTTTTCATCTGCCCGTTCGCAATTCTATAAAGCAAATTTCATGCCACATTTTAAAAATGTACAAAAAACCTTTGTTTTTTCAGATTTTCTGCGTAAAAACAGAGAAAAAGCAGAAAAAACAGCGGTTATTCCCGGAATCACCGCCGCCTTTTCAAAAACGGCGGAAACTGGGGAAACGCTCCTATAAACGGGATAAAACTGGTTAAAATCGGATAATCGTCAAATTATCCTGTTTATTCATCTAATAATATAGAGGTATTCTCGTTGAGATTTGGCATTTTTACCATAGTGACCAGAGAGGCATGCATAGATAGCCAACGCAGCCGAAAAGGAGAACATGCGCCTGTTCAACCGACGGGCCGAGGGTCCGCCAGTGCGCAAGGCGCATGTGCGTTTCCTATGAAGTCAGGCACAGCGGGCCGCATATACGGTCTGCAGCGCCGCGTATACTCCTCGCATTCTCAGCGGATATGCAAAGAAACATGCCACACATGGTACGTCATCTACGTATAGAAAATCGTATGGATACAGCTCAGCCGTATCCATACGATTTTCTATACGCGCGGCGGAACCAGATACAGCCGTTCCGTCTCCCGCTGGATCTGCAGCATGCCGGTGCGGATCATTTCTTCATCACATCCCGCATAACTCAAACGGATAAAATGACGCTTCATTGCCTGCTGACTGCAGGCAATGCTGGGGATCACCTTGATATTCTGCCGCTGGAGAAGGCTCCAAAGTTCGACAGACTCCACATTTTCCGGCAGCTGGACCCAGAAAAATGCGCCGCCGCTTTCATTGTGATAGGGCAGGCTCAAAAAGCGGGAGGCCTCGATCATCTGCCGCATCAGTGTCCGCTTGCGCGCATAGTCCTGCCGCAGCGTCTGAATATGCCGTTCATATAAGCCCTGCTTGATGTAAAGCGCCAGGGCCTCCTGCATGATGGCCGGCGTGGCGACATCCGCGTTGAACTTCGCGGCGGTGATCCGGCGTTCAAACCGTTCCGGGACCACCATATAGCCGAGACGAAGCCCCGGAGCCAGACACTTTGAAAAAGAGGTCAGATAGATGACCTGGTCGTGTGCCTTGGTATTCCAGAGCGTGCTTTTTTGCCCGCCTTCAAAATACAGCTCCCCTAAGCAGTCGTCCTCAATGATCACAAATCCGTGCTGCTCGGCCAGCGTTAAAATGGCCGCACGCTTTTCGGGGCTGAATGTCACATTGGTGGGGCACTGGAAATTTGCCATGGTGTAGTAATAATCGACAGGAATACGGGACAAGATGCCCTCAAGCGCCGCAAGATCCGGCCCATCTTCCTCCATGGAAACTGTCTCGATCTGCGCCCCGGCCCGCTGAAAGGAATTCGTTGCCACGGAATAGCCCGGATCATCCACCAGCACCACAGAGTTCTTGCTGATGATGGACTGACAGATCAAATTGATCCCCTGCTGGCATCCGTTGATAATATGCAGATGCTCCGGGCAGACCGTCTCTCCCCTCTGGGCAAAGTTCTCGCAGATCACATCCCGAAGCGCGGGAATCCCGCGGGTCGGAGGACGCCGGAGCAGCTCTTCCGGCTTGTCCTGCGCCAGCTTCTGAATGAGTCCGGCAAAGCTCCGGGACTCCTCTATCCCCACGACCGGCGTGCTGCTCGCAAAGTCGATCCACCCTTCCGACAGGCTCTGCCCGTGCTCAAAGCTGTCCAGCATAACGGTGTCAGAATAGAATTCCAGGCTGTCTAACGGCAGAACGTAGCAGCCGCTCCCGTGGCGCTTTTGGATATAGCGGTTCACCTCCAGCATGTCATAGGCTTTTTCGACCGTAGAGATATTCACGCCATATTTCCGGCTCATAAAGCGATAGGACGGAAGCGAAGTCCCAGGCAAAATATGCCCACGCAGGATCTGGTTTTTGATCTCTGTGTAAATCTGATAGTGCAGGCTTTTTTCACCGTCACGCTGTAAGTGAAGGGGCTCCATACGAGAACATGCTCCTTTTCCGCAGCAAAGTGTTCCCATACAGTTTATCAACTGTCCGCAACACTTTCAAGCTCCAAATGATTGTGGAAGGTAAAATCAGATGCTATAAATGGATTATAGCATGTTTGTCAAATGTTTAAAATGCGTAAAACAAATCGACTTACAAAAGAGAAACGAAAGGAACGATACCATGAACGATCATACATACAGCGTATCCACCGACATTCTGCACGGCGTACATATAAAGAATCCGGCGGGCGCACTGTCCACTCCCATCTTCCAGACCTCCACATTTGTGTTTGACAGTGCCGAACAGGGCGGCCGCCGCTTTTCCGGTCAGGAGGACGGCTTCATCTATTCCCGTCTGGGGAATCCCACCACAGATCAGCTGGAGAAAAAAATCGCTCACCTGGAGGGCGGCGAGGACTGCGCTGCGTTCTCCTCCGGCATGGGCGCGATCTCCGGTACGCTGCTCTCCCTGCTCCGCTGCGGCGATCATCTGGTGGCGGACCGCACCCTGTACGGCTGCACCTTTGCCCTGATCAACGAGACCCTGCCGAAGTTCGGCATTCAGGTGGATTCCATTGATATGAGCGATATGGAACTGTTCAAGTCCACCCTTCGTCCCGACACCAAAATGGTCTATTTCGAGACCATTGCCAACCCCAGCATGAAGGTCATTGACATTGAGGCCGTGGCCGCTTATGTGCATCAGGTGGCCCCTGAATGCCTGGTCGTGGTGGACAATACATTCGCCACTCCCCTGCTGGTGAAGCCCCTGTCCCTGGGTGCCGACATTGTTGTCCACAGTGCCACAAAGTATCTCAATGGCCATGGCGATGTGGTCGCAGGCTTCTCCGTCTCCCGCAAGGAGCTGATGGATACCATTCGTCTGGTGGGCCTGAAGGATGTGACCGGCGCAGTGCTGGGACCCCAGGAGGCGTATCTGATCCTCCGCGGCCTGAAGACACTGAAGATCCGCATGGACGCTGTCTGCGCGAACACGCTGAAGGTCGTAGATTTCCTCACCAAATCCCCCTATGTCAAAAAGGTGTTCTTCCCCGGTCTGGAGAGCAATGCGGACTACACTGTGGCCAGGAAGGAGCTGAAGCAGTTCGGAGGCATGGTCTCCTTTGAGATGGGCAGCTTTGAAGAGGCAAAGAAAGTGCTGAATTGTGTGAAGCTCTGCACGTTGGCAGTCAGTCTGGGTGACTGCGAGACGCTGATCCAGCATCCCGCCTCCATGACGCACTCCATGTGCACGAAGGAAGAGATCGAAGCCGCCGGATTTTCTGACCGTCTGATCCGCCTGTCCGTCGGTCTGGAAGCGCCTGAGGATATCATCACGGATCTCCAGCAGGCCTTTGAAGCCGCTGACTAACCTTGTCTGAAACAACCTGCCCGATCTGAACAAATGTGCGTCATTTGTGGGAACCGGGCAGGTTGTTTTTATCTCCAAGCCCTTGTGAAGCAATGGTTTGGAACTCTTTATCGACTGCAGCAATTTATGCGGTTTCTATGTCAGAAGAAGTGTCCCTGAAAAAAGCGATATAGACATCCCGGCAGATATCATAGGTACAAAACCAGAAGTTTTTCCCTGAGCGTACTCTATTGTGCGTGAACAAATGCGTTTGATAGGAAAGTCAATGGGAAAAGATCGAGGGCGTGGATATTCCAGAAGGAGAATTTGTCCATGTGCCTGTCCGCTTAAAGAATGCTCCCACCGGTAGAGCGGTTGGAAAGCCGCAAAAGCGGCAGCTTGTGCAGATCATGGCACGGAAAAGCGCACGTTTGCTTTTTTATATTTTCCGGCCATAACAATCCCCCCCCTGATGTAGTTTTATTTTTCTACATCAGGGGGGAATTTGTTTATGATCCGCTTCTACTGGGGCAGTTCAGACCCCCGCGGTGTTTTCAGCAGAATCGATCAGGCGGCCTTGGCCGTCACCGCGGGAATAACCTTCTGGCTGAAGTTCGCCAGGAACTCAGCGACCTGATAGCGGGGAGCGGGAGCGGTGGGGGCCAGCTTGCCGTCGATGCCGTCGGCGACACCGGCGCCGCAGGCCCACTGCATGGCGGGCATGGCGTACTCACCGATGCTTCCGGCATCGGGATAAGAGAGGATATTGGTGTCCTCGCCCACGGAGACGTCATAGCCCATGAACTGGGCGTAGCGGTACAGGATGGTCAGGAACTGCTGGCGGGAGATGGCCTGGCCGGGGGCAAAGGTGGTATCTGTGGTGCCCTTGGTCAAACCGTTCTCCGCGGCCCAGGCGATGGCCTTGACAAAGGGAGAGGTCGCGGCCACATCGCCGAAGGGATTGGCGGCCTTGGGCTCGGGAGAGCCGTTCATGCGCCAGAGGACCGTGACCATCTGGCCCCGGGTCAGGGTGGAGGCGGGCGCGAAGGTGGTATCCGTGGTGCCCTTGAAGATGTTGTTGTCGTAGCAGTACTTCACAGCCTCATAATAGGCGTCGCTGACAGCCACGTCGGTGAAGGGCAGCTCGCTGACAGGGGCCTTGATGGTGATGCGGCCCTCGGGCTCGCCATAGGCCTTCTTGGCAACGACGCCATCCAGCTCGGTGGTGATGTAGTCCATGACCACCTCATCCATGGCAATGCCCAGATCGTAGTTGGAGGAAGCGGCGCTGAAGGCATAGTAGGTGTCGCCGCCGGCGGCCATGAAGTCGTTGGTGGCGATGGTGTAGACCGTCTTTTCATTGAAAGCCTTGCCGCCCACGGACTGGATGCTCACGCGGTTGATGCTGTTGGGCTCATGATAGGTGGAGCCGGGATACAGATCGCCCTGGTCAAAGGTCTTGCTGGTATCCACTGTGAAAACGATGCCGCTGACCTGGGGGAAGCCGCCGATGGCGGTGGGGGTGCAGTAGGTAGAGGCCTCCAGAGCTTCCAGCAGCTCGGCGCCGGTGACCTTGACGATGCTCAGAGTATTGCCGAAGGGCAGAACGGTGTTGATATCCTTCTTGGTGATGTCGCCCTTGTCGATGGAGGCGCGGATGCCGCCGCCGTTGGTCACGGCCGCGTCAACGCTCTCGCCGTTTTTCTTGGCGCCCCAGACCAGAGCGTCGGTGATCAGGTTGCCCAGGTTGGTCTCCTCGGTGCGGTTGCCGGGGGCCTTCGCGCCGTTCAGGTCCACCTCGGTCTCGGCAAACACGGTGCCGTAATCGTCGTCGATCTCCTTCTGGATGGCGGCGGCGCGGGCGGCGACTTCCTTGTCGCTGGAGACCAGCGTGTCGGTGGAGAGGCTGGCCGTGGTGATCTCACCCTTGGGGGAGATGGTCACGACGCCCACATTGGCCAGCTTCGTGCCGGTGGAGGTGACGGGGGTCTTGATGCCGGCAGCTGCCTCCTGCACTTCCTCCAGGGTGGAGTGGGAATGGCCGTCGATGAACACGTCGATGCCGTCCACGGCCTTCAGCAGGTCGATGGAACGGTTGCCCGCGGACTCGTCATCGATGCCCAGGTGGCCCAGACAGACGATGTAGGAGCAGCCCTCAGCCTTCAGGGCCTTCACCTGCGCCTGGGCGCAGGCGAACATCTCCTTGCCGGCGAGGAACTCCACGCCCTTGATCTTGGCGGGGTGGGCCTTGGTGGCGGTCTCGGGGGTGTCCAGGCCGAACACGCCGATCTTCGTGCCGTTGGGGGCGGTGAAGACCACATGGTCGTTGAAGGCCACCTTGCCCTTGTACTCGATGTTGGCGGCCACGATGGGGAACTCGGCCTTTTCAGCCAGCTCCGTCAGGTTGGCGTAGCCATAGTCGAACTCATGGTTGCCGGGAGCGGCCGCGTCATATCCCGCCATATTCATCAGTTCGATGGCCGTTGCGCCCTCGGACACGCTGACGGTAGGATCGCCCTGGCTGAAGTCGCCGGCGTCCACCAGAAGCACATAGGCGCCTTCGGCCTTGTAGGCCTCCTTCAATGCGGCCACCTTTGCATAACCGCCGATGGCGCCGTGGACGTCATTGGTGTGCAGGATGACGATGCTTCCATCCAAAGAGCCCTTGGTCTCGTCCGCGCTGGCTGTAACAGCCAGGGAGAACATCATGGCCACAGCCAGAAGCAGGGACAGAATTTTCTTCTTCATTCTTTTTCCTCCTTGTTTTTTTCACCGACAACTGGTCCTTCCAGTTTGTCTTTTTTATTATATCATATTTCAGTCGATTGAACAGCCAAAAAATGGGGGAACCGTTAGAAAAAAGGCAGTCAAATTTGTAAGCTTTTTGAAATCCCGGCCAATGCCTGGAAATCCTGTCCAAGGTATGTTATATTGGATACAAGATCACGGAACGGAGGAATTGCATATGCGAACACTGTTCAAGGGCGGCACTGTGGTGAGCGGCGCCGGCATGAAGCGGGCCGACCTGCTGGCCGACGGCGAAAAAATCGTGAGCCTGGGCCGGAACATCAGCGCGGAGGCGGACAGCATCGTGGATGTGTCCGGCTGTCTGCTGTTCCCCGGCTTTATCGACGCCCACACCCATTTTGACCTGGACGTGGCGGGCACCACCACGGCGGACGACTTCACCACCGGCAGCCGGGCTGCTCTCCGGGGCGGCACCACCACGGTCATCGACTTCGCCTGCCCCAACAAGGGTGAATCCCTGCACCACGGCCTGGACCTGTGGCACCGGAAGGCCGACGGCCGCACCTTCTGCGATTACGGCTTCCACATGACCATCGACGACTGGAACGAATCCATCCGGGCGGAGCTGCCGGACATGTTCGCCAAGGGCGTCTCCTCCTTCAAGATGTATATGACCTATCCCGCCATGATGGTGGGCGACCGGGACATGTACTGGGCGCTGAAGGAGCTGAGATCCTTGGGAGGCATCTGCGGCGTCCACTGCGAAAACGCCGGCGTTATCGACGGCATGATCGCGGAGCGGAAAAACGCCGGAGACCTCTCCCCCGCCAGCCATCCCCTGACCCGCCCGCCCTATCTGGAGGCGGAGGCGGTGAGCCGCCTGCTGCGCATCGCCCAGGCGGCGGACTGCCCGGTGGTCATCGTCCACCTGACCAACCATGAAGCCCTGAAAGAGGTGGAGCACGCCCGGGCCCGGGGCCAAAAGGTCTATGTGGAGACCTGCCCCCAGTATCTGCTGCTGGACGAGAGCGTCTATTTCAACGAGGACTGGTCCCAGGCGGCCCGGTACGTCTGTGCCCCGCCCATCCGGGAGAAGGCGGAGCAGGACTGCCTGTGGAAGGCCCTGAAGCGGGGGGAGATCCAGACCATCTCCACGGACCACTGCTCCTTCACCCTGGCGCAGAAGGAACTGGGCCGGGAGGACTTCACCAAGATCCCCGGCGGCCTGCCCGGCGTGGAGACCCGGGGCGAGCTGATCTGGTCCTACGGCGTGGCGAAAAAACGCATCACCGCCGCCAAGATGTGCAAGGCCCTGTGCGAAAACCCCGCCCGGCTGTACGGTCTCTTCCCCCGGAAGGGCACCCTCAAGCCCGGCAGCGACGCGGACATCGTGGTCTACGATCCCGGCGCCAGCCATGTCATCCGGGCCGACGACTGCGCCGCCAATGTGGATTACAACCCCTATGAGGGCTTTGTCACCGCCGGCGGCATCCGGCAGGTGTGGCTCCGGGGCAGTCTGGCCGTGGAAAACGGCAAGGTCCTGATGGAAACGCCCCAGGGCCGGTACATGGCCCGTGGAAAATGCTCCCTGTGACCGCAGACAGCTCCGCCCCCAACCGGGCGGAGCTGTTTTTTTGTATCAGGAAAGGCCCTTGGGTATTGCAAGTGCCCCATGGCCGCTGCATGTTTGCTTTCCAGCTTTATCCTCTGTGTTCTCTCCCCAAAATGCAGCCGGAATTGAAAAAGAGGCCCCGGCATGGGGCCTCTCTCCGCTTATTCTCCCCAGACCACGTCCACGATGGTGACGTCCTGGAATTCGATAAACTCGCTTTTGAGGATATAATCCGTCTTGCCGATGCGGACCTCCTGCTCGCCCACCTTGGTGGTCATCACCTCGGCGGTGGGGGTCTCTGTGACAACCGTGAACAGCAGGGTGGTGTGTGCGGCATCCTCCACCCAATTGCCGCCGGCGTCCAGCACATAGTAGGGCGTCTGCTCCACCGCCACGATCTCGCCGCCCACCAGGGCGCCGGAGGCCATTAGCGGAGAGGGCAGATGGGCCTTGCAGTTTTCATACAGCTCCGCCGGTACGCCCTCCGCCCGGACCGTATAGGTGACTTTGGTCATGTCCCGCTGGACGCTCTCGCCGCTCCCTCTGCTCAGGAGCTTTGCGCCCACCAGCGCCAGCACCGCCAGGATCAGGATCACCGCGATGATATCGATGATATTGAATTTTCCAATGTGTTTTGCTTTTTGTTCCATGGTCTCCTCCATCACGGACGCTGGCGCGTCCGGTTTTTCCCGTGTGGACAATGTTCGTCAGATATTGTATAATATTTTCCGCGATTCCACAAGACCATTTTCGTATTTCGTAAAAGTGAGGTCTTTTCATGAAAGTCATTCATCTTATCAGCGGCGGCGACTCCGGCGGCGCCAAGACCCATGTGCTGAGCCTGCTGCAAGATCTGAACCGGACCATCACCGCCCAGCTGGTGTGCTTCCGGGACGGTCCCTTTGCCGAGGAGGCCCGGCAGATGGGCATTCCCACCATGATCTGCGGCGGCAACCATGTGCTCCGCACCCGGCGGGTGCTGGCCGCTTATATCCAGGAGGGCGGCTATCAGCTCATCCACTGCCACGGGGCCCGGGCCAACATGATCGGCGCTTTGCTGCAGGGCGTCACCGGCCTGCCGGTGGTCAGCACCGTCCACAGCGACTACAGGCTGGACTACATGGGCCGTCCCCTCAGCCGTCTGACCTTCGGCACCATCAACGCCTGGGCGCTGCGGAAGCTGGACTACCGCATCGGCGTGTCCGACGCCATGGTGGACCTGCTGATCTCCCGGGGCTTCGCACCCGACCGGTTTTACGCCATCTATAACGGCATCGACTTCACCCCCGCCCCGGACCAGGGGGACCGCCTCCCCTATCTGCGGAGCCTGGGGGCCGATGTGGATGAGGATTCCGTGGTGGTGGGCATCGCCGCCCGGCTGAACCCGGTCAAGGATATGTCCACCCTGATCCGGGGCTTTGCCGCGGGCTATGCCCGCTGTCCCCGCCTGCGGCTGGTCATCGCCGGAGACGGCGAGGAGCGGGACAAGCTGGCCGCTTTGGCCCGCGAGCTGGGCGTGGAAAAGCAGGTCACCTTCGCCGGATGGATCAGCGGCGGCATGGACCGCTTCTATTCCGCCCTGGATATCAACGCCCTCACCAGCTTGTCCGAGACCTTCCCCTACGCCCTGACCGAGGGCACCCGGTTCCATCTGGCCACCGTGGCCACTGCCGTGGGCGGCATCCCCTATCTCATTGACCAGGACGTGAACGGCTATCTGTTCGCCCCCGGAGACTGGGAGGCATTGGGGCAGCACCTGGCCGCTCTCGGCAGTGACGACGCCCTGCGCCGCGGCATGGGGGAAAAGCTGTTTGAAAAGGCGTCCACCCAGTTCTCCATTCAAAAAACGGTGGACACCCAGCTGCACATCTATGAGGAGATCCTCCGCCGCCACAGCCGTCCCAAGACGGCCCGGGACGGCGTGGTCATCTGCGGCGCCTACGGCCGGGGCAACGCCGGAGACGACGCCATCCTGGAGGCCATTTTACAGGAGATGCGTTCCATCGACCCGGACATGCCCGCGCTGGTCCTCAGCAAGGACCCCAAGAGCACCCGGCTGACCTACCGCGTCCCCTCCGTCAGCCGCATGAACATCCCCGCCTGGCACAAGGCCATGCGCCGCGCCAAGCTCTATATCAACGGCGGCGGCAGCCTGATCCAGGATGTGACCTCCCGCCGCTCCCTGTGGTACTACCTCCACAACATCCAAAGCGCCAAGAAGTGCGGCTGCAAGGTGCAGATGTACGGCTGCGGCATCGGCCCCGTCACCCGGGAGAACCACCGGAAGCTGGCGGCCAAGGTGCTGAACCGCAGTGTGGATATCATCACCCTGCGGGAGCCGGACTCCCAGGCGGAGCTGCAGGCCATGGGTGTCACAAAGCCTGAGATCCTGCTCACCGCCGACCCGGCGCTGACCCTGCGCAGGGTCTCCGACACCAAGACGGACAGTGTGATGCTCCGGGCGGGCATTCCGCCCCACGGCAGGTATCTCTGCTTTGCCCTGCGGCGCTGGAAGGGCTTTGAGGAAAAGGCCCCCCTGTTCGGCGCGGCGGCGCAGTACGCCTACGAGACCCACGGCCTGACGCCGGTGTTCCTGGCGGTGGAAAAGCACCTGGACCCCGGCGCCGGACAGCTGGCTGCCCAGGGGCTGGACGATATCCCCCACTATTTTCTGGACGACGCCGGAAGCGCCGGGACCATCATCGGCGCCCTCTCCCGGATGGAGGTAGTGGTGTCCATGCGGCTCCACGCGCTGATCTTCGCCGCCGGACAGGGCATTCCCCTGGCGGGCGTGGTGTATGATCCCAAGGTGTCCTCCTTCCTGCGGTACATCGGGCAGGAGAACTTTACGGACCTGGACGCCCTGACAGCGGAAAGCCTTCAGGCGATGATCGACCAGGCCGCCGCCAAGGCGGCCCATCCCGAGGCCCAGGCTGCCGCGGTGGAACGGCTCCAGGAGATGGAACAGCGAAATGTGGAAGCGGCCCGGAGGCTGCTGGACGCATGAAGAACAAAGCCGGAGGCGGTCTGTTGACAGCCTCCGGCTTTTCAAAATATCCGCTTGATACAGAGCGCCCCGCCGCCGTCCCTCATCTCGGGCCGCACCGCTCCCGCTGAACGGAGATGGTCTCCAGGGTCTCTCCCAGCTGGTTGAAGATCGCCGACACCAGATGCAGGTCATGGTCATTCAACTGGCTGGCGATGGACACCGCCAGCGTATTGACGGCAGTGGTCAGGGCCAATGGGTCACACTCACAGCGTTTCATGACATCCCCCCTGCCATCCTATGCGGCAACCTCCGGGTTTGCCGCTTTCCCCGGCAGAACGAGCGGCCAGGCAGGGTCATTTCCGGGCGCCGGTGCGGTCCTTCACGCTGCCCGCCACCGGCGGCTCCGCGTGGGGCGCTCCCGCATGGTGGGCGTTGGTGTGGACATTGATGTACTGCGCCTTCAGCTTGGAATACATGATGGTTTGGCTGGAATACAGGCCGTTATAGCCGGAGAGCATGTAGCTGATGCCGCAGGCCAGGGCAAAATACAGCAGTCCCCCATCCCCGAACAGCTCCACAGCCAGGAAGATCGAGGTGAGCGGGCAGTTGGTGGCGCCGCAGAACACCGCCGCCAGGCCCAGCGCCGCCGCAAAGCCGGCGGGGATACCCAGCAGCGGACCGGCCACGCAGCCGAAGGTGGCCCCCACGAAGAAGGACGGCACCACCTCGCCGCCCTTGAAACCAGCGGCCAGTGTCACGGCGGTAAACAGCAGCTTCAGCAGGAACGCCGCCGGATGGGCGGTCCCCTGCTCCACAGCGGCGGTGACCACGTCCATGCCCGCGCCGTTGTAATCCGTGGTGCCGCAGAGATAGGTCAGGGCGATGACGGCGAAGCCGCCCACCACCGCCCGGAGCCAGGGATTGGGCAGGCGTTTTTTCATCTGGTGCTCCGCGAAGTGGATGACGCTGCAGAACAAAATGGACACCATCGCGCACAGCGCCGCCAGGATCGCTACCCGCACCATCAGCCCCGCCTCCAGCTCCGGCATCTCCACGGCAAAGCGGGTGGGCTCCACGCCCATCAAAAGCGACACGCCATAGGCCACCAGGGCGGCGGTCAGGCAGGGGATAAAGGCCGCATGGTACAAAACACCGATGCTGATGACCACGATGGCGAACACCGACGCGGCCAGGGGCGTGCCGAACAGCGCGGAGAAAAAGGCCGCCATGCCCGCCATGGTGGCGGTGCGCAGGTCCCGGTCATCCAGGTGGAAGAGCCTGCCGGTGTTGTATCCGATGGTGCCGCCCATCTGAAGAGCCGCGCCCTCCCGTCCGGCGGAGCCGCCGCACAGGTGCGTCAGCACGGTACCCAGAAAAATCGAGGGCAGCAGCCAGATGGAGAGCTCTTTTCCGAGGTGGACCGCATCGATGATATCGTTGGTCCCCTGCCCCTCTGTCCTGAACAGCTTGTAAACGCCCACAATGGCCAGGCCGGCCAGGGGCAGGCACCACAAAAGCCAGGGATGGGCGTCCCGCAGAGCCGTGGCCTCGTGGACGCCGATATGGAACAGCGAGCCGATCACGCCGCAGAGCACGCCGGTCACGGCCGCCAGGATCAGCCACTTTCCCAGCGCCTGGACATACAGCCCGCAGTGCTTCAGCCAGGCCCAGGCGCGTTTCCCGTGTTCGTTTTCCACGTCCATAAGCCTCCTTATGCCTGCACTGTTGCGGCGTCAAAGCGGCCTTCCAGCAGATCCGGCGCCTTCAGGTAGCGCTCAAAGGCGGCAAAGAAACGGGAATACTCGATGCCCGTGGCGATGCGCTCATCCATCACCACGCCCAGGGGCATCTGCTTCTTCCGGCTGTCTGCGGGAGCCATGGGGTTCACCACCGGCTTTCCCATGCAGATGAACACGCTGGTGGTGCCGAACTCGTAGCAGTGGTGGAAAATAAACCGGGTGTTGATGGAGGCCAGGTTCGTGATGAACAGGCTGGTGTGGAAGGGGCTCAGATCGATGATCTTCCGGGGCAGCAGTCCGTGGAGGTCCAAATGATAGGCCGCCCAAAACACGAACCGGGCAAGTCCGGGAATGGAGAAGGCCATATTTGCGAATTTATCCGTGGTGTTGTTGTGCACCGCCTCCAGATTCCGGTCTATGTGCTCCTGGATCTTCTGGCTGATGGTGAATACATCGTCCGCCGGGTCCAGAAAGACCTTCAGGGAGGTCTCGTCCGGCGTGCCGTCGGCCCGGGTCTTCAGGATCACAAAGCTGAAGCAGAAGTGGTTCCGCTTGTATACCTTGCGGTTCATGATGAAATAATTCACTTTGGGATTTTCCAGCGCCGCCTTGTAATAGGCAGCCACCAGCACGCTCATGTGGGTCACATGGCGGCCCTCCCGCCGCTTCTGGCGGATATAGCCCTTGATGATATCCTCATCCACAAAATCGCTGGCCCAGTTCTGGGCGTCAAACCGCTTTGGCATAACGTACGGCAGGGCCTGTACAATGGGTGTCAGGTTCTTGACCCGGGTTCCGTCCGGTCTCATAGCAAGTTCCTCGTTCTTTCCTAAACTGGCGGAGGCTCTTCTTCCGCTGTGCACATACACAGGTATTATATAAAAATTTTGCTAAAATTTCAATGTCTATCCGGCTTTTTTTCCGCGTCAGTCATTTTGCATAACCTTTTTTGCGGTTCAACCTGTCGGATGCGTGCGAATTTTCGGTTGATTCTTTCCAAATGCTGTCGTATACTGGACGGAAGCAATCTAAATTTTATGAGATGAGAGGGGTCTTGTATGATGAAATACGGCCGCACCTATAATTTCTCCGCCGGTCCCGCCATGATGCCGGAGGAGGTCCTGGAGGAGATCGCCGCCGAGATGATGAACTACCGCGGCAGCGGCATGTGTGTCATGGAGATGAGCCACCGCTCCAAGGTGTTCCAGCAGATCCGGGACGAGGCGGAGGCCGACCTGCGGAAGCTGATGGGCATTCCCAACAATTACAAGGTCCTGTTCGTCCAGGGCGGCGGTACGGTCCAATTCGCCATGGTGCCCATGAACCTGATGAAAAACGGCGTGGCCTGCTATGTGGAGACCGGTGCCTGGTCCAAGAAGGCCATCGCGGAGGCCAAGAAGTACGGCGAGGTGAAGATCGTCGCCTCCTCCGCCGACCAGAATTTCTCCTACATTCCCGACTGCGACCACCTGGACATCCCGGAGAACGCGGATTACGTGTATATCTGCGAGAACGAGACCATCAACGGCACCACCTGGCACAAGCTGCCCAACACCAAGGGTAAGCTCCTGGTGGCCGACCAGTCCTCCATGTTCCTCTCCCGCCCCTGCAATGTGGCGGATTACGGCCTGATCTGGGGCGGTGTGCAGAAAAACGTGGGGCCCGCCGGCATGTCCATCGTCATCGTCCGGGAGGACCTGCTGCGGGATGATCTGCCCGCCTTCGTCCCCACCTATCTGAACTACAAGACCCATGCCGACGCCGACTCCCTGTACAATACCCCCAACTGCTGGGCCATCTACTGCTGCGGCAAGGTGTTCAAATACCTGTTGAACCACGGCGGTCTGGAGGCCATGGCGGAGCGGAATCAGGAGAAGGCCCAGATCCTGTATGACTTCCTGGACCAGAGCAAGTTCTTCACTGGAGCCGTTCGCAGGGAGGACCGCTCCCTGATGAACGTGCCCTTCGTCACCCCCTCCAAGGAGCAGGATGCCGACGTGGTGGCAGCCAGCAAGGCCGCGGGCTTCGACAACCTGAAGGGCCACAAGAGCGTGGGCGGCCTGCGGGCCTCCATCTACAATGCCATGCCCAAAGAGGGTGTGGAGGCGCTGGTGGCGTTTTTGAAAAAATACGAGCAGGAGCACGCCTGATCATCTTCCGATAACAGCAAGGCCCGGCACAGATGTGCCGGGCCTTTTTTGCGTCCCCAGCCGCCGAATGCACAGGGCCGCACAAAAAGGAGCGTTTTCGCGCTCTTTTTTCTTTATTTCCAGGTAAAATGGTCTCTGCCCGCTCCTATTTCAAAATGGTATTTTACGATCCCCAGATCCACTCTGGAATAAGGGCCTCCGGCGGCGTCCGCCCGGACGGAATTTCCATCCAGGGTCAGCCGGAATTTCTGCTGGTTCACGGCGGTGGGGGCCAGGAGGGCCGCCTCCATCCCCGCGCGGAACCAAGCGGGCATATCTCCATCCACCCGGCAGAGCGCCTCCATGGGCTTGCTTTTATGGGGGACGCCGTGGGTCGTGCCGTATCCCAGCGCGATGACGCAGACCAGCTTCTCCCCAGGCGCCACGGTACAGCGGCATTTTCCCCTTCGGAAGGTCAGCGCCACCCAGCAGCTGTCCAGCCCAAGCTGCGCGGCTTTCAGCACCAGGCGCTCTCCGTAATAGCCGATCTTTTCGTCCAGCTCCGGTCCTTTGGGGCCGACCAGCGCCAGGTAATTCCGCACGCCTCTGAATTTGCCGTAGTGGGCCATGATCCCCTGAAATGCCTCAGGCTCATCTGCCGCCAGCTCTATGTGCAGGCCGCCCTCCCGGCTGCAGGCAGCGGTCTCCTCCCGCAATTCCGCCAGGACCTCCGCCGGGATGGGGCGGTCCGTATACTGCCGCACCGCATGGCGGCGTCTGATGGCTTCCAATACTTCCATATCCGTCACTCCTCCTCTAATCTAATAAATGTGGATATAGTCAGCGCAGTTGAAAAAGAGCTTGTGCTCCTTTTCAACCGGCGGACCAATGGTCCGCCGGCGCGCAAGGCGCGCGTGCGTTTCCTATGAAGTCAGGCACAGAGGGCCGCATACGCAGCCTGCAGCGCTGCACAGCAGCATTGCACGGAAAAGAATCCAAAGGATTCTTTTCAACTGTGCCGACTATAGCCCGTGTCGGCAGCGCTGCGTATCACCGCGCAGATGTGCTCCGCCAGGGTCCGCAGTTTTTCCCACTGCTCCGTGTCCGCGTTGGGATAGTAGTAGTTCCGGGCCCCCTCCCTGTGCATACGGACAGCGCCCGCCTCCCGCAGGACGCGCAGATGGCGGGACACCGCCGGACGGCTGAGGTGCGTCCGCTCCGCCAGCTCTTTCGCCCGCAGGCCCACCTGCTCGCTCTCCAGCAGCGCCAGAAAGACCCTCTGCCTTGTCTCGTCACCCAGCGCCGCGAACAGCCCTTGCAGCCCTCGGAATTCCTCCGCCAGCGCTGTCCGCATCTCCACACACTCCGCGCATGCTTCCATCTGCTCTCCCTCCTTGGTCAAAAGCTTGGGACCATTATACCACAGCTCCTTCTCTTTGGCATATTGGGAAAGAAAATCGAGCCGCCCGCCTCGCTTCCATTTTCTAGTACATTTTTAGCCTATACATGGCTGATTTCCCATTTTTTGCAGCTTTTTTTAATTTTTTCACGATTTTTTAACTGCCACATCTATTTACTTTTTAAAGTTGTCAGTGTATAATAGCTATATTCAACGATAAGGTGGTGTTCCCCCATGAGGCAGACGGTCGTTCCGTCTCAATATCTGCAAATCGCCCTGGACCTGGCCAGCCGCATCGCCAAAGGCGATCTCCCGGAGGGCAGCCGCATCTACGGCAGGTCCGTGATGGCGTCGGAATACAATGTGTCGCCGGAGACCATCCGGCGGGCCCTGCGGCTGCTGGCGGACATGAAGGTGGTTGAGGTGAAGCCCCAGAGCGGGGCCATGGTCCTCTCCGCCGACAGTGCCCGGCGGTACATTGAAAACTTTGAGGAAAATGCCGACGTCCGCGCCCTTCGGGCGCAGCTGCGGGAGCAGATGGAGGAGTATGACGCCCTTCACCGGCGTATGGCGGAGACCGTGAAAGCCCTGGTCAAGAGCCGGGACACCTTCGCCGCCGCAGGCGAGCCCCTTCCCAACTATGAGGTCCCTGTCCCCAAGGACTCCCCCTGCACCGGGAAAAGCATTGGGGCTTTAAAATTCTGGCAGTCCACCGGCGGCACCATCGTAGCCATCCGGCGGGGCCAGACCGTCATCCTGTCCCCCGGCCCCTACGCGGAACTGTACGCCGGGGACATCATCGTTCTAGTGGGCAGTCCTGCCGCCGCGGAGGCCGCCCAACGCCTGCTGTCAGTAAAGGAGGTTTCCATTGATCCAATTTGAACATGTCTCAAAAAGCTATGGCAAAACGCCCATCCTCAAGGACCTGAACTTCACCATTCCAGACGGGCAGTTCGTGGTCCTGATCGGTCCCTCCGGCTGCGGAAAGACCACCACCCTGAAAACCATCAACCGTCTGATCGACATCGACTCCGGCACCATCTCCATCGACGGCCAGGATATCCGCTCCTCCGACAAGGTGGAGCTGCGCCGCCACATCGGCTATGTCATCCAGCAGATCGGTCTGTTCCCCAATATGACGGTGTCCCAGAACATCTGCGTGGTGCCGAAGCTGCTGAAATACGACAAGGCCAAGTGCGGCGAGATCGTCCGGGAGATGCTGAAGCTGGTCAACATGGAGCAGTACGCGGACAAATATCCCTCGGAGCTCTCCGGCGGGCAGCAGCAGCGCATCGGCGTGCTGCGGGCCCTGGCGGCCTCTCCCCCCATCGTGCTGATGGATGAGCCCTTCAGCGCCCTGGACCCCATGACCCGGGAGACCCTCCAGGACGAGGTGAAAAACATCCAGCAGAAGCTGAACAAGACCATCGTGTTCGTCAGCCATGATATGAACGAGGCCCTCAAACTGGCGGACACCATCATCTTCATGGCCGGCGGCGAAGTGGTCCAGATGGCCTCTCCCGAGGAGATGCTGGAGCATCCCGCCACCGACCAAGTGCGCACCTTCCTGGGCAAGCACTCCCCGGAGGCCGCCGCGCCCTCCACGGTGGAGCACTTTATGCGGACCAATCCCGTCACCGTCAAAAAGGACCGGGGCGTTCTGGAGTGCGCCGAGCGCATGGCCCGCAGCAGCGTGGACTCCCTGCTGGTGACGGACGGGGAAAAACGGTATGTAGGCACCATCTCCATCGGCGATATCCGCCGCTGGGGCCGGGAGCTGACCAGCATCGAGCCCATCGTCCGCCAGACCGCCCGGACCGTCCGGGTGGGCGACGACGCCAAGGAGAGCTTTGACTACCTGCTGGATTCCGGCGCCAACTATGTGGTGGTCCTCAACGAGGACGACACCATCGCGGGCATCGTCACCAAGACCAGCGTGGCCCGCTCTGTGGCGGAGAATCTGTGGGGTGATTCCAAATGAGGACGCTGTTTGATACTTACGGCGCCATGCTGGCGAAGGCCATTGCCGTCCACACGGGGTATGTGCTGCTCTCCGTGGCCATTGGCTTTGTGCTGGGACTGGTGCTGGGGGTCCTGCTCTCCCGGGTGCCCAAGTGGTCCGGCGTGATCCTGCCTGTGGTCTCCGTGTTCCAGACCATCCCCGGTCTGGTGTTCATCGGCCTGCTGTTTCTGTGGCTGGGCATGGTGCCCGCCACGGTGGTCGCCGCCCTCTCCATCTACGCCATGTTCCCGGTGCTGAAAAACACCTACACCGGCATCCTGGGCGTGGAGGAAAAATATGTGGAGGCCTCCAAGGGCTGCGGCATGTCCCCGTTCCAGACGCTTATGAAGGTGGAGCTCCCTCTGGCTATGCCTACGATCATCGCCGGACTCCGCATGTCCGCCATCTACACCGTCTCCTGGGCGGTGCTGGCCGCCATGATCGGCCTGGGCGGGCTGGGCGACTTCGTGTACCAGGGCACCAGCTCCAACAACAACACGCTGATCCTGCTGGGGGCTATCCCCGCCGCCATCCTCGCCATCGTCATCGGCGCGCTGATCGACCTGCTCCAGAAGCATGTCACGCCCCGGGGCCTGCGGAAGGGGGTGGGCAGATGACCTGGTCACTGGTCTTTGAGCACCTGTTCATCGTGCTGGCCGCCAGCATCCTCTCCATCTGCATCGGCCTGCCCCTGGGCATTTTGTCCTACGTCTATCCCAAGGCCCGGGCCGTGATCCTGCGGGTGGTGGATCTTTTGCAGACCATTCCCTCCCTGGCACTGCTGGGCATCATCATGGTGTTCCTCGGCGCAGGCAAGACCACTGTCATCATCGGCATCACCCTGTACTCCCTCCTCCCTATCGTGCGGAACACCTGCCTGGGTCTCCAGGAGGTGGACCCCGGCGTGAAGGAGGCCGCCCGGGGCATGGGCATGAGCAAGCCCTACCAGGTGCTGATGGTGGAGTTCCCCCTGGCCTTCCCCACCGTATTCACCGGCATCCGCATCGCCGTGGTCAACGCCATCGGCACCGCGGTGTTCGCGGCCTTCGTGGGCGGCGGCGGATTGGGCGGTATCATCAACCGGGGCATCCGCATCCAGGATATGGGACTTATCCTATCCGGCACCGGCGCCCTGATGGTCATCGCCGTGATCCTGGACCTGCTGATGGGCTGGTTTGAAAAGCAGATGCGCAGATCCCGGGGCGGCTCCAAAACGATGTGGGTCCCCGTGGCGGCCATTCTCCTGGCCTTCTGTCTCCTGCTGCCCTACGGCACGGGCAGGGGCGGCGGCGAAAATGAGCTGCTGCTCTACGACGGCGATTACAGCGAGACCCAGATCATGCACCGCATGGTCAAGCTGCTGGTGGAGGACCGGACGGACCTGACCGTCACCATCCAGGACCAGATGTCCCAGGTGAACAACTTCAAGTCCCTCATCGGCGACGGTCACACCTGCGACCTGATGATCTCCTACGACGGCACCCTGCTGACCACCTTTTTGCAGCTGGATACCAGCGACGTGCCGGAGGGCACCTCCATTTACGACTACGCCAACCAGGTAGCCGGAGAGCAGTACGGCCTCCGCCTGCTGGACCAGCTGGGCTTTGACAACACCTACGCCATCGCGGTGCCCCAGGCCATCGCCGACCAGTACGGCCTGGAGACCGTCAGCGACCTGGTCCCGGTGGCGGACCAGCTGGTGTTCGGCGCGGAGCATGAGTTCTTCACCCTGGAGGGCAGCATGAAATACGGCCCCTTCACCGAGTTCTACGGCCTGCGTTTCAAGGACACCTCTCCGGTGGATGTGAGCCTGAAATACGCCGCCGCGGAAAAGGGCAGCTTTGACGTCACCGAGGTCTACGCTACCGACGGCCTGAACCGCAAGGCCAATCTGAAGGTCCTGGAGGACGACCGGAACTTCTTCCCGGACTACAACGGTGCCTTTCTGGTCCGGGAGGACACGTTTGAGAAGTTCGCCCAGACCGCGCCCGAACTGGAGGAGGTGCTGAACCTGCTGGCGGGTCAGATCGCCAACGAGGACATGGTGGATATGACCTACCAGGTGGACGTAATGGGCCGTACCGTGGACGACGTGGCCCGGGAATTCCTGGTGAGCCGGGGATTGCTGAACGGCTGAAAACCTGATACGATGGGCTTCGGAGCATTCTCCGAAGCTCATTTTTTTCAAACACGCGAAACCTCCGCGGTTTTTTCCCGTCTATATGAGCAAGAGAGGAGGCATCATCATGGAGGACAGCGCCATCATCGACCTGTACTGGGGCCGGGACCAAAGCGCCATCGCGGAGACGGCCAGCAAATACGGAGGGTTCCTGTGGAACATCTCCTGGAATATCCTCCGCAGCCACGGCGATGCGGAGGAATGCGTCAACGACACCTATCTGCGGACCTGGAACGCCATCCCGCCCGCCAGACCCACGGCCCTCCAGGCCTGGCTGGGCCGCATCGCCCGGAACCTGTCCCTGGACCGCTGGAAGCAGGCCCGGACCCAGAAGCGAGGCGGCGACAGCATGGAGGTCCTGCTGGGGGAGCTGGACGCCTGCGTCCCCGCGCCCCGCGGCACGGAAACCGTACTGGAGGACCGGGAGATCGCGGCCCTCATCAGCGCGTTTTTGCGGAAGCTCCCGGCGGAGAGCCGGATCATCTTCCTGCGGCGGTACTGGTACGGGCAGGAGCTGGGGGAGATCGCGGCGCAGCTGGGCTGCGGGCAGGGAAAGGTGAAATCCTCCCTGTACCGCACCCGGCAGGCCCTGCGGGCCTATCTGGAACAGGAGGGGGTATCCATATGAGCGAACGGTTATTCCGCATCTTGGGACTGGTGGACGACGGCCTGATCGAGGAGGCGGCCCCCGGAGCCAAAACCGCTGCCCGGCGCCATCCCTGGCGGCGGTATGCGGCCATCGCGGCATGTCTGGCGGTGGTGTGCGCCGTGGGCTGGCAGTTCGCGGAGCGTCTGGGCACCTGCGGCGCTGACGGAGCCGCGAACACCGGCGGTAGCGGCATCAACCATTCCCCAGAACCCGACGAGGGTCAGAGCGGCACCGTCACAGATCACGAGCCACTGTCTGTGGAAGGCACCACCTTCATGTCCTACGCCGGGCCGGTGTTTCCCCTGACCACGGTGGAGCCGGACACAGGGCTGACGGCGGAGCGGGCCATCACCTGGGACTTTGCCGCAGGGACCTATCAGGACGGCTCCCCCCGGCAATGGGGCGCCGCCGTGACAGACGGATACACCCTGACCAATCCCACGGACAGTGATATCACCGTGACGGCGCTGTATCCCTTCGCGGGGTCGTTCTCCCAGCTGGAAACAGAGCTGCCTACGGCGGCGGTGAACGGCGAGGCCGTGGAGGCGGAGCTGCTGGCCGGGGCCTATGCCGGCGGCTTTCAGGGCGTTTGGCGGTCCGACGGAAAGGGCGGCCACGAGCTGGACGGCACCACCCTGAATCTGGCCCATCCCGACGACTGGACGGACTACAAGTCCCTGCTGGAGAGCGGCGATTATCTGGCGCGGACGCTGGGAGACGCCCCGGTGCTGGACATCCCGGTGACGGTGTATGAATTTTCAGATTTCGAGGCTCCCCATGAGAAATATCAGGCCGCCACCCAGGCCGTGGAATTCACCATCGACCAGGAGCAGACCACCGTGCTGACCTACGGCTTCAACGGCTCCAGCTGGGACTGGGACACCGGTTGGCGGCAGTTCTCCTACTTCGTGCCGGACGGCATGCGGGCGGAGCCGGAATACAAATGCCTGGTGGTGCTGGGCAGAGACATCGGCGAGTACACCCTGGCGGGCTACGGGGACGGCGGCTGTGACCGGGAAATCGACGGGGTCTCCTGCACCGTCACCCGGCGGGAGACCACTCTGGATGAGGTGCTGGATACGCTGTGCATGAAAAACATGAGGAGCTACACCGACAGCCGGGCTGTGGATCAGGACAATGCCTTCGACGTTCTCTCCTTTGCCACATACCGCCGGGCCGTATCGGAGCTGATGGTCCAGTACGGCGTTCTGTCCGGGGAGAATGTGACGGACCGCTACGCCGACGGGCGGCTGGACGACATGGTGGGCGAGACCATGAGCCACACCCGGGTCCTGTACCTGTCGCTGCCTGTCACGGTTCCCGCCGGCGGCTCCGTTGACATCACATTCCAGCTGTGGAAGGAGCCAAGTTTTGACTATGGCTGTTCCGGTTCGGAGAACGTGGGCCTCCAGGGCTATGACATGGTGACGCAGCTGGGCTCCACTTTGGATTTCACCGCCCAGACCGCCGCCCTTGTCAACACGGACGGCATCGAGCTTGTCCAGCAAAACCTGGGGTTCGATCTGGAAAACGGCGTCACGGAGGTATCTTTGGCGCCTGCGGAGGAACACTATTATCTGGAGATCCGGCCAAAAGAATAGGCAAACAGAAACGTGCGGAGCCTTACGGCTCCGCACGTCTTTTTGCGGCTTTTTCCACAATTTTGGCCCCCGCCCAGCCGCAGGCGGCCCCCAGCAGGGCTCCGCCCAGCACATCGGTGGGCCAGTGGACATACAGGTACAGCCGTGAAAAGGCCATCACCACCGCCACCGCCAGGGCGGGTCTCCACAGGGGACTGCCCGCCGTTTTCAGGGCAAATACCGCGGCAAAGGAGGCCGCCGTATGGCCCGAGGGAAACGAGGCGTCCAGCGGCGGCGCCGCCAGCAGCTCGATGGCCGTGTTCACGGCAAAGGGCCGGATGCGGCCGATCAGGGGCTTCAATACCATGTTGCAGCTGATCAGATCCAGCACCAGCGCGCAGGAGACAGCCGCGCCCGTCCGGCGGTATCTTTTTACGGCCAGCAGGACCGCCGCCAGCAGGATCCACAGCTCCCCATGGTTGCAGGTCCAGCTGATGAGCGGCAGCACAGCGTCCAGCGCTCCGCAGCGCAGATGGAGCTGTATCCAGTCCAGGACGGCAAGCTCCGCGGCCTGCATAGGCATTCTCCTTTCTGTCCAAATGCTTGAGATGTCATTACTATATCATTATATCATAGTTCTCTTCGGAATCTATGGAAAATTTTTTAAGGATATGCACAAATTTTGGCACTTTCTTCGGAAAAGCGGTTGACAGCTTCCCGGAAGCGTGGTAGGATACGGTCAAAATTGAATCGCTTAGATAGAGGCGCGGTATTCATCAGTACCCTCCGGCAAGGCCAGGCAGCCGCCGTTGGAGAAAGGGAACACCGCCGAAGCGCGGGAAGCTGCCTGGCTTTTCGCCGCTGGGTCGACAGAGAACATCTGTCGGACTGTCACAAAAACTTTGTGAAGCGCTATCAATGGCTGTCGGACCCCGCCCCTGTGGGCGCCTTTCCGGATATTCCATGGACCGCTTGACAAAGCGGTCCAATTTTTATCCGCCCGGCGCGGGATGGATGCGCCGGAAAATCATTTTTGGAAAGGTGATCCGCAATGAAGAAGTTCCTGTCTCTGCTCATGGCTTTGGCCATGACCCTGTCCCTGGCCGCCTGCGGCGGCTCCGAGGACCCCGCTCCCGAGGCCAACACCGACACTCCCGCCCAAACCGAGACCGACGCCAACGCCGTGCCCTCCGGCGTGGAGGACGGCGTGCTGACCATCGCCATGGAGTGCGCCTACGCCCCCTACAACTGGGCCCAGAGTGACGACTCCAACGGCGCCGTGCCCATCTCCAACGTCCCCGGCTCCTATGCCAACGGCTATGACGTGATGATCGCCAAGAAGATCTGCGAGGCCAACGGCTGGGAGCTGGAGGTCATCCAGTCCGACTGGGACTCCCTGGTCCCCGGCGTCCAGACCGGCACCTTTGACGCCGTCATCGCCGGTCAGTCCATGACCGCCGAGCGCGCCGAGCAGGTGGACTTCGCCGGCCCCTACTTCTACGCCACCATCGTCTGTGTCACCAAGGCCGACAGCGAGTTTGCCAACGCCGCCTCCATCGCGGACCTGGCTGGCGGCTCCTGCACCGCCCAGATCGCCACCATCTGGTATGACCAGTGCCTGCCCCAGATCGAGGGCGCTGACGTTCAGACCGCCGCGGAGACCGCTCCCGCCATGCTGATGGCTCTGGAGACCGACACCGTGGACTTCATCTGCACCGACATGCCCACCGCCCAGGGCGCCGTGGCCGCCTATCCCGACATGAAGATCCTGGACTTCTCCGGCACTGACGGCGACTTCCAGTTCTCCGAAGAGGTCCGGGCCGAGAACGTCAACATCGGCGTCTCCCTCATGAAGGGCAACACCGCGCTGAAGGAGAGCATCGACAGCGTCCTGTCCGCCATGACCGTTGACGACTTCAACGGCATGATGGAAGAGGCCATCTCCATCCAGCCCCTGAGCGAGTGATCCTGATCTCCCCGTGATCTCCCCAAGGCGAGAGGACCCGGTGTCCTCTCGCCTTGTCCCCTGATTTTTCTGAATCCAACGAAGGAAAGGAGCCTGCTCCATGGAGAAGTTTTCCCAGCTTTTCGCCGACATCGTCAAGCTGTGGTCCAAGTACGGCGTCTCCCACTACCTGCCGGGCATCCGCAACACTCTGGTCCTGGCCCTGGTGGCCACCGCCATCGGCTGTGTCATCGGCTTTGTCTGCGGCGTGCTGAACACCATTCCCTATACCAAGAAGGACCCCCTCGTCAAGCGTTTTTTCCTGAAACTGATCCGGGTCGTCGTCCGGGTCTATGTGGAGGTCTTCCGCGGCACCCCCATGGTGCTGCAGGCGGTGTTCGTGTACTACGGCCTGCCCTATTTCACCGACAATGTGGTGAAGTTCAGCAGCATCTGGGCAGCCGCCATCCTGGTGGTGTCCATCAACACCGGCGCTTACATGGCGGAGTCCGTCCGGGGCGGCATCATCTCCATCGATCCCGGCCAGACCGAGGGCGCCAAGGCCATCGGCATGACCCATGTCCAGACCATGCTGAACGTGATCCTGCCCCAGGCCCTGCGGAATATCATGCCCCAGATCGGCAACAACTTCATCATCAATGTGAAGGATACCTCCGTGATGTTCATCATCGGCTTCCCCGACTTCTTCTCCGCCCACCGGGCGGCTGTGGGCGCCAGCTACCTCTACTTCCCCTCCGCCACGGTGGAGATGGCGGGCTATCTCACTATGACGCTGATCGCCTCCTTCCTGCTGCGCTGGGTGGAGAAAAAGCTGGACGGCGACAGCAGCTATGAGCTGGTGCAGGTGGACCCCCTGACCATGACCGCCGGGACGTACAGCCACCCTGACCGGGGCACGCCCTTTGACGAGCAGAGCAAGGAGTACCGGGGCCGGGTCCAGCAGGGTCTGAAGCACGGCCGGACGAGAGGAGAGCGCTGATATGGGAGAAATGATTTTACAGATCAACCATCTGTCCAAATCCTTCGGCTCCAACCTGGTGCTGCGGGACATTGACTTCACCGTGGAAAAAGGCGACGTGACCAGCATCATCGGCGCCTCCGGCTCCGGCAAGAGCACCCTGCTGCGGTGCATCAACCTGCTGGAGACCCCCACTAGCGGTGAGATCCTCTACCATGGGGAAAATGTGGCGGGCCGGGGCGTCAACGCCGCCGCCTACCGCTCCCATGTGGGCATGGTGTTTCAGTCCTTCAACCTGTTCAACAACATGACGGTGCTGGAAAACTGCATCGTGGGCCAGGTGAAGGTTCTGAAAAAGAACAGAGAGGACGCCCGGAAGCGGGCTATGAACTATCTGGAAAAGGTGGGCATGGCCCCCTATATCAACGCCAAGCCCCGGCAGATCTCCGGCGGCCAGAAGCAGCGGGTGGCCATCGCCCGCGCCTTGGCCATGGACCCGGAGGTCCTGCTGTTCGACGAGCCCACCTCCGCCCTGGACCCCGAGATGGTGGGCGAGGTGCTGAATGTCATGCAGGCCCTGGCCCAGGAGGGCATGACCATGCTGGTGGTGACCCATGAGATGGCCTTTGCCCGGGATGTGAGCAGCCATGTGGTCTACATGAACCAGGGCGTCATCTGCGAGCAGGGCTCCCCCGAAGAGGTGTTCGGGAACCCCCAGCGGCAGGAAACCAGGGATTTTCTCTCCCGATTCCGGAGCAACTAAATCAGTATCAATATCTATCAAGCCGGCAGGCGGATATCAAATCATCCGCCTGCCGGCTTTTTCCTGCTGCTGTCTCCCGTCTACCCTTCCAGGCAAACTGTTTTTTACAAATTTCCAAGAAAAGAGGACCCTGCTATGCAGAGTCCTCTTTTCATCACTTTGTGTATTCCGCGATGGCGGCGGAGAGAAACGCCGCCGTTCCCTCTCCAAACTGGTCCAGATTCTTTTGAAACCGCTCGTCCCCGGTGTACATCTGCCCCAGGCCGGCCAGGATCTCCCTGGTGCAGTCGTAGTAGTGGGTGCTGATGAAGGCCTGCCACTCCCGCACCAGCGCCTGGGCCTCCGGGGACGCCGGGTCCCCGTTCCGCAGGGCGGCGGCCCGGCGGAAGATCTCATTCATCCCCTCCGCCTGGGCGGCAAGCCCGGCGCTGCCGCAGCTTGCCATCCGCTCCTGGCTCTGGCGCCAGGCTTCCGTGCCGCCCCAGCGCGCTTTGGCCTCGCCCGCGTACTGCCTGCGGGCCGCTTCCAGCTCCGCGGCGTCAAATCCCTTGAATTCCATGGTCTGTTCTCCTTTCAGATTGGCCTCCAGCAATTCCAGCAGGCGGTCCAGACGCTCCCGCTTCAATTGGAGCAGATGCCGCTGGCGCCGGAGGGCCTCTTGCCTGTCGTAGTGAGGGTCGGACAAGATCATTTGAATGTCCTTCAGCGGAAAATCCAGCTCCCGGTAAAACAAGATCTGCTGCATCCGCTCCACATCGGCCCTCCCATACCAGCGGTAGCCGGAATCCGCCGCTGTTTCCGGACAGAGAAGCCCGATCTGGTCGTAGTAGTGCAGGGTGCGTATACTCACCCCGGTCAGCTTTGCCATCTCGCTGATGGACAGTCTCATGTGCCTCACCTCATTTTGAAGTGTAATCTATGACGCAGCGTCAGAGTCAAGGGGTATTTTAAAAAAATCGTCCGGCAGTGCCGGACGATCTTTGCGTTATTCCGTGATCGTGAAATCCGCCGACAGGCGGCACTCCGTACGGTACACGCTGCTGCTGTATGGCGTGAGGGCCCGCTGGGTCCTCTGGGCAGCCCGGTACTCCCCTGCGGGCAGAGATACCTGTATACCGCTCCAAAATGTCCGTTCCCAAGTCTTGCTGGTGCCGGGCCGGGCGATATATCCGGTGGTCTGGTCGATCTCATGGAAGTTGAGCAGATACCAGCCGCCGTTGACCTTCCGGAACAGGCGGAGGTCCTCCTCGCAGTTCAGCCACTCCGCTCCGCTGTTTTGGAGGCTGATTGCCACCTTGTCCGCAGAATAGGAATCCACGGTCAGCTTGGCGTCAGCCGCCATATTGTAGTTGTCCCAGTCCGTCTCCAGTTCGGAACCGCCGAAATAGACCGCCATGACGGCGGTCTCACACTCCGCCCGGGTCACCTTGTCCCCAAGGCCCAGCCGCGTGGCGCTGCCGGAAAACCACAGTCCCTTGAAAACCGCCCAGCGCACCTGCTGCTCCGCCCATGCGGGCACGGACGCCGCGTCCGTATATCCGTCCAGAATATCCGGCGGCAGGACCCGGGGGATCAGCGTTTTCAGACTGGTCATGCTGGCGTAGCGGTACAGCATCACCGCCATTTGGGTCCGGGTGATGGCTTCATCCGCCCGGACGCTGCCGTCGGCATAGCCCTGGACCACACCCAGGGAGGCCGCCCACACCACCGGGTCCGTCGTGCTCCGGTTCCCGTTTCGCGCCTGGTGCGCGTCGTACAGCTGTTGGATGAACTGGCCCCGGGTGACAGCCGGTTCCGTACCGGCGGCGTGGGCCGCCGCCCCCAGCAGAAGGCAGGCGCACAATGTCAGGGCCAGCAGGCGGAAAAGTCGTTTTTTCATGGGCAATATCCCTCTCTTTCCTGGATTCTCTCGCTCTATGTGTTTATTATACGTCCTCTCAAAGAAGATTGCAATGAAAAGCTGACCGCATCCCCGCACAAGGGCCGGGCACATGGAAAAATCCGCCGGAGCTTGCGGTACGGGCGTCCCAGGGGCAATAAAGTGCCGCCGTGATAATGCCCCGCAGGCTTTCGCCTGCGGGGCACTGTTCCACGCCATTGGCCGGTTTTCCATTTACAGCTGCATCCCCACGGTCCGCATGACCTGCTCCACCTGTTGGGCGGTGTCGTGCTCGCCGTCCCGGCTCACCACGATCAGGTCCGCGTATTTGGCATACAGCGGCTCCCGCTGCTCATAGATCTCCCGGATGGTCATCCCCTGGGGCGCCGCGATGCCCCGGTCCGTCAGATCCTCCGGCATCCGCTCCGTGATCTGGGAGAGCGGCGTCTCCAGCCAGACGGCGATGCCGTTTTCCCTTAAATGCACCATGGCGGTATCCGACAGGACCATGCTGCCGCCGGTGGCGATGACGGTGTTTTCACAGTCCATGGTCTCCCCCACCCGGGCCTCGATCTTCAAAAAGGCATCCAGGCCCTCTGTCCGCAAAATCTCCGGCAGGGTCTTGCCGGTGGTCTCCACGATCACATCGTCCGCGTCCACAAAGGTATAGTCCAGACGCTTCGCCAATGCCTTTCCCACCGTGCTCTTTCCGGTGCCGGGCATCCCGATCAGAATAATATTCTTCATACATTCCTTCCTATCTGTTCACGGCTTCCGCCGTTTTCCTGGGGATATTATAGCATGCCGTGGACAAGTGTCCACCGTTAAATTACACGAAAATACAGCGTGGGCCTCCATTTTCCCCCACTCGGCAAGGCTAGACAAGGCTTTTTCAAAAAGGCTGGCGCAAACTGTCAGATTTGCCAATTGCGTGCCCGCCGCAAATTCGATACAATAGGTACGACCTTTAAAAATGGGTATTACCTATTGTCCGAACAAATAACGAGGTGAATGGAATGAGCAGTCATCCTACCCAGTCCAAAACGATCCGCGTCCAGTTGCTGTCCGCCATGAAGGACGGAGCATACGCCTCCTGCGAGCGGCTCCCCCGTGAGAGCGTTCTGGCGGAAAAGCTGGGGATCAGCCGCACACAGCTGCGGGATATCCTGGCCTCTCTGGAGCGGGAGGGCTTCATCACCCGCCGGCACGGCGTGGGGACGATCATCAACCGGCACGTGCTGAATGTCCAGACCCGCATGGATATCGAGGTGGAGTTCCTGGACATGATCCGCCAGAGCGGCCACGAGGCGGCGGTGGCTTCCGTCCGGGTGTCCGAGGGCGCTGCCGATGAAAAAGTCTCCAAGCAGCTCCAGATCCCGGTGGATACCCCCATTATCCGCATCGCCCGCCTCTGCACCGCCGACGGCAGGCCCGCCATCTACTGCGAGGACGTGGTGGAAAAGGCTTTGGCAAAAGGCAATTATACCATCAAGGACCTCAAGCTCCCTGTTTTTTACTTCCTCCAGCAGTTCTGCGGCGTGTATCCCTATCTGGACCTGACAGACCTGCGGCCCGTGGTGGCCGACGACGCGCTGTCGGAGATCCTTCAGGTCCCTGCCGGCTCTCCCCTGTTGAATATGGAGGAAGTGGACTTCGACATTGACGGCAAGCCGGTGTTCTGCTCCACAGAATATTTTGTGGACGGCATCTTCCGGCACACGGTCATGCGCAAAAAGCTATAAAAAGGAGATTGCACGATGAAAAAAGTAGCCATCATCATGGGCAGCGACAGCGACTGGCCCGTTGTCAAGGGCGCCTGCACCCAGCTGGACGCTTTCGGCATTCCCTATGAGGCCCATATCCTCAGCGCCCACCGCACCCCCGTCCAGGCGGCGGAATTCGCCAGGAACGCCCGGGCCAACGGCTTCGGCGTGCTGATCTGCGCCGCCGGCATGGCGGCCCATCTGGCCGGCGCCTTCGCCGGAAACTCCACCCTGCCCGTCATCGGCATCCCCATGAAGGGCGGCGCCATGGACGGGCTGGACGCCCTGCTGGCCACCGTGCAGATGCCCAGCGGCATTCCCGTGGCGACAGTCGCCATCAACGGCGCCAAGAACGCCGCTGTGCTGGCGGCCCAGATCCTGGCCGTCTCCGACGCGGACCTCGCCGCCAAACTGGACGCGGCCCGGGCGGATATGGCAAAGCAGATCGCGGAAAAGGAGGCCAGGCTCCAGGCGGAGCTGGCCCAGTAAATCCCCCAGCAGAAATTTGATGAAATCGATCAGGAGAATTTGACCATGGGTGGTTTTTTTGGAGCGATCTCCAAGCGGGATTGCGTACTGGATATCTTTTTCGGAGTGGACTACCACTCCCACCTGGGCACCCGCCGGGGCGGCATGGCGGTCTATGACCCTGCCACCGGCTTCCAGCGGCAGATCCACAACATCGAAAACACGCCGTTCCGCACCAAATTTGAGAGCGACCTGGCGGACTTCCACGGATGCAGCGGCATCGGCTGCATCAGCGACACGGACCCCCAGCCCCTGCTGGTCCGGTCCCATCTGGGACTGTACGCCATCACCACCGTCGGCATCATCAACAACGCCGAGACGCTGGTGGAGACCTATTTCTCCGACCACGGGCACCAGTTCATGGCCATGAGCAGCGGCAAGGTGAACTCCACAGAACTGACGGCGGCGCTCATCAACCAGAAGGACTCCCTGGTGGAGGGCATCCGCCACGCCCAGGAGGTCATCGACGGCTCCGCCACCATTCTGCTGCTGACGCCGGAGGGCATCATCGCCGCCCGGGACAAGCTGGGGCGGCTGCCGGTGCTGGTGGGCAAAAACGAGGAGGGACACTGCGTCTCCTTCGAGTCCTTCGCCTATCAGAAGCTGGGCTACCAGACCGCCTATGAGCTTGGCCCCCAGGAGATCGTGCGGGTCACGGCGGAGGGTGTGGAATCCCTCTCTCCCCCGGGGGAGAAGATGCGCATCTGCGCCTTCCTCTGGACCTACTACGGCTATCCCAACTCCAACTATGAGGACGTCAACGTGGAGGTCATGCGCTACCGCAACGGTGAGATCATGGCCCGGGACGAGGTGGCCCAGGGCCACCTGCCCAAGGTGGACTTTGTGGCCGGCGTGCCAGACTCCGGCCTGCCCCACGCCATCGGCTTTGCCAACCGCAGCGGCAAGCCCTTCGCCCGGCCCTTCGTGAAATACACCCCCACCTGGCCCCGGTCCTTCATGCCCGCCAATCAGGACGTGCGGAATCAGGTTGCCAAGATGAAGCAGATCCCCGTTCCCGAGCTGATCGAGGGCAAGAAGCTGCTGTTTGTGGACGACTCCATCGTCCGGGGCACCCAGCTGCGGGAGACGGTGGAATTCCTGTACGACAGCGGCGCCGCGGAGGTCCATATGCGCTCCGCCTGCCCGCCCATCATGTACGGCTGCAAATATCTGAACTTCTCCCGCAGCAACTCCGACATGGAGCTGCTGGCCCGCCGCACCATCCAGGACCTGGAGGGCGACGAGGGGCAGCAGCACCTGGACGAATACGCCGACGCCAAGACCCAGCGGGGCCAGTGCCTGCTGAGCACCATCTGCAAGCAGCTGGGCTTTGACTCCCTGGGCTACCAGTCCCTGGACGGCCTGCTGGAGGCCATCGGCATCGACAAAGACAAGATCTGCACCTATTGCTGGAACGGCAAGGAATGATCCCTGATCTCAGGATCTTTGATTTTCAAAAACTGTAAAATTTACGACATAGGAGGACAAACATCATGCAGAAGTTAGAGCAGGTCTACGAGGGCAAGGCCAAGAAGGTCTTTAAGACCGACGACCCCGAGCTGTTCATCGTGGACTACAAGGACGACGCCACCGCTTTCAACGGCGCCAAGAAGGGCACCATCGTGGGCAAGGGCGTCATCAACAACCAGATGACAAACCGCCTGATGGTCAAGATGGAGAAGGCCGGCATCCCCACCCACTTCGTCAAGGAGCTGAGCGAGCGGGAGACCCTGGTGAAGAAGGTCTCCATCGTCCCCCTGGAGGTCATCGTCCGCAACATCTCCGCCGGTCACTTCGCCTCCCGCTACGGCGTGGAGGAGGGCATCGTGTTCGACCAGCCCACCATTGAGTTCTCCTACAAGTGCGACGAGCTGGACGACCCCCTGCTGAACGCCTATCACGCCATCGCCCTGAAGCTGGCCACCTCCGAGGAGATCGAGCTCATCAAGAAGTACTCCTTCGCTGTCAACGACGTGCTGAAGGCCTTCTGGGCTGAGTGCGGCGTGACCCTGGTGGACTTCAAGCTGGAATTCGGTAAGCTGAGCGACGGCACCATCGTGCTGGCCGACGAGATCAGCCCCGACACCTGCCGCCTGTGGGATTCCAAGACCCATGAAAAGCTGGACAAGGACCGCTTCCGCCGGGACATGGGCGGCGTTGAGGACGCCTATGCCGAGATCATGAAGCGCCTCCTGGACCACGATGCTGACTAAAGAAAAGACTCCGGCGGACCGTCTCAACGGAGAGGCGGTCCCGGCCGGTCTTTCTATTCCAAAGCGCCACATTCACGAGGAATGCGGCGTGTTCGGCGTTTATTCGGAGTCCCCCGCCGACGTGGCCTCCCTGGCCTACTACGCCCTCTACGCTCTGCAGCACCGGGGGCAGGAGAGCGCGGGCATCGTGGTGAACGACGACGGCATGTTCTCCTCCTACCGGGACGTGGGCCTGGTCAGCGAGGTGTTCCCCCCGGAGCGGCTGTCCGCCCTGGGCACCGGGCATATCGCCGTGGGCCATGTGCGCTACGGCACTACCGGCTCTGACAACAAGCGGAACGTCCAGCCCATTGTGGTGAACCACTACAAGGGACGGATAGCCCTGGCTCACAACGGCAATTTGACCAACTCCCTGGCCCTGCGCTCGGAGCTGGAAAGCCAGGGCTCCATCTTTCACACCACCACGGATTCCGAGGTCATCGCCTACATCATCGTCCAGGAGCGGCTGAAGGCCCCCTCCATCGAGGCCGCCGTATCCGCCGCCATGGACCGCATCGTGGGGGCCTACTCCCTGGTCATCTCCTCCCCCAGCAAGCTCATCGCCGTCCGGGACCCCAACGGCTTCCGGCCCCTGTGCATGGGCAGGCTGAAGGACGGCTCCGTGGTGTTCGCCTCCGAGTCCTGTGCCCTGGACGCCATCGGCGCCAGGTTTGAGCGGGACATCCTGCCCGGCGAGATCGTGGTGGCGGACAAAAACGGTGTCAGGTCCGACACCAGCCACTGCGGCAGAGCGCCGAAAAAGCTCTGTGTCTTTGAGTTCATCTACTTTGCCCGGCCTGACTCCGTCATCGACGGCAGCAGCGTCCACACCGCCCGGCAGCGGGCCGGCGCCTTTCTGGCGCTGGAGCACCCCGTCCAGGCGGATATCGTGGTGGGCGTGCCGGATTCCGGCCTGGACGCCGCCATGGGCTATGCCCGTCAGTCCGGCATTCCCTACGGCATGGGCTTTATCAAAAACAAGTACATCGGCCGGACCTTCATCTCCCCCACCCAGGCCATGCGGGAGAACGAGGTCAACATCAAGCTGAACCCCATCCGCTCCGTGGTGGAGGGCAAGCGGGTGGTCCTGATCGATGACTCCATCGTCCGGGGCACCACCTGCCGCCGCACCATCGACCTGCTGCGCAGGGCGGGGGCCAGGGAGATCCACATGCGGGTCAGCGCGCCGCCCTTCGTGGCGGCCTGCTACTACGGCACCGACATCGACGACCCCAGCAAACTGATCGCCACCCACCACACCGTGGAGGAGATCGCCGAGATCATCGGCGTGGACTCCCTGGGCTACCTGAGCCTGAACGACGTGGTGAAGCTGGCGGACAATACAGAATGCGGTTTCTGCACCGCCTGCTTCGGCGGCGGCTATCCCACCGCCATCCCCCAGGACGGCGGCAAGGACCGCTTTGAGTGCAAGATCAGCGAAAGGAAGAGAGAGCAACATGCGTAGTTTTTCTGACAGCTATCGGGAGGCCGGCGTCAATATCGAGGCCGGCTATGAGGGCGTGCGCCTGATGAAGGAGCACGTCGCCCGTACCATGATCCCTGGCGTGGTGTCCGACATCGGCGGCTTCGGCGGCCTGTTTGCCCCGGATATGAAGGGCATGACCAATCCGGTGCTGGTCTCCGGCACCGACGGCGTGGGTACCAAGATCCGCATCGCCCAGCTGCTGGACAAGCATGACACCGTGGGCATCGACTGCGTGGCCATGTGCGTCAACGACATCATCTGCTGCGGCGCGAAGCCCCTGTTTTTCCTGGATTACATCGCCCTGGGCAAAAACGAGCCGGAAAAGGTCGCCACCCTGGTCTCCGGCGTGGCGGAGGGCTGCGTCCAGGCGGGCTGCGCCCTCATCGGCGGCGAGACCGCCGAGCACCCCGGCACCATGGCCGCCGACGACTATGACCTGGCGGGCTTTTCCGTGGGTCTGGTGGACAAGCCCAAGGTCATCGACCACAGCGCCATGAAGGCCGGGGACGTGATCCTGGCCCTGCCCTCCTCCGGCATCCACTCCAACGGCTTCTCCCTGGTGCGGAAGGTCTTCAATGTGGAGCACGCCAATCTGAACCTCCACTGCGACGAGCTGGGCCGCACCCTGGGCGAGGCGCTGCTGGAGCCCACGGTCATCTATGTGAAGCCCGTTCTCGCCTGCATCGAGGCTGCCGCCGTCAAGGGGATCAGCCATATCACCGGCGGCGGCTTCTTTGAGAACATCCCCCGCTGCCTGGCGGAGGGCCTCACCGCCAAAATCGAGAAGGCCGCCATCCAGACACCGCCCATCTTCCACATGCTCCAGCGGCAGGGCCGCATCCCCGAGCACGACATGTTCAACACCTACAACATGGGCGTGGGCATGACCGTCATCGTGGCGAAGGAGGACGCGGACAAGGCTCTGGCCGCGCTGAAGGCGGAGGGCTGCGGCGCCTATGTCATCGGCGAGATCGTGAAGAGCGGCGAGCGGGTGACGCTATGCTGAGAAAAGCCAGAATCGCCGTTTTTGTCTCCGGCGGCGGCACCAACCTGGAGGCGCTGCTGAACGCCCAGGAGTCCGGCGCCATCCCCCATGGGGAGATCGTACTGGTGGTCGCCAGCAATGAGACCGCCTATGCCCTGAAGCGGGCGGAAAACCACGGCGTCCCCGGCGTGGCCGTTCCCAGAAAACAGATGAGCCAGGAGGCGTTCGAGGCCGGCATCTCCCGGAAGCTGGCGGAATACCAGGTGGACGTCATCGTCCTGGCCGGGTTCCTGTCCATTCTCTCCGAGCGCTTTGTCAAGCAGTGGCCCCAGCGCATCCTCAACGTCCACCCCTCCCTGATCCCCTCCTTCTGCGGCAAGGGGATGTACGGCCTGAAGGTCCATGAGGCCGCTTTGGAAAAGGGCGTGAAGGTCACCGGCGCCACCGTCCATCTGGTAAACGAGATCCCCGACGGCGGCCGCATCCTGCTGCAAAAGGCAGTGGACATCCTGCCGGAGGACACGGCGGAGACCCTCCAGCGCCGGGTGATGGAGCAGGCGGAATGGGTCCTGCTGCCCCAAGCCACGGAACTGGTCTGCAAACAAATCACAGAAAGCTGAGGAGTTTTTTCATGAACGAATTGGAATTGAAATACGGCTGCAACCCCAACCAAAAGCCCTCCCGCATCTTTATGAGAGACGGCTCCGACCTGCCCATCGCGGTGCTGAACGGCAAGCCCGGCTACATCAACTTCCTGGACGCCTTCAACTCCTGGCAGCTGGTCCGGGAGCTGAAAGCCGCCACCGGCCTGCCCTCCGCCGCCTCTTTCAAGCACGTCTCCCCCGCCGGCGCCGCCGTGGGCCTGCCCCTGAGCGAGACTGACCGGAAGATCTATTTTGTGGAGGAGGTTGCCGAGCTGTCCCCCATCGCCTGCGCCTACATCCGGGCACGGGGGGCCGACCGCCTGTGCTCCTACGGCGACTGGGCGGCCCTCTCCGACGTGTGCGACGCCGCCACCGCCAATTACCTGAAATATGAAGTCTCCGACGGCGTCATCGCCCCCGGCTACACCGAGGAGGCCCTGGAAATTCTGAAAACCAAGAAGAAGGGCAACTACAACGTGGTACAGATCGACCCCGATTACGTGCCCGCGCCCCAGGAGTACAAGGACGTGTTCGGCATCACCTTCCAGCAGGGCCGGAACAACTTTGCCATCAACGAGGCGCTGCTGGAAAATATCGTCACCGAGAACCACGACCTGCCCCAACAGGCTAAGATCGATATGATCGTCTCCCTCATCACCCTGAAATACACCCAGTCCAACTCCGTCTGCTATGTGAAGGACGGCCAGGCCATCGGCGTGGGCGCGGGCCAGCAGAGCCGCATCCACTGCACCCGCCTGGCGGGCCAGAAGGCGGACAACTGGTATCTGCGGCAGCATCCCAAGGTCCTGGGCCTGCAATTTGTGGACAACATCCGCCGCCCCGACCGGGACAACGCCATCGACATCTACACCTCCGACGAATATGAGGACATCCTGGCCGACGGCGTGTGGCAGAACACCTTCAAGGTCAAGCCGGACGTGCTGACCGCCGAGGAGAAAAAGGCCTGGATCGCTACCCAGTCCGGCGTCACCGTGGGCTCCGACGCCTTCTTCCCCTTCGGCGACAATGTGGAGCGGGCCAGAAAGAGCGGCGTGCAGTACATCGCGGAGCCGGGCGGAAGCATCCGGGACGACCATGTCATCGCTACGGCAAATAAATACGGCATGACCATGTGCTTTACGGGGATGCGTCTTTTCCATCACTAAGGAGTACGCCTTATGGAGATCAGCAGCAATACCGGCTCCTGTTCCTGTTGCTCCCCGGAGGAGGGGGGATATCCCTGTCCCGCCATCCTCGTCAGCGGCGGGCAAAGTGAGACCGCTGGACACCAGATCCTTCCATCTGCGTTGGCCATGGATCGCGCTCTGTCCTTTTTCCGCGTTCCAAAAAGGCCGGAATGTATCGAATGGGAGGAACTGTCATGCTGCAGCAAGATAGAAAGGATGGTTTGCTATGAAGCTACTCGTCGTTGGCGGCGGCGGCCGCGAACACGCGATCATTAAGAAACTCAAGGAAAATCCCGAGGTGGAGACCATCTACGCCCTGCCGGGCAACGGCGGCATCGCCCAGGACGCCGTTTGCGTCCCGGAGATCGGCGCCAAGGACATCCCCGCCATCGTGGACTTTGCCAAATCCCACGCCATCGATTTTGCGGTGGTGGCGCCGGACGATCCCCTGGCCCTGGGCTGCGTGGACCGGCTCCACGAGGCGGGCATCCCCTGCTTCGGCCCGGACGCCAAGGCCGCCCGCATCGAGGCCAGCAAGGTCTTTTCCAAAAACCTGATGAAAAAATACGGTATCCCCACCGCCGGCTATGAGGTCTTCAGCGACCCCAAGGCGGCGCTGGAATACCTGAAAAGTGCCTCCTTCCCCATCGTCATCAAGGCCGACGGCCTGGCTCTGGGCAAGGGCGTGCTGATCCCCCAGGATCTTGCCGAGGCGGAGGCCGCCGTCAAAACGATCATGGAGGACAAGGCCTTCGGCGACTCCGGCAACGAGATCGTCATTGAGGAATTCCTCACCGGCCCGGAGGTCAGCGTGCTGGCCTTTACCGACGGCACCGCCATCCGCCCCATGGTGTCCTCCATGGACCACAAGCGGGCCGGAGACGGCGACACCGGTCTGAACACCGGCGGCATGGGCACCGTGGCCCCCAACCCCTATTACACCGCCGAGGTTGCCCAGACGTGCATGGACACCATCTTCCTGCCCACCCTGGCGGCCATGCGGGTGGAGGGCTGCCCCTTCAAGGGCTGCCTGTACTTCGGCCTGATGATCACCCCCGACGGCCCCAAGGTCATTGAGTACAACTGCCGCTTCGGCGACCCCGAGACCCAGGTGGTTCTGCCCCTGCTGAAAACCGACCTGCTGACCATCATGGAGGCCGTGGAGCATGAGACCCTGGCGGACCTGGAGGTCGAGTGGTCCGACAGCGCCGCCGCCTGTGTCATCCTGGCCTCCGGCGGCTACCCCACCCACTATGAAAAGGGCAAGGTGATGACCCTCCCGGCAAGCACCCCCGCCAACGTCACCCTCTATCATGCCGGCGACAAGCTGGACAGTGAGGGCCGCCTGGTCACCAGCGGCGGCCGGGTGCTGGGCGTCACCGCCACGGCTCCCACCCTGAAGGAGGCCTTGGCGGACGCCTATGCCGCCGCCGGGACCGTGGATTTTGAGGGCAGATATCTGCGCCATGACATCGGCCGGCGGGCGCTGGCCGCAATGGAGGAACAGTGATGGTTAGACGCATTTATGTTGAGAAAAAGCCCGCCCTGCGGCAGGAGGCCGCGGGACTTCTGAACGAGCTGCGCTCCCTGCTGGGCATCTCCGCCCTCACCGGCCTGCGGCTCATCAACCGCTACGATGTGGAGGGCCTGGACGACGCCACCTTCTACCGGGCCGTGCAGACGGTGTTCTCCGAGCCCCAGGTGGACGACGCCACCGCCGCCCTTCCTGCCGGGGACTACACCGCCTTTGCCGTGGAATACCTCCCCGGCCAGTTCGACCAGCGGGCGGATTCCGCCAGCCAGTGCATCCAGCTGATGACCCAGGGGGACCGCCCCGCCGTCCGCACCGCCAAGGTCTATCTCCTCTCCGGCGAGCTGACCCCCGCTGAAGTGGACAGGATCAAGCACTACGTCATCAACCCCGTGGAGGCCCGGGAGGCCGGACTGGAGACCGTGGACACCCTGAAAATGGAGTACGACATCCCCACCACTGTGGAGACTGTCTCCGGCTTTACCGCTTTGGACGAGGCGGCCCTCTCCGCCCTGCTGGACAGGCTGGGGCTTGCCATGGACCTGGACGACCTGAAATTCCTCCAGGCCCACTTCCGGGACGACGAGCACCGGGACCCCACCATCACGGAGATCCGGGTGGTGGACACCTACTGGTCCGACCACTGCCGCCACACCACCTTCTCCACCCATATCGACTCCGTGGAGATCTTGGACGGGGAGACAAAGGCCGCCTATGAGCGGTATCTGGCCGCCCGGGAGGAGGTCTACGGCAGAGAAAAAGCCGCTGTCCGCCCCCAGACTCTGATGGACATCGCCACCATCGGCGCAAAGGTGCTGAAAAAGCGGGGCCTGCTCACAAATATCGATCAGAGCGAGGAGATCAACGCCTGCTCCATCCATGTCACCGCCACGGTGGACGGCGAGGAGCAGGACTGGCTGCTGATGTTCAAAAACGAGACCCACAACCACCCCACGGAGATCGAGCCCTTCGGCGGCGCGGCCACCTGCATCGGCGGCTGCATCCGGGACCCCCTGTCCGGCCGGGCCTACGTGTATCAGGCCATGCGGGTCACCGGCTGCGGCGACCCCCGCACGCCGGTCAGCAAGACCATCCCCGGCAAGCTGCCCCAGCGCAAGCTGGCCCAGACCGCCGCGGCCGGTTACTCCTCCTACGGCAACCAGATCGGCCTTGCCACCGGCATCGTCTCTGAGATCTATCACCCCGGCTACATCGCCAAGCACCTGGAGGTGGGTGCCGTGGTAGGCGCTGCTCCGGCTGAAAACGTGGTGCGGGAACGCCCCGCCCCCGGCGACGTGGTGATCCTGCTGGGCGGCCGCACCGGCCGGGACGGCATCGGCGGCGCCACCGGCTCCTCCAAGAGCCACAACCGCAAGTCCCTGACCACCATGGCCTCCGAGGTCCAGAAGGGCAATGCCCCCGAGGAGCGGAAGATCCAGCGGCTGTTCCGGGACGGCAATGTGACAAAGCTCATCAAGCGCTGCAACGACTTCGGCGCGGGCGGCGTCAGCGTCGCCATCGGCGAGCTGGCCGACGGCCTGGAGATCAGTCTGGACGCCGTGCGGAAGAAATACGAGGGCCTGGACGGCACAGAGCTTGCCATCTCTGAATCCCAGGAGCGCATGGCCGTGGTGGTGGCCCCCGAAAACGCCGCCGCATTCATCGCCGCCGCGGAAAGGGAGAATCTGGAGGCCTATCAGGTGGCCGTGGTCACGGAGAGTCCCCGGATGGTCATGAAGTGGAACGGGAACACCATCGTGGACCTCTCCCGGGCCTTCCTGGACACCAACGGCGCGGACAAGCACACCCCCGTGGCTGTGGAGGCTCCCTCCAAGACCGCTCCCACGGTCGTTACCTCCCTGCGGGAGATGGCCGCCAGCCTGCAATGCGCCTCCCGCCGGGGTCTTGCAGAGCGGTTCGACGCCACCATCGGCGCGGGCAGCGTTCTGATGCCCTTCGGCGGCAAATATCAGCGGACCCCCGCCCAGGTGATGGCGGCGCTGCTGCCCGTCCTGCCGGGCCAGGAGACGGAGGACTGCTCCGTCATGGCCTGGGGCTTTGATCCGGAGGCCATGAGCGCCGATCCATACCAAGGCGCATACGACGCCGTCACCGTCTCCCTCGCCAAGCTGGCGGCCGCCGGATGCGACTGCCACCAGGCCTACCTGACCTTCCAGGAGTATTTTGAAAAGCTCCGAGACGACCCCAAGCGCTGGGGCAAGCCCTTCTCCGCCCTCTTAGGCGCGCTGGATGCGCAGCTGGATCTGGGCGTGGCCGCCATCGGCGGCAAGGACTCCATGTCCGGCTCCTTCCTGAATCTGGACGTGCCCCCCACCCTGATCTCCTTTGCCATCGCCCCTGCCAAAGCGGGCGACGTGCTGTCCCCCGAATTCAAGGAGGCAGGCCATCCGGTCTATCTCTTCCAGTCGGACGGCACGGCAGAAAACCAGCAGGCCGTCTGGGAGCAGCTCTCCCGTTTCCATGAGCTGGGCAAGGTGAAAGCCGCCTGGGCCGTGGAGGCAGGGCTGGCCGAGGCGGTCATGAAGATGTCTTTCGGCAACCGCGTCGGCTTCCAGGCCCTGAGCAAGAGCAGCCACGTGTGGTACACGCCCCGTCCGGGCGCCATCGTGGCGGAGCTGGCGGAGGACATCGGCAATGTCCATCCCTGCGGCCTGTGCGCCAAGATCGGCGTCACCACCGCCGAGCCTGTCGTCACCATCGGCGATGACAGCGCCCCCATCGAAGAGCTGCTGGCTCTGAACGAGGGCGTGCTGGAGGACATCTATCCCAACCGCACTGCCGCGGTGCCGGAGGCCGTCCCCGTGCTGGAGGCCCCCGCCATGAGCCGCACCGCCCCCAAGACCGGCATGGCGAAGCCCAAGGTGCTGATCCCCGTTTTCCCCGGCAACAACTGCGAGTACGACAGCGCCCGCTCCGCCATCCGGGCCGGTCTGGAGCCGGAGATTCTGGTGCTGAACAACCAGTCCGCCCAGGGCGTGGCCGACTCCGTGGAGCGCTTTGCCAAGGCCGCTCACGAGAGCCAGATCATCTTCATCCCCGGCGGCTTCTCCGGCGGCGACGAGCCGGACGGCTCCGGCAAGTTCATCACCGCCTTCTTCCGCAATCCGGCGGTGAAGGACGCCACCCACGACCTGCTGAAAAACCGGGACGGCCTGATGCTGGGCATCTGCAACGGCTTCCAGGCCCTCATCAAGCTGGGCCTGGTGCCCTATGGTGAGATCATCGACACCGATGAGACCTGCCCCACCCTGAGCTACAACGTCATCGGCCGCCACCAGTCCAAGATCGTCCGCACCCGCATCGCCTCCAACCGCTCCCCCTGGCTGTCCCGCGTGCAGGTGGGCGACATTGTGAACGTCCCCATCTCCCACGGCGAGGGCCGGTTCCTCTGCTCTCCCCAGCTGCTCCAAAGGCTGGCGGAAAACGGGCAGATCGCCACCCAGTATGTGGATCTGAACGGCGCGCCCACCATGGATGTGGACTTCAACCCCAACGGCTCCGCCTGGGCGGTGGAGGGCATCCTCTCCCCCGACGGCCGCGTCTTCGGCAAGATGGGCCACGCCGAGCGCGTGGGTCCCGCGCTGTACAAAAACGTCCCCGGCAGCTACGATCTGCACCTGTTTGAATCCGCCAAGGACTATTTTGCGATTTAAGATTGCTTTTCCGCAAATTTGTGGTATCCTAGGAAAAATACTTTGAAATGAGGTGGCCGCATGGCATATTTTTTCAGTGAACCCTCTCATACTTTCAGTGAATATCTGCTGGTCCCCGGCTATTCCGATGAAAACTGTATCCCCGCAAATGTCTCCCTCAAGACCCCGGTGGTCAAGTTCAAAAAAGGTGAGGAGTGCCCCCTGACCATGAATGTCCCCATGGTCTCCGCCGTGATGCAGTCCGTGTCCGGCGAAAAAATGGGCATCGGCCTTGCCAAGGAGGGCGGCATCGCCTTCATCTATGTCTCCCAGCCCATCGATCAGCAGGCCGAGATGGTCCGCAAGGTCAAAAACTACAAGGCCGGCTTCGTGTTCAGCGACTCCAACCTGCGCCTGGGCGACACGCTGGCGGATGTGCTGGCGCTGAAGGACCGCACCGGCCACTCCACCATGGCCGTCACCGAGGACGGCACCGGCACCGGCAAGCTGCTGGGCCTGGTGACCAGCCGGGACTACCGCGTCAGCCGCATGGACCCCGCCACCCCTGTGACGGAGTTCATGACCCCCATCGAAAAGCTGATCTACGCCCCCGAGGGCACCAGCCTGAAGGAGGCCAACGACATCATCTGGGACCGGAAGCTCAATGCCCTGCCCATCGTCTCCAAAGACGGCCATCTGGTGAGCTTCGTGTTCCGCAAGGACTATGACTCCCACAAGGGCAACCCCCTGGAACTGCTGGACGCTCAAAAGCGCTATGTCGTCGGCGCGGGCATCAACACCCGGGACTACGCCGAGCGTGTCCCCGCCCTGGTGGAAGCCGGAGCGGACGTGCTGGTGATGGACTCCTCCGAGGGCTACTCCGTGTGGCAGAAGCGCTGCCTGGAGTGGATCCGCCAGCACTACGGCGACACCGTGAAGGTGGGTGCCGGCAACGTGGTGGACGGCGAGGGCTTTCGCTTCCTGGCGGACGCGGGCGCCGACTTCGTGAAGATCGGCATCGGCGGCGGCTCCATCTGCATCACCCGGGAGACCAAGGGCATCGGCCGCGGCCAAGCCACCTCCGTCATCGACGTGGCGGCGGCGCGGGACAAGTACTTTGAGGAGACCGGCGTATATGTGCCCATCTGCGCTGACGGCGGCATCGTGCAGGACTACCACATCACCCTGGCCCTGGCCATGGGCGCGGACTTCTGCATGCTGGGCCGCTACTTCTCCCGGTTCGACGAATCCCCCTCCGCCAAGGTCCTCATCGGCGGCAGCTATATGAAGGAGTACTGGGGCGAGGGCAGCGCCCGCGCCCGGAACTGGCAGCGCTATGACCTGGGCGGCGCGGCAAAACTCTCCTTTGAGGAGGGCGTGGATTCCTATGTCCCCTATGCCGGCGCCCTGTCCGACGGCATGGCAACCACCCTGGCGAAGGTCCGCTCCACCATGTGCAACTGCGGCGCTCTCACCATCCCCGAGCTGCGGGAGAAGGCCAAGCTGACGCTGGTCTCCTCCGTCTCCATCGTGGAAGGCGGCGCGCATGATGTGCTTCTGAAGGATACTACCAACAGCGGTAATCAGAGAAGCTAAAAGTACGTTCAGTCCGCCGCCTTCCACATCGTGCGTCAGCACGTCCAAGTGTTTTGCATCGGCAAAACCTTGAACCGGGCGGGCTTTGCCTGCCCGGTCAGATCCTATGCTGGGCCCCCGCGGGACCTGTCCCGTGGGGTGCGGCGGCGCGCACGATGTATTGCTGAAGGACACCACCAGCGGCGGTAATCAGAGAAGCTAAAAGTACGTTCAGTCCGCCGCCTTCCACATCGTGCGTCAGCACGTCCAAGTGTTTTGCATCGGCAAAACCTTGAACCGGGCGGGCTTTGCCTGCCCGGTCAGGTCCTATGCGGGCCCCCGCGGGACCTGTCCCGTGGGGTGCGGCGGCGCGCATGATGTGCTTCTGAAGGATACCACCAACGGCGGTAATCAGAGAAGCCGATCTGACCTCCTTGGGGCATCGTTCTGCTGTAAAGATAGACCGGACAGGTGGAGTCTGTCCGGTCTAGTGCCGCCTTGGCCTCTCCTGTGGTCTTTTAACGCTTCCGGCAGAAATTGTTTATCATTTAACTTTTCAAAAAGGCTTGTATTTTGGGGCAAAAGCTCTATAATAGACATGTTGTATAATCGTTTACTTGTAAACAGGAGTTATCAAATCATGCATAAAAAGCCTCGTATCTTAGTTGTCGGCAGCTTTGTCATGGATGTGATCGCCACCACGGAGCGCATTCCAAGAGCCGCACAGACCGTTTATGGAAAGTCCTTCCATATGGCCCCCGGCGGCAAAGGCGCTAATCAGGCGCTGCAATGTGCCCGTTTGGGCGCAGAAGTGACCATGATGGGCTGTGTGGGCGACGACCTTTTTGGAGAAAAGCTGCTGGAAACGCCCCGGAACGCCGGTGTGGATGTCAGTCATGTGCTGGTCCGGCGGGGCATCTCCTCCGGCGTGGGCCATGTGACTCTGGAAGTCACGGAACACACCGCTCAAAACCGCATCGTGGTCATCCCCGGCGCCAACCTGACTCTGACCGCAGAAGAGGTCGCCTGGATCAAGGATGAGATCCATACATACGATATGGTCCTGCTCCAGCTGGAAATCCCGCTGGAGGTGAACCGGACCGTGGCCCGGTGGGCCAAGGAGGCCGGTGTCCCGGTGATGCTGAACCCTGCCCCCGCCACCGACCTGGACGACGAGCTTTTGAGCCTGGTCACCTATCTGACCCCTAATGAGCAGGAGGCCTCCACAGAGACTGCCCTGCCGCTGCGGGCCGACGAGACCGGACTGTGCCGGGATGACCTGCAAAAGATCGCCGCAGCCCTGTGGGCCAAGGGCGTGGAGAATGTCATCATCACACTGGGCGGTCATGGCTCCGCCGTGGTGGAGGGCGATTCCATCCACTATGTGCCCTGTGTTCATATGAATCATGTGGCGGACCCCACCGCCGCGGGGGATTCCTTTGTGGGCGCCCTGTCCGTCGGCCTGACGGTGGGTCTCTCCCGGGAGGAGTCGCTGGCCTTTGCCAGCCACACCGCCGCCATCACGGTATCCCGCATGGGGGCCATGCCCTCTCTGCCCACGCTGGCGGAGGTCATCGCTCTGTTGAAGGAGCGGGATTACCAGGGCTTTGACCTGTCCGTGCTGGACATCCTGCAATAGTCAGGACCACCCGTATAACGGGTGGCCTGCACTCGCCCCTATAAGGGGCTTTTACTGGCAAAGCCTAAAGGCTTTCGAATTTTATTTCTACTGCATCTGTGCCCTGCTGCCGATTTTTATCGGCGGTGGGGTGCAGTCTTTTTCGTCTCTCCGAGACTTTTTCTTGCTTGGGTTCTTTTCATTTAGTTCCAATGTCTATATTCGTGCTTGTACTCAACCTGGTTGCTTTCTTTGGTCTCTTTTCTTCTCATTTTTCTCCGCATAGGCTTAGCCTTTTTAGAACCACGGGCATAGCCCGTGGTTTTCATTTATACAATAAAAGCAGCGCCGGAGGCCTCCGGCGCTGCTTTTCTGTTTTGTAAGAAAGTCGTAAGAATTTTGTCCGCCTTTTCGTAAGAAACCTCTGATAGGCTTCCTTCAAAAGGAGGCGCTTTCATGGACCGCAAGCAATTAAAGCTTTTCGCCGCAGCCTGCATGATCTTCGACCATGTTGTCCGTATTTTTCCGCTCTACCGGCTGTTCTCTCCCCTGTCCGACGCGCTGTGGGCCGCTGGGAGGGAGACAGCGGCGAACTGGGTCATCGACGACCTGACTCTGGGACTGATGTTCATCGGCCGTCTGGCGGCGCCCATTTTCGTCTACGGCATCGCCATGGGCTTTCTCTACACCCACGATGTCAAGCGCTACCTCCGCCGCCTGCTGGTGACGGCAGTCATCGCCCAGGTTCCCTACACCCTTTTTGATCTGGCAGAAATGCGGCGGTGCTATGGCATCGCCGGGGATTGGCGGGACACTGGGCTGAACATTCTCTTCACCCTGGCGCTGGGGCTGGCGGCGCTGGCGGTATTGGAACACTGCCGCCAGCGCCAAAAGCTCTGGCTGGGCCTTCTCGCCGCCGCGGCGGCCCTTGTGCTGGGCAGGAGCATCCCCATGGAGGGCGGGAAAGGGTACATCCTCCTGATCTTCGTCTACTACTTCGCCCGAAACCTCTCCTGCTGGCAAAAAGCCCTGCTGTTCATCCCGGCAGTGATGCTCTCCCGGTGGGGCCTGGTGTGGTGGGCTGTCACCGAACAGTCCGCCGGGGCGGTGCGAAACTGCCTTTTGAAGGTCCTGGGCAATTATCTGGGGATGCTGGTGACGCTGGCGGACAGCGGAGAGAAGGGACAGACCGGCAGAGCCTTTCAGTACGGCATGTACGCCTTCTACCCGCTCCATTTTGCGGTGCTGTCCCTGGTGGGGTTTCTGCTTCCCCCCCTGGCATGACAAAACAGGCTCTCCCCTCCGGGAGAGCCTGTCTGTCCTCAATCCAGCGGCGTCAGCTCGCCGGTCTCTGTGTTGATGACATAGCCCTTGATGACCACGTCCCTGGGCATCAGCGGATGGTTCCGCAGCAGGTCCACAGTCTCCTCCACGGAGGACTCCACACTGTCAAAGCCCCGGAGCCACGCCTCAAAGTCGATGCCGCAGTAGCGCATCATATCAATGTGGTCCTGGGAGACGCCCCGCTGGATCAAATGCCGGATCATCATGTCCGCGTTGATACCGGATACGCCGCAGTCCGTATGGCCGATGACCATGACCTCCTCCACGCCCAGCTCGATGATGCCTACCAGCAGGCTCCGCACCGCGCTGTCAAAGGGACCGGTGATCATGCCGCCCGCGTTTTTGATCATCTTCACATCGCCGTTCTTGATGCCCAGCGCCGCGGGAAGCAGCTCCACCAGGCGGGTGTCCATGCAGGTCAGGATGGCGATTTTTTTATCGGGGTATTTACTGGTAGCAAATTTTTTGTATTCTCCGCTTTTGACAAACTCCCGGTTATAGGCCAGCATCTGGTCAATCATAGTCATTTTCCTTTCCTGTTTTTGACTCTATGATACCGTATCCGCCGGCAAAATTCAACGCCCCTTTCATCGTTTGCCCTGATATGCGCTTATTTTTTTACCGTCCGCCGAGGTAATGGAAAATTGCTGAAAACAAATCGGGTGTCTCAGGAGGAACCTGCCTGATCGACCGGAAGTCAGCAGATCCGTGAGGCGGATGCCTTGCAATTGACACGCCATGCTCCAGTTTCCAAGAGGCGAATCGCCTGCCAATGAAACGCCGTTTCTGTCGCACTCAAAAGCACCCGCTTTTCTGTGGGATCATCCAGAACCGTGCAAATGATTTTTCTCTCTTCTCCGCTGCGTTTTTCCGCCGGATGTGCTATAATCAAATCACTTGAAACGTGATCAATTCACTTTTCAAGTGTCACAGCGCATATGCGCTGTGACAGGCCGCGGACCGCGGCCTTGATTGGAATTTCATCGTCAACCGCTGTGCGCTCTACGCACAGCGGATATTGCCCGCTTGAAAAAAACGTGCGTTTTTTCAAGTTCATGGACGATACAATATCCGTATCAGCGTTAAGGAGGCTCGTTTTATATGCGGCTGTTATGCTTTGGGGACTCCAACACCTATGGCTATGATCCCTGCTCCTATCTGGGAGACCGCTATCCGGCGGACATCCGCTGGACGGATGTGCTGGCAGCGTCCACCGGGTGGGAGGTCCTGAACGCCGGGCAGAATGGACGGGAGATCCCCCGCCGGGCTTCGGAACTGGCGCAGGCAGAGCGGCTTTTGGCAGGTGCCGGGCCCCTGGACCTGCTGGCGGTCATGCTGGGAGACAACGACCTGCTCCAAAACCCGCGCCTCACCGCCGCGGACATTGCCGGACGCATGGAGTCCTTTCTGCGCCGCCTGTCGGAGCAATATCCCCTCCTGCTGATCGCGCCGCCGCCCATGAGGCCCGGCGCCTGGGTCATGGAGGAGCGGGTCCTAACGGAGTCCGCCAAGCTGGGAACAGCCTATGAGCCGCTGGCGCGGCGGCTGGGCATTCGGTTTGCCGACGCAGGCCCCTGGAACGTGGAACTTCTCTTTGACGGCGTGCACTTTTCAGAGGCAGGACACCAGACCTTTGCCGCCCGAATGCGGACGGTGCTGGAGAATACCTGCGGTCCGGAACGCCCCTGAACCATCATAAGCGCGAAAAGAGCCAGCGCGCACTGCGGATGCAGTGCGCGCTGGTCTCTCTGTGGGATCACTCCGTGTCCCCGCCGATATACGTGAACCGCTGGTATGTCACCCCGTCCCGGGTGACGGTCTCGTTCCACATGGAGGCCGGACGCACCCAGATGCCCCGCTCCCCATATAACGCGCGGTATACCACCATGGGCTCCAGGGTCTCTGAATGGGTAGCGGTGTACAAGACCTCATACTCCCTGCCCTTAAAATGGCGATAACGGCCCGGGCGGATGCTCTCATGTTCCATGACGTTCCTCCTCAATCCGGTCTGCGGCGGCTCAAATTGGAGTTGCTGTACGCCGGATCATAGGTGACCTCCCGATCGAACCATTCCGGCGGCTGGAAGGCGGCGGCCTCCGCCTCCGTGGGAAATTCCACCTCCGCCGCCACCAGCGGCGCCAGAGGCGGCGCAAAGACATCCAGTTCTATGGTATATCCGGCATAGGGGATGCAATAGCGCGTCTTGACGATGACCAGGCCGTCCGCCTTGGACAGAAGGTGCCTGTACGCCTCCTCCGTCAAGGGGAACTCATGCTCCTCCCGTGCCAGCAGCCCCACACCCTTGTATGTCAGCCAATATGTGTCATTGCTGCGCCGCACCCGCACCACCGGTGCGGTGCACAGATATGCCTGTTCCAAGCGCTTCTTGGGGAACTGCTCCAAGTCCTCCGGCAGGCGCTTCACTGTAAATTTTCGTTCGATCTCCATCACTGCCTCGATTCCCGCACAACATCCACCTGTTCCACGCCATAGCGCCGGAACAGCTCCACCGCCTCCCGTCCGATGCGCTCTCCGGAGACCGCGATGGGGACGGCCGGCGGGCAGGACACCGTGGGCGCGCCGCAGACGCGGCCCAGCGCCTCCTCCGCCGGTACCGTCTCATGGGGGGCGAACAACGCCTGCCGGATGGACAGGACCTGCTCTCCAGCCGCAAGAGGCAGCGGGACCAGCGGTGCATGGCGTTCGTGATTTTCTCCAAGGACCATGGCTATGCGTTCCAGGTCCTCCGGGCTGTTTTCCGGCGTCGCCATTAGCACCAGGAATTCCCGGTCCGCGTACTCGCACTCCACGCCGCCGCGCCGCAGGCGCTCTGCCAGCGCAATTCCAGTCGATCCCGCCGAAGCGGCGATGGTCAGCCGCAGGGGGTCTGTGGCCAGCACCTTCCAGCCGCTGTCGGAAAGCCGTTTTCGGAGCCTGTTCAGCTCCACGGATATCCGGGACAGCCGCTCCCGATACCCCTCCGCCAGATAGCGGTTGCACAGGTCCAGGGACGCCAGCGTCAGATAGGAGGGACTGGTGGAGCCAAACAGGGCCATGGCGGCCTTTGCGTGCTCCCGGAATCCCTCCGGGGCGTTTTTCCCGATCTGCAGATAGGCGCCGCCTGTGAGAACGGGCAGGGTCTTATGGGCAGAGTCACAGCAGATATCCGCTCCCAGATCCAGGGGGTGGAGCGGCTGTCTCCGGAAGTGCAGATAGGCGCCGTGGGCATTGTCCACAGCCAGCACAGTGCCGTAACGGCGGCAGACATCCGCCAGCGCCGCCAGATCTGTCATGCCGCCCAGATAGTCCGGACTGGTGACATATACGGCGGCAGGCGGCGCAGAGAGTGTCTCCAGTGTCTTTTCCAATGTTTCAGCGGACACGGGACAGCCGCAGATAGAGGCGCTCCCTCCCTCCGGCCACAGCCAGACCACGGCGAGATCCAGTAATGCGGCGGCATATACGAACACCTTATGGACATTCCGCGCCGCTACTACTACGTTGGAAGTTCCCGCTGGGCGGTCTGTCAGCGCCAGATACAGCATGGCCCGGATGCACTGGCTGGAGCCCTCCGTGGAATACAGCGTCCGCCCGGAGCCGAACAGTGCCGCGGCGTTCCGCTGGCTCTCCGCAATGATGCCGGAGGCCTCATACAGGGCGTCGGCCCCCGCGATCTCCGTGATATCCAGCGGCTCGCAGCCCAGGAAGGGTCTCCCCTTGTGGCCCGGCATGTGGAGCCTGGCGGTGCCGGACGCGGCATAGCTCCGCACAAAATCCGCGATGGGCGTGTCCATCAGGCTTCCTCTTCGGCGGCTTCCTCCGCCGCCTTCATCATGATGGCGCACTCGATGCGCTTGCGGAACAGCTCACAGCCCGCCTCATAGACGCCCCGGATGGAGCCGGTGGCGTGGTAGGCGTTGGCGGCACAGCCGCCGGAGCAGTACAGCTTGGCCCAGCAGTCCGCGCACTCGGGCCGGGCATAGGCGTTGCAGGCGCGGAACTCATCCCGCAGGGCGGTGTTGGTGACGCCGTTCCAGATATCGCCCAGCTTGTACGCCTCCTCGCCCACGAACTGGTGGCAGGGGTACAGGTCGCCCCAGGGGGTGACCGCCATGTACTCCGTGCCGGAGCCGCAGCCGGAGATGCGCTTGTAGATGCAGGGGCCGCCGGTGAGGTCCAGCATGTAGTGGTAGAAGGTGATGGGCCTGCCCTCCCGCTCCCGGCGCAGCATGTCCTTCGCCAAAATCTCATACTGCTCCTTCACAATCTCCAGGTCCTCCGGCGTCAGGGCCGCCGGGTCGTCGGGGGCGCAGACCACCGGCTCCATGCTCAATTCCGTGAAGCCCAGGTCCGCCATATGGAACACATCGTTGGTGAAATCGGGGTTGGCGTGGGTGAAGGTGCCCCGCATGTAGTAATTCCTGCCGCCCCGGGCCTCCACCAGCTTCTGGAACTTGGGCACGATGCGGTCATAGCTGCCGTTCCCGGCGTAGTCCACCCGCAGGCGGTCGTGGATCTCCTTCCGGCCGTCCAGGGACAGCACCACATTGCTCATCTCCCGGTTGGCGAAGCCGATCACATCGTCGTCGATCAGCATTCCGTTGGTGGTCAGGGTGAACCGGAATTTCTTGTGGTGGGGCTCCTCCTGGGTGCGGGCATATTCCACCAGCTGCTTCACCACATCCCAGTTCATCAGCGGCTCGCCGCCGAAGAAGTCCACCTCCAGGTTCGTCCGGGTGCCGGAGTGCTCGATCAGAAAATCCAGCGCCCGCTTGCCCACCTCAAAGCTCATGAGGGCGCGGTCGCCGTGGTACTTGCCCTGACTGGCAAAGCAGTAGGAGCAGTTGAGGTTGCAGGTGTGGGCCACGTGGAGGCACAGCGCCTTCACCACGTCGCCGGAGCGCTCCTTGAACGTGCCCGCCATGTCCGCGAAAGTGTCCGGCGTGAACAGCTGTCCCGCGTCCTTCAGGGCCTGCACGTCCCCGATGCACGCCCGCAGCTCCTCCGCCGTCACATCGTCCCGGTCCTGATATTTTTCCAGCATCGCGGCGACGATCTCCTCCTGCGTGTGGCTCTCGAACATGGCGATGATGTCATAGGCCACCTCGTCCACCACATGGACGGCGCCGGAGCAGGTGTCCAGCACGATATTGTAGCCGTTCAGTTGATACTGATGCACCATAATAAACGAATTCCTTTCCTCTCACATAAAAAGTGCCGCCTGTACAGGCGGCAGCTTTTTGATTGCGGTTTGCTTACTTATCGGCGTTCTCGCACTTCTGGTTGGCAACGCCGCAGCTGGTCTTGCAAGCAGACTGGCAGGAAGTCTGGCACTCGCCGCAGCCGCCCTTCTTGGCGCTCTCGCACAGGTTGCGGGTCTCCAGGGTCTTGATTCTCTTCATCATGTATCGCTCCATTCTGTTGGATTTTGGTTTTCCGGCCGCGGTCCGCCAAAGGGGACGCCGCCTTATTGTCGAGAGAATCATACCATATTTTGATAGGCAAGTCAACAAAATCATGCGCTCCAGAGCCCGTTCTCCCAAAATGCGCGCTCACGCCTCCGCCTTCTCGAAAACATGGTCCGGCAGCGCCGCCGCCAGGGCATAGGCCGCCTCCAGCAGCTCCGCTTCCCCCAGCTCCATGCCCATTCGGGGAATCCGTGTCCGAAGCTGCTCCACCTTCCGTTTGAAATCCTTTGCCAGCAGAAAGCCCGTGTCCGTCAGATACACCTTGCCGTACCGCTCCCGCACCAGCAGGCCCCGGTCCATCAGAACCCCCAGCATCCGGGTGACGGACGGTCTGGACACCCCCAGGGCCTTGGCGATCCCCGCGGCCCCCACATCCGGCTTGGCCCGGCCCAGGTCATAGATCGCCAGCAGATAGCGCAGATGGGTCTCAGTCAGTATTGCCATGGTCTCTCCCTCAGTTCATATCACCGGAAAAAGGGACGCAAGCCGCTTCCCAAAGCCCGCGTCCCCCTTCCGGTCAGATCTTATTTTTTATGACAGCTTCCGCACTTGGAGCAGTCTCCGTTACAGTGTCCGCCGGACTTGTGGTCCTTCCACAGGGACCGGACGGCCAGGGCCACCACGATGGCCAGGACCGCGGTCACGATCACATATCCGAACATACCGGGCATCGTCGTGCCCTCCTTTCAAGCGTTGCTTACTTTGCGGCAGCAGCGGCCACAGATGTCAGGTGATGGGTGTCGTTTTCAGGCTGATAGCCCTTGCGGACCAGCAGATAGATGAGGGCGGCCAAAGCGGCAATGGCAACGGCGGTCCACAGGCTGAAGGGAGCCACGCCTGCGATCAGACCGCCGATCTGATAGACGATCATGGCGATCACATAGGCGAAGCCGCACATGTAGCCGATGGCGGCCAGGGTCCACTTGGTGTTGTTCATCTCCCGCTTAATGGCGCCCATGGCGGCGAAGCAGGGGGCGCACAGCAGGTTGAAGATCATAAAGGAGTAGGCGGAAATGGCGTTGAAGTCCGCGGCGATCAGCGGCCACAGATCAGCGCTGTCCTCCAGCAGGTCGGCGGCGCCCGCATAGTGATAGGTCACGCCGAAGAAGTTGACCACTTCCTCCTTGGCAATGAGGCCGGTAATGGTCGCGCCGGCGGCCTTCCAGGCCCAGTCGCCGATCCAGCCCAGGGGATAGAAGATCCAGGCGATAGCACCGCTGATAGAGGCCAGCAGGGAGTCGTTGTTGTCCTCCACCGCCTGCCACACACCGTCCACAAAGCCGTAGCCCTGAAGGAACCACAGCACGATGGAGGAGAGCAGGATCACGGTACCGGCCCGCTTGATGAAGGACCAGCCCCGCTCCCAGGTGGCCCGCAGAACGTTGCCCACAGAGGGTGCGTGATAGGTGGGCAGCTCCATGACGAAGGGAGCGGGTTCCCCGGCGAAGGCTTTGAACTTTTTCAACATAATGCCGGAGACGATCACTGCCGCCACACCAATGAAGTATGCGGAGGTGGCGACCAGAGCGGACTCGCCGAACAGAGCGCCCGCGAACAGGCCGATGATGGGCATCTTGGCGCCGCAGGGAATGAAGCCGGTGGTCATGATGGTCATTTTCCGGTCACGGTCCTGCTCAATGGTCCGGGAGGCCATGATGCCGGGCACGCCGCAGCCGGTGGCCACCAGCATGGGGATAAAGCTCTTGCCGGAGAGTCCGAAGCGGCGGAAAATGCGGTCCATGATGAAGGCGATACGGGCCATGTAGCCCACGTCCTCCAAAACAGCCAGCAGCAGGAACAGCACCAGCATCTGAGGCACGAAGCCCAACACGGCGCCCACGCCGGCTACGATGCCGTCCTGGATCAGGCCATACAGCCAGGTGCCCTCGGCCACGCCCAGCGCGCCCAGGATGCTGTCGAACAATCCGGGGACCCACTCGCCGAAGAGCACGTCGTTGGCCCAGTCAGTGCCCATGGTGCCGATGGAGATGGCCCAGCCGCCCATGGCGATGGCGTAGATCAGGAACATGACCGCCGCAAAGATAGGCAGAGCCAGGATGCGGTTGGTGACGATCTGGTCGATCTTGTCGGAGACGGACAGGCTGCCCTTGGCGGCCTTCTTCCGCACCGCTCTGGTGACCACGCCGTTGATGTAGGCATAGCGCTGGTTGGTGATGATGCTCTCCGCGTCGTCATCCAGCTCCTTTTCACAGTCGGCAATGTGCTCTTCCAAATGGGCGGCCAGGTCGCCGGACAGCTTCAGCTCCTCCAGCACCTTCTCATCCCGCTCAAAGATCTTGATGGCAAACCAGCGGAGATACTGGTCATCCACCCTGCCCTGGATGGACTCCTCGATGTGGGCAATGGCGTGCTCCACACTGCCGGTGAACACATGGGGCAGCTCCCCAGCCTTCCGGCTCTTCGCCATGGCCATGGCCTTCTCGGCCGCCGCCATGCCGCCCTCACCCTTCAGCGCGGACATCTCCACGACTTCACAGCCCAAGGCCTCCCCCAGCTTCTGGAGATCAATCCTGTCGCCGTTCTTGCGGACCAGGTCGATCATGTTCACCGCCACCACAACAGGCAGTCCCAGCTCGATCAGCTGGGTGGTGAGATACAGGTTCCGCTCGATGTTGGTGCCGTCCACGATGTTCAAAATGGCGTCGGGCTTCTCGTTCACCAAGTAGCTCCGGGCCACCACTTCCTCCAGGGTGTAGGGGGACAGGGAGTAGATGCCGGGCAGGTCCTGGATGACCACATCCTTGTGGCCCTTCAGTTTGCCCTCCTTCTTCTCCACAGTGACGCCGGGCCAGTTGCCCACATACTGGTTGGAACCGGTCAGGCTGTTGAACAGGGTGGTTTTCCCGCAGTTCGGATTGCCTGCCAGCGCGATCTTGATATCCATGATGCTTCTCCTCTCCAAAGTTAGCAATGGCTAACTTTTGTATTTAAAATTTGGCGGCCGGGACCGCCCTTTCGTTTGCCTCTCCGCGGCAGAGGGGGGACCTGTCCCCTCTTCAGCCAACCTCGATCATCTCCGCGTCGCCCTTCCGCACGGACAGCTCATAGCCCCGCACATTCAGTTCCATGGGGTCGCCCAGGGGCGCCACCTTGCGGACATAGATCTCCACGCCCTTGGTGATGCCCATGTCCATGATCCGGCGCTTCACAGGACCCTCCCCGTGGAGCTTCGTCACAGTGACGGTCTCGCCCACCTTTACATCTTTCAATGTCTTCATGCTCTCTCCTCCTCAAAATATGGAAATCTCAGATTTTTGCTGCTAGATCATAATGCGGTTCGCCATGCTTTTGTCTAAGGCGATCCGGCTCTCCTTTACCTGAAGGATCAGATTCCCGGCGATCTCGCTGACCACCGTCACATCGCTGTCCACCACAAACCCCAGCTCCGCCAGATGCTGGCGCACCTCGTCCTTTCCGGAGATCCTGCGGATGGTGACAGTCTCACCTGTTCTTGCCATTGTCAAGGGCATCATCTGTACTCGCCTCCCCCGAAAGTTAGCTATCGCTAACTTTCTCCTCAAAAGCAGGGGTTAGTTTCATCTAACCCCTGAAATCGTCTAAGAGTTTACCATCACTAACCAGAAATGTCAAGACATTTTCAAAAATTTCTTGCATTTTTGGTTAGTTTGTGTTAACCTTATACAAAACTACCGCCAGCAAGGAGAATCGTTTATGAACATTCACGAATCCGCAGAAGATTATCTGGAGTCCATCCTGATTCTCAAGGAGCGTCTGGGACTGGTGCGTTCCATCGACATCGTGCGGGATCTGGGGCATTCCAAGCCCAGTGTCAGTGTTGCCATGAAGCGGCTGCGGGAAAACGGATATATTGAGATGGACGCAGAGGGATATATCACATTGCTGCCGCCGGGCGACGAGATCGCCCAGCGCATCTATACCCGCCACCGCCTTCTCTCCCAGTTTTTGGAGCATCTCGGCGTCAGCCGGGAAAACGCTGTGGCCGACGCCTGCAAGATCGAACACGACATCAGCGTGGAGTCCTTTGATAAGATCGTGGCGTATGCCAAAGAACACCGTTTGATCGACGAGGTGGAGTGAGCCTGTGTGCCGCCTTCCAGCCTGACCTCCATCAAAGAACAGCAGAGCGCCGCATAAAGCGGCGCTCTGTTTTTGGGGGTCTGTGCGGTCATCTGGCCCGCAGCTGCCAGAACGCCACCGCACTGGCAGCCGCCACATTCAGGGAATCCACCTGGTGGGCCATGGGGATGCGCACGGTATAGTCGCAGCCGGCAATGGTCCCGTCCGCCAGTCCGTCCCCCTCTGTGCCCAGCACAATGGCCAGCTTTTCCTCCCCGCAGAGAACGGGGTCCTCGATGCTGACGGAATCATCGCGCAGAGCCATGGCAGCGGTCTTGAATCCCAGCCGCCGCAGGCGGTCGATGCCCGGATGGGGCCACTGGGAGGGTCCGTCTCCGATGCGGGTCCAGGGGACCTGAAAGACCGTGCCCATGCTGACCCGCACCGCCCGCCGGTACAGCGGGTCGCTGCAGGAGGGCGTGACCAGCACGGCGTCTATGTTCAGCGCCGCGGCGGACCGGAAAATGGCCCCGATGTTGGTGGAATCCACGATCCCCTCCAACACAGCCACCCGCCGGGTATTGGCGCACAGCATCTCCACGCTGGGCAGAGCGGGCCGCCGCATGGCGCACAGAACGCCCCTTGTCAGCTCGTATCCGGTCAGCTCCGCCAGCAGGGCGCGGTCAGCGGTGTAGACCGGGACCTCCCCGCAGCGGGCCACGATCTCCCGCGCCTGCCCCTCGATCTGTCTGCGCTCCATGAGAAGGGACACCGGCTCGTACCCGGCGTCCAAAGCCCGCTGGATCACCTTGGGGCTCTCGGCGATGAAAATGCCCTTCTCCGGCTCCCGCCGGGAGCGCAGCTGCGCTTCCGTCAAGCGGGCAAAGACATCCAGCTCCGGCGCGGAAATATCGGTCAGCTCTATGATATTCGGCATCATTCGTCTCCTCGTCCCCTTGCGCTTTTGATAAATACGACATTGTTTTCCCGGGAAAGGTCCGGGGAAAAGCGGTAGTCCAGGTCCGTAAAATCCCGGAGCTTCTCCGGATCCGTGATGTGGTTCTCCGCCAGCCAGCGCACCATCTGCCCCCGGGCCATTTTGCACATGGTCCCCTTTTCCACCAGCTTTCCGTCCTTCCACTCCCCAAAGGTACAGGTGAGGAAGCGGACCGATGACGGCAGGTATGGCTCCACCGCGCGGCTGTACTCCCTGGAGGCCAGGTTCAGCACCAGGCCTGTCTCCGCCGCCAGCTGGTCCGCCAGCTTTCCGCCCCAGAAGGCGTACAGGTCCCTGCCGCCGTCCACGGACAGCCGCGCCTGCATCTCCAGCCGGTAGGGCGCAACGCCGTCAAAGGGACACAGCAGGCCGTAAAAACCGGAGAGGATGCGCAGATGCTCCCGTATGTAATCCAGGTGCCCTGTCTCAAGGACTCCCGGCGCCATATATTGGTACTGAATCCCCTCATAAGCCATGACCGCGGGCGTCAGCCGGCGGCGCAGGTCCATCTCCCGCAGGCGCTCCACATTCAGCCCGGCAATGGCGTCGCTGCACCTCCAAAGCGTCTGCAGCTCCTTGGGAGACATGCCCTGTAAAACAGCTTTTAACCGCTCTGCTTCTCCTATAAACCGCGGCAGACTCTCCACGGCAAAGCTGTCCAGATCCACATTCATTTTTTTCGCCGGTGAAATGATGATCCGCATCGTTGGCCTCCTCATTGCAGGCAGTCTTTGGTCCGCTCCTCCGCCGGGGCTGGGCCGCAGGCGAGACAGCAGCCGTAATTTCCGATATGTCCGGCGTTCGCCTCCCGCAGCGCCCTTTGCAAAGCTGCGAAGTGGCTCTCCGGAATGAATATCTCTCCAGCTTGCAGTATTGGAAATCAGCCATGGGGACCTTCCCATTCGTCCAAGCGGTCCCGGATCTCATCGGCCAGGTCCTCCAGGTCCTCGTGGCGGCTGCCCCAGACCTCATACGCCTCGCTGTCCATATCCTCTGGCTCCTGCTGGTCCAGCGCCTCGATCTGCGCCCGGACCGTTTGCAGGCAGTCCAGCAGTCCCTCCCGGTCCATGGCGTCCAGGTCAGGCTCCTGTGCGCACTGGTCAAAGCGGATAATGTCAGCCATGCTCTCTCCTCCATTCAGAATGGTATTGTGTTATTATACCACAAAAAAGAGGCAGACAACATGGTAGTTTTCCATGTGTCTGCCTTTATCTTACACCTTCATAAAACAGGCGACATGCTCTGCCCCTATAAGGGGCCTTTACCGGCGAGGCCCTAAGGCTCCCGAATCATCTTACTTTTGTGTCTGTGCCCTGCTGCCAATTTCATCGGCGGTGGGGTACAGATTTTTAGGCTCCCTTAAAAATGGGAGCTGCGATGCTTCTGCGAGGCTGAAGGATGTCTTTTTCTTTCTTCACATCCCCTCCGCCGCAGCTTACGCTCCGCGGCACCTCCCTTACCCAGGAGAGGCTTTCACTGCGGCGGAATTGCTCATAGGCATAGCCTTTTTGGAACCATGGGCACAGCCTATAGTTTTTTTGCAAAAACGGCAGATCCGGACGAAATTGCCCGGACCTGCCAGATCAACGATATGATCCCATCCTGTGCCGTGGGCATGTATCCCCGGCACGAGCTGTTCTATTTAACGGCGTGCCCCGCCAGTTTCCCGCTTTGCCGCGCCAGCTCAAACAGCCGGCGGTTTTTTTCATTCATCGGCCCAAATGTCTCCAGACAGCAGATGACCTGCTTACAGGCCGCCATCCGCTCCGCCGCTTTGGCAAACGCCGCGTCGCTGATGGGTTCAAAGCTCCGCTCCGATATGACCTCCGCCGCCAAGGCCTCCGCCACCGGATGATCCAGGTCATTTTCGTGCAGGACGCCTGCCGCAAAGGGGATGCCCTGCCGCTGAAGGCGGCGGTATACCGGAATGCCGTTGCCGCCTCCTCCGATGACGAACACCTCCGGCGCGCCCCGGACCGGCTCCAGCTCCAGGCAGCCGAAGTCCGCGTTGTAGCTGCCTCTTGCGGCGCCGTAGAGCTCCATGATGTAAGCCGAGGTAAAGATCTCCTCCGGCGGACCGTATCGCTCGATGGTGTTGTTGTGAACGCAGACCACATAGTCGGAGATCTTCTGCGCCAGGTCCAATTCGTGGAGGGACATGACCACCGCCAGCTGCCGCTGGCGCACCATGTCCTTTAAAATGCCCAGCAGTTCCAGCTTGTAGCGGATATCCAGAAAGGATGTAGGCTCGTCCAGCACGATGATCTCCGGCTCCTGGCAGATGGCCCGGGCCAGCAGGACCCGCTGGCGCTGGCCGTCGCTGATGGCCGTGAAATCCCGGTCCGCCAGGTCCATCCCCTGGACCAGCTCCAGGGACTCCCGCACCTTCTCCCGGTCCTCCGCCGTCAAAATGCCCAGCCGTCCGGTATAGGGATACCGTCCGGTGCTCACCACGTCCCAGCAGGTCATCAGCTCCGGGCGGGTCCGCTCCGTCATCAGGACGGAGAGCCGCTTCGCCACCTCCAGCGCGGCCATCCGGTCCATGGGGCGGCCATCCAGATAGACCGTGCCCCGGAGGGCGCCGAGCTGCCGGATGATGGTCTTGAGGATCGTGGACTTTCCGGAGCCGTTGGGTCCGATCAGCGTCATGATCTCCCCCCGCCGGAGGCGGAGGCAGATATCCTCAATCAGCGGCCGGCCGCCGTAGCCCACCGCCATGTGGTCAGTATACAAATAGTGCTCCCGCATCCGCTCCGCCTCCTTACGCCATGGTTTTTGCCCGCTGGGAGATCATGGTATAGATCACCACGGGCGCGCCGAAAATGGCCGTCACAGAGCTGATGCTCATATCCGTGGGGGCAAACGCCGTCCGGGCGATCAGGTCGCAGAACAGGCAGAACACAGCGCCCCCCAGAAAGCAGGCGGGGATCATGAGGATCGGCTTTGCGGTGCGGAACAGGCTCTTGACCAGGTGGGGCACCGCGATGCCCACAAAAGAGATCGGTCCCGCGAAAGCCGTCACGCAGGCAGACAGCACGCTGGACAGCAGGATCAGCGCCGCCCGGAACGCCCGGATGTTGACGCCCATGTTCTGGGCGTACACCTCTCCCATCTGGTAGGCACCGATGGGCTTGGAAAGCAGGAAGGTCAAAAGCAGGGTCACGCCCACCACCGCCGCCATGACCGCCACGCTGTCCCAGTAGATGCCGGAAAAGCTGCCCATGGACCAGTTGTGCAGATTCACGATGTTGGAATCCTCCGCAAAAGTCACCACGAAGTCCGTGACAGCGGAGCAGATGTAGCCGATCATCACGCCGCAGACCACCAGCATGGACATCTTCCGCACCCGCCGGGAGATCAGCAGGATAAAGCCCATGGAGAGCATGGCCCCCACAAAGGCCGCGGCGATCAGGAGCATGGAGCTGGACACCAGCCCGCGGCTCAGCAGGAAGATCATCACAAGGGACACCACCAGCTTGGCCCCCGATGAGATGCCCAGCACAAAGGGTCCCGCGATGGGATTTGCGAAAAACGTCTGGAGCAGAAAGCCGGAGACGGACAGTGCGCCGCCCAGAATGACGGCGGCGCAGATGCGGGGCAGACGGATCCCCCATATGATGCCGTACTCCGTGCTGCCGTCCGCCGGGCCGGTCAAGATCCGCACGACCTCTCCCAGGGACAGATGGACGCTGCCCGCGTTTACATTCCAGACCACCAGGACGGCCAGCAGGACCACCAGCAGCGCAAACGCCCCGCCATACCGGGCGTAGTCTCTTCTCATCTCTTATGCCTCCATCAGCTGAGCTGGTGCAGATAGGTCAGGTCCAGGCCGTCCGGGTCGTCCGCGTCCACGATGGCGTGGAGGTCCGCGATCAGCGCCCCCAATCCCAGGCTCTCCTGGAACAGATTTTTTCCAGTGCACCAGACGCGGCCCTCCCGCACGGCTTTGAAATCCGCCAAAAGGCCGCTCTTATCCAGCAGGTCCTCCATGGTCTGAAGCTCCCCATCAATGGCGCTGTTGTAGATCAGCACGTCCGCGTCCCGGGCACCCTCATAGAACGCCTCCATCTGCATGTTCATGGTGGACCTGGCGCTGTCCTCCGCCGGAAGATCCTGGAAGATGTACACGCCGCCGGCCAGATCAATGGCCTTTGCGATATAGTCCTCCGGTCTGCGCACATTCACCGCGCCATTGGATGTGATATAGAAAAAGGCCACTGTTTTTCCGGTGTTCTCCTGTTCCAGGATCGGGGCGAGCGTTTCCATCTGCCGGTCAAAATAAGCCTGCGCCGCCTCCTCTTTTCCAAGCAGCGCGGCGTACAGTTTGATCCACTCCATCCGGCCCAGGGGATGGCTCTCATAGCTGGAGCGCTCCACCAGCACGGGGATCCCAAACCGCTCCAGCTGTTCCATGACCTCCGGCGTGTGGTAGATCATGGTAGACTCCACCGCAAGGCCGCATCCCTGTTCCAGGATCAGCTCATAATCCGGGGCGCTGTACTTTCCGGCGTAGACCATCTCTCCCGCCTCCATGGCCGCCTTCGCTTCCTGGATATACCAGCCGGCGGCGTCGGTGCCGGAGAGGGTGACGGCATCTATGGCGTCCAGCTCCCGGAACAGGTCCATGGCGGAGGTGGCCACCAGGTAGACGCTGTCCACAGGCTGCTGGATCACCGTGACCTCCTCCGGTACGCCGGAGGGGATGGGGGCGCCTTCCGGCACCACCAGATAGGTGTCCGCGTCCCCGATGGTGATGATTTTGCAGCCGTTTTGCAAGTAGTCCACAGAGAACTGGTCCGCGTAGAGCAGGTCCATGCTATGGGTCCGCTCCAGGGCGTCCCACGCGATATCCGCTCCATCCGTCTCCGCCGGCTTTTCTGCCTGTCCGCATCCGCACAGGCTCAGCAGGAGCAGGAGGACCAGAAGAAATCCGTTTCGCCTCATATCCTTCATTCCGCTTTTTCGATGGTGGCGGAATCAAAGCACAGGGTGTATTCGATCTCGTGGGGCGTGCTCATGGCCGTGGTATCCGCGTAAACGGTGAGTTTCCGGTCAAAAGCCGCCACGGGGATCTCAAAGGTCGAATTGCCCTCCGTGCCGAGGGGCAGGAACTTCTCTTCGCCGATGCGCATATAGTCGTAGTTGGAACTGCCCCAGACCACCGTCGCATAGGCCTTGCCGTTCTCCACGCGGAGCGCCGCGGGAGATTCCACGCTGGCCCGGCCGGAGCCGCCCGCCAGCTGGACTTCCACCGTGTAGCTGCCGTTCTCCATCCCATCCGCGGTTTTGAAACTCCCGTCCTGGAATGCCTCCAGGGGCAGGGAATCCCCGCGGAACACCAGGGTCCGGTCATACCAGAGCTCCTTTTTCTTGCTGAACGCGGCGCAGTTGATGCCCTTGTCCAGAGCCTCGACGGGGACTGTAAAGGTATGGGTCCCCTCCGCCGTCTCCCCATAGGGGATGCAGGCCGCCTCGTCCGCCGCCGCGGCCTCCTCGCCGGTGCCCATGAACACCTTCAGGTATCCCTTTCCGCCCATGTGCATCACGGCGGTCATCTCTCCGCCCTGGACCGTCAGCTCACATTCCGTAATGCTGAACATGGAGGAGCTGGAATCCACCTGGATGGAATAGGTCCCGTCCTTGATGGCGCTGCCGTAGATGGGGACCATGTCCTCGTCCACCACATCCTCAACAGGTGCCATCTGCTCTGAGGACGCGACCTGGCTCTCTTCCTTCTGTTCAGGTGCCGCATCCTCAACAGGCGGCTCCCCGCTGGTGTCCGGCTTTGCCTGCTCCGCACCGCAGCCCGCAGTCAGCAGCATCACCGCCGCCAGAAGCACCAAAAATGTGGTTTTCAATTTTTTCATGATCTCTGCACCTTTCTATACGCAGCAGGCCAAAAGGAACCCTCTTGGCCTGCTGCTTAAAATGATATGGTTTATGCGATATTGGACGATCCTCAGCCCAGCTCGCCTGCCGCGGCCTGGGCGTGCTCCACCAACAGGTTCTGGATGGCCTCGAACTCGCCAAGGCCCCGCACCACGCACTCCACCTGATAGCCGGCGGCCTCAAAGGCGGTCTTCCAGGAGTCCTCCTCGTCGCCGGCCATGTCGTTGTTGGCGTGGTCGCCCGCCACGATCATCATGGGCTGCAGCACCACGCGCTCATAGGTACCCGCCTGCACCAGCGCCAGCACATCGTCCAGAGACGGGGCGGCCTCCACGGTGCCCACGTAGTAGTTCGCATAGCCGCCGTCCGTCAGCACCTGCTGCATTTTGGCGTACACGGCGTTGGATTCCGCTTCCGTGCCGTGGCCCATGAAGCAGATGGCGGTCTTGCCGTCGTCATAGGAGGCGGTGGCGTCCACCATCGCCTTGGCCACGGTCTGGAAGTCCTCGTCGGAGGTCAGCAGGGGCTTGCCGATGGAGATGGATTCAAACGCGTCCGCGTACTGGGCAACCTCGTTCACCAGGTCATTGTACTCCAGACCGTCCATCAGGTGGGTGGGCTGGATCACCAGGTTCTTCACGCCGTTGTCCACGGCCCGGTCCAAAGCCTCGCCCACGTTGTCGATGACCTCGCCGTCACGCTCCTTCACGTGGTCGATGATGATCTGACTGGTGAAGCCTCTTCTCACGGAGTAATCCGGGAAAGCCTTCTCCATAGCCTCCTCGATGGCGCCCACGGTCAGGCGGCGGCTGTCGTTAAAGCTGGTGCCGAAGCTGACCACCAGCAGCTCACTTTCACCGATATCGTCCTGGTTCCGGGGATTATCCAGGGAGGCGTCGCCGGTCGTGTAGTCCTCATCCATGGCGGCCTGGGCGTGCTCCACCAACAGGTTCTGGATGGCCTCGAACTCGCCAAGGCCCCGCACCACGCACTCCACCTGATAGCCGGCGGCCTCAAAGGCGGTCTTCCAGGAGTCCTCCTCGTCGCCGGCCATGTCGTTGTTGGCGTGGTCGCCCGCCACGATCATCATGGGCTGCAGCACCACGCGCTCATAGGTACCCGCCTGCACCAGCGCCAGCACATCGTCCAGAGACGGGGCGGCCTCCACGGTGCCCACGTAGTAGTTCGCATAGCCGCCGTCCGTCAGCACCTGCTGCATTTTGGCGTACACGGCGTTGGATTCCGCTTCCGTGCCGTGGCCCATGAAGCAGATGGCGGTCTTGCCGTCGTCATAGGAGGCGGTGGCGTCCACCATCGCCTTGGCCACGGTCTGGAAGTCCTCGTCGGAGGTCAGCAGGGGCTTGCCGATGGAGATGGATTCAAACGCGTCCGCGTACTGGGCAACCTCGTTCACCAGGTCATTGTACTCCAGACCGTCCATCAGGTGGGTGGGCTGGATCACCAGGTTCTTCACGCCGTTGTCCACGGCCCGGTCCAAGGCTTCGCCCACGTTGTCGATGACCTCTCCATCACGCTCCTTCACGTGGTCGATGATGATCTGGCTGGTGAAGCCTCTTCTCACGGAGTAATCCGGGAAGGCCTTCTCCATAGCCTCCTCAATGGCGCCCACGGTCAGGCGGCGGCTGTCGTTAAAGCTGGTGCCGAAGCTGACCACCAGCAGCTCATTTTCGCCGATCTCGTCCTGGTTCCGGGGATTATCCAGAGAGGCGTCGCCGGTCTCATAGTTTTCGTCGTCTTCAGGTTCGTCGGGCTGGCTTTTGCCGCATCCGGCCAGCAGAGTCGCCAGCATGGTGATCGCCATCACCAGTGCCAGCAGTTTCTTCATTTTCATCTTGGTTCCTCCTTCATGTTGTGAAGCGAAGCATACGCTTCGTTTCTCTGATGTATATAAATTTTTACACCAGCACAGTCAGGTACAGGAACATGCGGCAGAAAAAAGCGGTCATCAAAAGATGACCACGACTGCCAGACGCCATAAATGGATGGTACAATCAAGTCCTCGTGATCCGGAATATGGAGACCATATTCCCGTACCAGCAATCGGCAGGTTTCCTGACTCGTAAGTCATCACGCACGACCGTCTTCCCGACGTTCATCAGTGACTGTCATCTGCTGACATAGATCATGCGCTCGTTACATACAGTGACGAGATCGTACAGGCCTTTCACCTGTTTCCCTATTATCCATTCTTTTACAAAAGGATGGCACCGGTTGCTTGCTATTCAGTTTTTGTTATTGTACCACGGTTTTCGGCCCAATGCAACACTCTTGTCCCAGTAAAGATCCGCATCCGCAATGAAAACGCTGGACTTGTACCAATTAGCAGTGAGTTCGGGATCTGGCGATTTACACAGCGCGCCTCCGCTTTAATTGTCACCGCCGCTTGAGCGCAATCGGCATGTGGTCGGGCGCAGTTTGAAAGCTGAACTTTTAACGCAGGAAAAGCCCTGCCGCATAAAAAGATGCAGAAACACACCGTAGAAACAAGGATCCTAGCCCCCCGTACCGGTGGTTTTTTTTATACAAAGAAAAACGGCCCCGCCGGGTTTTATTTCCCGACGGGGCTGTTGAAGATACCGCTTATATCTGTTCGGATTCACAGCGCACCACCACGCGGGTCGTTCTCGCAGGGGTGCAGGTGAACAGGGTCAGATCCCAGTCGCCGCTCTCCAGTGTCTCCAAATCATTCCCGCCCACGGTCTCCAGTTCCGTCACCTGGTAGCGGAACACATTGCCATCCGCGTCGGTGAAGATCACATCATCCCCAACAACCAGGTCCTTTAACCCGCCGAAATGGCTGCGGTAGTTGTGGGCCGCGATGATGAGGTCGCCCAGATAGGCAGAGCCCTCGAAGCGGCAGGGAGACAGCTTTAAATTTGGGTAACTCCACTCGCTCATCACCGGCAGGGACAGCTCCAGTGCCGGGATCTCGATGGTTCCGATGTAGTCGTGGCCATCTATTGGAATCGTGGGCATTTCCATGGTGGGATCAAGCAGATAGGCCGGGACGGGCTGCTCAGGCTCATGTTCCGGTTCTGACTGCTCCGCATCAGGCGCATTTTCCTGGGATACGAGGCTGCTCTCCAGATCCTGGAGGGCTCTTTGGGCGGCTTGATCCGCCTGCTGCGCCTCCCGGACATTGTTTGAGACAAGGCAGAGGGCCGCTGCCATCAGCAGCAGCCCTCCGCAAATCAAAAGCTTATGCTTCATGCTTTCCGCGATACCGCTTCTTCTCCCAAATACCGGCGGCGACCATCAAAGCGCCTGCCGCTGTCAGGAGCCACACAGGCCACCAGAGCTGACCAGTCTGGGGAATCTCCGGCGCATCCACTCCGGTCTTGGGAACATCCGGGTCACCCAGTTCCATGGTTGGATCCGGTTTCTTCGGCTCGTCCGGCTTCTTGGGCTCGTCCGGCTTCTTGGGCTCGTCCGGTTTCTCCGGCTCGTCCGGCTTATCCGGCTTGTCCGGCTTATCCGGCTTATCCGGCTTGTCCGGCTTATCCGGCTTGTCCGGCTTGTCCGGATCGTCAGGCGTGTTGGTGACGGTAAAGACCTTGTCAAAGGTGCTTCCCTCTTGGTCGCCGTCCCCTTTGTCATCTTCCTCTTGGTCTTTGTACACAGCGTCCATCAGACTGAGATGCAGGGCCTCTGCCGGGTCTAGGGTCTCTGTCAGATGTCCTTTTTCATCAAAGCCCAAATAGACAGTAAGCTTTTCCCCGTTCTCATATACGGTCACACCGAACATGTACTCATCGTCCGTTCCTTCGCAGGGGAACAGCATCAAAAATTCATAAGGATCGGCATCGGGGAAAGCGACAAGCTCGCCGTCACAGCAGCAGACGGTAAACTTCTGATTCGGATTTTCGGGGTTATACGGATTGAGTTCAGGATAATTCGCAAATTCCAATACGTTATCCGTTGCCTGATCATTCCCACAGACCTTGAGCGCTGTATGTACAGGCCGGAAGCTGTCTGTCGGAAGTTCATCCAGCTTAGCCCCGGTATTAAAATTAAGGAACTCAAAGGCCGTCGCCTCACTCCTGTCCTCGGCGTATGGATAAGGATTCTCATCATCAGGCACCTTGAGATATATGGTATAACCGGATTCTACCATGTAAATGTAGTATTTTCCCGCTTCTCCGGCTTCCATAAAATTAATTGCACCGTAATATGGGTAGTCTTCCTCTTCTCCCTGTTTTACGACCAGAGTATCTTCACCGTTCAGGAAAAGCAGCTGCTCCTTATTTCCAGGCGTATAGGGCTGAAACGGCCCGCTGCTGGAGTTGCTGCTAAAGGTCAAAGCAATAGAGCCGCTGCCGCCATCAGGCGTATAGACCACCTGAACAGGATAGGAGGTACCGGGGCTCAGTGTCTCCGGCTTCTCCGGCTCTGCCGGTTCCTCCGGTTCTCCCGGCTCCTCCGGCTTCGGATCTGCCAGGCCGTATGTGGGGGTATAGCCGTCCGGCACATTCAGTTCCCGCACAGTATATTCGTGGGACTCCAGCGGGATCTTGATATGCTGACCCGTCGCCTCGGCGTACGAACCATAGGCGGAATAGGTCCAGCGCTCATAGGGAACGTGCTTGAACTCGTCCTTCCAGTCGTCCGCGCGCAGCGTGACCTTGTAGGAGGTGTCCACTCCGTTTTCCACCAGGCAGATCTCGACCTCGTCCCCGCTGTGATCCTTCTTGTCAGCGTCAGCCCAGATCTTCTCGACCGGGATGGAGGTCGTGTTTTCGTGGATCTCCCGATAGGATTCGCTATAGATTGTGCCGATTTGGGTCTGCCAGCCGGCGTTTTCAGGTATGAAAACATTGACGCCCACATATCGTTCCTCGATCACGACCCAGAAATGCGCTTCATCTTCATCCGGTATGTCATTCACCTGAACGGTGAACTCCTTCTTGCCCGGTCCAACCTTAACAGTTCCGACCTTCTTTCTGTTGAAATACAGGGTTGCAGTGATGTCATCATACTTCTCCCTAATGGGGAAGTTCAGACTGCCGGTTATGGTGACGTTATAGGTGCCGTCACCATTATCAGTGACGACCCAGTCTTCGGAATCCAGATCGTAGGCGACAAAATGGGGGTATTTGGGCGTGACCGAGATCCTCTGGAAGGTCAGGTTCTTATCAGCATCCGGCTGCGTGCAAAGGTTGAATCCATCCAGATACAAAGGATTTCCATTCTCAAACCGCGATTCTTCATCCCTGAGGTAATACTCGTCGGCCTCAACATGCAGGGGTTTTGAGGCATCCAAAGTGTGCCCCGGCGGCAGGATAAGCTTATTCTCGTAATCGTTGGCGTGCAAGCTTCCGTTGTCATCCACTGTCACCGGGATATTCCCCAAATACCGCAAACCACCCCACCATAACTCGATTACGGACGCTTCATAGCTTCCATAGCTGTTCAGCGCGTTATCCTCGCTACGACCGGTGTCATAGCAAAAATCTATGTAAATTTCGCGGCTTTCCTCGGGATAGAGGACACTGGGGAACCACTGAAGGCTATCATGTTCGCCTAAATACCACATCTGCCGGATGTCATCCGGATCATATGGCAGCAGACAGACACTGTTATAGAAGGAGGTCATGCCAAGGGCCCAGGTATGGCCGTTGATCTCCGTGGTGAGCGCGAAATAATCGCCTTCCACCGTGGTGAATCCGTCATCGGCCGTACCCTCGTTCTCGCCTTCCGCGGCCATCGCGGGGGCGGCAAAGGACCACAGGTAGTCGCGCACGGTGTTGACGTCCTCTTCTGCCTGTGCGGGGTCCGATACATAGCTGTCGGACTTGTGGACCTCATAGGAGGTATGGGCCCAGCCCTCGCTGGATTCATAGCCCCAGGGTCCGTCATCCCGGGGATTGGTGATGGTGTAGATGGCGGCCTGGATGCCCGCCATGATCTCGTCCGCGCCGCAGCCGGCGGAGACCTCATAACCGGCCTGCTCCATGTTGGAGAGGAACTCCCTCTCCGTCACATAGGGGTAGCAGTTGGGGATGATGGCTCCAAGGGCGGCCTTCTGCTCGGCACTGAAGCCCTCATAGTCCTCCAGGCTGACGGCCGTGTACTGGCCGGGCTCGGTGAAAGTGGGCATGCCATTCTCGTAATCGGCGCAGTAGCTGACTGTGTAGTTGTTCTTGCCGTTGTATTTCGGGCTGGACGGCTTGAATCTTCCGGTGCCGTCATCCATCAGAATGAAGTTTTCCACGCCGGTGCCGTCGTTCAGCAGGTGCTGGCTGCCCTGATAGACCGAGTAGAGCCCGCCGAAGCTGACGGTGTCCGGATCCAGATCCTTTTTAAGCGCGGCAGCAGGCAGATCCTCTGTATCCGGGTCCAGTACCTCGGCCAGATAATAGGCGCAGCGCTCCGGGGCGTCTTCGGAAACGCCGGCGCAAATGTACTGCCAGATGCCGAGATATGTGTCGCTGCCATTGCTGAGATAGGCATAAGCCTGATCTGTGACCGGCTCAATGGTGATCTCAGCCGGTTTGCTGGAGATGCTGGGCGTCTGCGATGCGGCCCGGCCCTCGCTGGGCTTCAAATAGAGGCCCGTGTTGTTGTTCTGGAAAACCGCTTGATTTTCGCTTGAGACAGATGCGGTCCACAAAATGTCCTGCCCATTGGTGTAGAAAATATCGTCCACGGAAGCCTCGCAGGGCGCGGCGCCGTACACACCGCTGACACCGATATTCTCATTCGGGCAGAGGGAGTTGTTCGTCAGGTTGTCCGCGCCGTACCGGGCCAGGCGTCCATTTCCGCTCAAAGCATAGTGCAGGCGGTTGAACTCCGTTGCGCTGATGATGGCGTATGTCTCGCCGTCGCTGATGTCGCTCCAGTCCACAAGGCGCAGCATCGTTCCCTCAGGGACCGCCGTGGTGCTGCCCGCTGTCTGCTGCTCCTTTTGCAGGAGCTTGGCAAAATAGAACCGGGCGGCCAAAGCTGGATCGGTCGTTACACAGAACGTGTCTCCATCCAGCGCCACATACTGGCCGTCTCCTGTCGCAAGCAGGGCGGAGCTGCCATCCTTGTCCGCAAGGAAAAAGTCGCAGTTCATATTGCCCAGCAGCGTGTCGGTCGGCGCCAGATACTCGTTGGAAGCGCAGCTGCGGATATACTTGTAATAACCGCTTTCTGCCGGTCTTTCACGGTCGTTGTTCACGGTCCAGAGAACATTCTGATCCGGCGAGGACAGGCTTACGCCAACAGCGGCCTCCCCGTCCAGTTCCAGGGGAGCGGAGCATTGGGCCATGCCTGTGATTGCGATGTAATTTCCATCCGCCTCCGTGAAGATCACGTATTGATCGTCTCCGTAGACCTGATTCGGCGAAACGATCCTTGCGCGGAAATCCCTTTGCGGAAGCAAAGACGGAAAGAGTGTCCCCTCCGGAGGCTCCGGTTCATCCGGCTCCTCCTGAATCTCGGCAAAGTAAAAAACGGTCTCGTTGAGTCTCTCTGTGATCCGAAACAGCTGCCCCGGCTGCGGCTCCGGGTCAGAATTCGACCGCTGGAGATATACCGTTTTGGTAGAGCTGTCAGCAAGAGACAGCATTCCGTTTTCGTTGATCTCCAGGCCGCTTGCCGTCTCCGTCTCGCTGACGGCAAGACTCTCCCCGTCGTCAGAGACGGTTAAATAGCTCCCGTTATTTTGAATGATCAGCCCTTCTTCCGTCTGGTTCAGAGACCAGCCCAGGCCCTTTTGCGCCAGATAGATGGTGCTGCCGGGAGCAGCGCAAGCATCGCGGGCCATTCCCAGGCTTTCTGTGGCGGCCGCGTCGGCGCCGATACCATAGGTATGGCCGCCCCATACGCACGAGGTAAATATTACATAGGATCTGCTCCCATCAAGGATCAGCTGATCCGGCGCGACAGTGATTGCGGTCTCCTCCGCATCCTCTGCGCTGACCGACATAAGCGCGATCTCTTCCTCCCCAGCCAGTTCGCCTTCCGCGCCGTTGGCGGGTTCTTCGGCTTCCGTGTCCGGCTGTTCAGCCTCCACGCCGGCCTGGTCCGCCGGCTGTTCGGATTCGTCCGTCTCCGCGTCAGCCGGATCTTCCGCTTGCTCGGTCTCATCGGTCTCCATATCGGCCGAATCCGCCGCCTGTTCGATCTCATCAACCTGCTGGGCATGAGCCGATAACGGTATGTTGCCGACAAACATACAAAATGCCATCAGAACTGCCAACATGGAAGATAGCCGCTTTCTTTTGAAACTCCTCATCGTCTTTTCTCTTTCCTTTCTTACTGCTCTCTGAAATACCATTTTTAGTAAATACAGACGCAGGCATTTGCAATTGTTTTGCTTGCCGCAAAAAACGCATTCTCCAACGGAAGCTTCATATACATTGATTTCGATTTACAGGAATTGCTCCAAGGCTGGATGCAGCAAGGACATATATTGAAAAGTATGGAAAAACTATGACTGGGCGAGAACTATAGAATTTCTTGTGAAACCTGTACTTTTCTGTATCAGCATACAGATAGGAGGTTTGTGCTGCCTGCATGAAACAGGTACGTTATGCCCTTTTGCAGAAAAGCAGGTTTTAATCATCGTCTCCCTGTTCCCGGAAAAACATAATTTACATTATGTAGTAGTTTCCCGACTGCCAAAACCGTATTTTTCCGATATGCCGCTTTTTCAGGCATACGAGATACACCTCCACTCCACCTTCTTGAAGATATCGGTTTGGGGGTGTATTTGTGCTGCGATTTTCTTCCAACCTCTGCGTAAAATCGCATTTTTTCTCGTTTTTCCGCCGAGGTCTACTTGACTTTTTTAGTTCAATAATTTATTATTTGTTATGCTTCAATCTGTTACGTAGTTTTATGTAACTTCTTACGAAACATAATGTAAATTATGTTGTAGTTTTATTTCGAAACCACAAGTCCCAGGCGTTCGATCTTACGGCGGTGCTCCGTGCCTGTGGTCATGATATAAATGCGGGTGGTATTGATGCTGCTGTGGCCCAAGATATCCGCCAGCTTGGCGATATCCTTTTCGATGCAGTAGAAAGTGCGGGCAAACAACTTGCGCAGGTTGTGGGGAAAGACCTTGGATGGCTTCACGCCGGCCGCCGCGCACAGCCTCTTCATCGCCGCCCAAATGTTGCTGCGGTTCAGGGGTTTGCCCGTGCGAGTCACAAAGATCGCCCCGGATAAGATCCGCCGCGACTTGGCATAATTCAGTAGAATATTCTTCAGCTTACTCGGAACGAAAATCGTCCGGGTCTTGTTTTTGCAGTCCACCGTCACTTCCCCACGCTTTACCGCTTCCACGGTAAAATATTGCAGCTCCGACACCCGGATCCCGGTGCTGCAGATGGTCTGGATCACCAGATTCAGCTGCTCATTCTTCTTTGAAGCCGCCAGCAGCCGCATATACTCCGCCTTGGTCAATTCCTTGTCCTCCGCGCAATAGGTCTGCTGCTGCATGCGGATATTCTTCGCCTTGCAATCGGACAGCCCCAGAAAGTCCAACAGGCTGTTCACGCTGGCCAGCATGGAATTGATGGACCGCACAGCATATCCCTGTTCCACCAGGTGCTTTTTCCAGGAGACCACCAGTTCCTTGGTGATCTCAGTACCGCTTGCATACACGCCAAAAGCTTGCACATCCCGCAGATACTTTTTCTGTGTAGCCGCACTCTTCTCCTCCCGGCAAAGATAATTCACGAACCCCTTAATTTGTTCCCTGCTTAAGGTCATAATAATTCCTCCTTAATCCTGTATGTGTATTGTACCCAAAATCAAACAACATGGGAAAAACGCCAAAAATAAAGTCCTTCCAGAATCGGAAGGACTTGCTGCATAAAAAGGCGAAAAACAGCCATCTAAACATAAAAATTCCCGGTTTCCTGAAGAAAGCGGGAATCAGGGCAAGAAAATAGGTTTCTAAGCGAAAGGGTTTACCAAAAACCAAATCGAAGCCCCACAAAGTACAAAGTCTCCTACGGGGATAGGCCGCATCCGTAAGGCGGTAAAGCCGCCAACATCTGTGCCCTGGGTTCAATTCGGAAAGGAATCGCTGGAAAAGCGCGGTGACTTTTGAAAAAAATCGCCGCAAGCGATATACCGTTTGCGGCGACGTGCCTTTCTTTGGCCCAAAAAATGCGCTATAAATCTTTACCGTTCAAAAATTTGAAGAATGCCAAACATAGATCCTGCTTGGTCATTTAGGACATCAACTTCCGCACGGATTCTCATAGCAGCCCGGCATTCATTTAGCCGTTCTTTGAGCTTCACTGCGCATGGTTTCAATCCTTGATCGATAAGGGCCTCTTGTATTTTTGTAATCACGCATCGCTTCTTCTGAATGTCTTTCTAATGATATAATCTCAGAATCAATAGAAACAATTGTCCCAGATAGATTTTTTAACTGTAAATTGACTCTCTCATACTCAGATTGAACCAACAAAATATAGTCTGTAAAATCTTTGATAGTGCCCGGTGAACTGCAAAACGGACAATTCAAAATTTGTTGACTTGGCTCATTTATCTTTCAAGATAATAGAAGGCCGTGCCAATTTCATGAGGGTATTTAATATAGTGAAGAGTTCGTGTCTCTCTTTCAAGGTATCTGCCCTTCTATAGCACTTTCCGCTCCATTCGCATCACTCTTTGACACTCTTAATTCTATGATATAATGACAGTACGGATGGAAACACGTATATTTTAATGCCCGGTGGAGAGGAGGTGGAGTGTATGGGAAAGTATACAGACGATGAGATCAGGGCAATGCCAAAGATCACCGCTAAGATTGCCGCAGATTATCTTGGCATATCCCCCATGATGGTCACCTTGGGAATGAGAAACAATGTGCTTCCAATTGGGTTTGCCATCAAAAAGGAAGATCGGTACAGTGAGAGCTGGAGCTACAACATCATCCCGGAGCGATTGATCGCCTATAACCACGGCAAGATCAATGAGGTGCAAGTGCAAAACATCGAAAAGAATTTGAATACCATCATCGGTCAGTTTGAAGAGTTGAAACACGACCTGGTTTTTCTGTTAAAAGAAAACGAGGAATTGGAGGGATAAAACAGTTTTTAGCGATCATTGCAAACTCTGAACAACCAAAGCCGCAGCCGGTTCAAGCCAGAGATGAAAAAGAAGTCAATTCGGGAATCCAGTTCATTGAGAAATGGACACCTGATTCAGACAGAGAGGAGGTGTGGGAAACTATGCTGCCCACTACGGTTGAACTGACACGGAAAGAACTCTATGAAGAGATATGGAAAATATCAGTGGCAGGAGTTGCGAAAAAGTATGGCATCCCATATGCCAAGTGTATGGCGCAGATTAAGGCGGCTAAGATCCCCATTCCGCCCTCTGGCTACTGGACCAAGATCAGTTTTGGGAAGCCAGTAGAACAGATACCCTTTCAAGGGACAGCAGATGAGGTTGTTACGCTATCCGCGGAAGAGTTTCAGCGATATCATACACCAACAGCAGAGCCCCCTTCCCAGCCCGCCTCTTCTCAAGAAGGGACAGTACGATCATCTTCAGATACCTCTTCTCCTGTGGAGCCAGCAATACAGGAACCATCGGGGAATGATGTCTCTAAACCGGCCGACATACCACCAAAGACGGTTCAGCAACTCGGAAAGACGTATCATGTATACGACCGTGAGACACTCTATCAGGAAGTATGGGCCATGCCTGTGACAGAGGTGGCCAAGCGATACCAAGTCTCTGATGCCGCGATCCATAAAGTCTGCAAGTCGCTGGATATTCCTACCCCGCCCCAGGGATATTGGGCTAAATTGCGGGCAGGAAAACCTGTGAAACAACTCCCCCTTCCGCCTGGAGGCGAAAAGAGAAAGCTGGGGGTACATACCGGGATCGATCATTTGGGAGGAACTGGAGGAAAAGCGTCCCAGCTGGCTTTTCTGACTGAGGAAGAAAGACAAGTGGCGCTGAATGTGGCTGCACAGATCCTGCTGCCTCAGGAACATGCCCGAATGTTGCCGGAGATCGTGGCCCATCGGAAGAAGATCACAGAGTGGAGCAAACAGAAGCGGCAGCAGGAGCGGGAATTCGGTGCAAACTGGAACCGTGGAAGAAGGGAGAACCCTCCGTTATTTTCGGAAGGGATCTCAGAAGAGCAACAGCCGCGTGTATTTCGATTGATTGATGCGCTTGCCAAAGCTATGAAACCGCTGGGGTGGCAACTGACCGGAGAGCTGCAGTTTGCAATGGACCAGGAGACGGTTACCCTTACATTTTCCGAAGCAACAGACCGGGTCCCTCATACTCCGACGAAAGAGGAGAATCTCGAACTGTTGAAATACGAAGAAGAGCGGAAAAAACATTCCTGGGCCAGCAAGCCTCAGATCCGAAAATATGATGCCATTTATAATGGCCGCCTGAGTGTATCGATCAATGGTGCGAGAACCTTTCGTGATTGTCGCTCCTATGTTCTGGAAGACCGTTTGGGGGATATGATGCTTGCCATCTATGAAGAGGCCGAGCGGCTTAAGCAAGTTCGCTTGGACCGAGAAGAAGCTGAGCGGCAGCGCCAGGAACAGGAGCGAAAACGAGAGGAGCTCCGCAAACGATATAATGCGGAAGTGGATCGGACGCAAGCCCTTGTAAGCAGTGCAGAGGACTATGAGACCGCATGTAGGATCCGGAGATATGTTTCTGCTATGGAAAGAGCGCACCCGGATCAGGATCTCTCTGAATGGGCATCCTGGGCGCGGGCAAAAGCAGATTGGTACGATCCTACAATTGCGAAAGAAGATGAGCTTCTGGGAAAGCGAGAACATGGGGCAGACCGCGAGAGGAAGGAGCCTAAGCACAAAGGATACTGGTGGTAAATGTGATTACACATAGCGATAAGCTGCGCATTTCCGCACAACTGAAAGGGCAGGTTTTTAGAAATAGGCGTATCAGTATTTGGCAGGATATAGCCAAAGAATAGAAAGTTCCTGCGAAAAGAGCAAATCTCGTGAACTTGCATTGCCATGCGGAACACTCGTCCATAAACTCCAGGGGCAACCAAGATACGGTATTCTTACTGTGATATGCAGTGTGGTTCCAAGTCATTGCTCTTAAGATATTTCATGGCCCATTTGTTGGCAGATGCTTCGTTATCATAGGCGACTTTTTAAGCTACATTTGCGAATCAAAATCGGCAGAGCAACTATAGTCTGCTTTCAGTTATCACGGCGTGAGAACTCACGAAAGGGCTTTGGCGCCATTTTAAGATGTGGTCGTTCATGTGGTCAAAAACGCTTCTTGACCAGGGCGCAGTGGTGTGCGCCGGTCCCGGTCAGGAAGCGTTTTTCGTGGGTTCAGGTTTGAGGTATTGTAACTCTGAGGGAGCGGTTATACAAATTATTTCTGAGAGACAAGGTTCCACAGTCAAAGAAGGGATTTGTTTGACGGGGCGGCCAGGTAATGGTAAGATGTAAACAACCATACATTCCGGATAGATCATCGAGACGGCAAAGGAGGCGGCCCATGATCGACTTCTCTAAAATAGAACAGTATCGTGAGAACAACCGCATCGAGGCCAAGAAAGCGCTGGGCGGCCTGCCTCACAGTATCTGGGAGACCTACTCCGCCTTTGCCAACACACTGGGCGGCATCATCCTGCTGGGAGTGGAGGAGCACAAGGATCACTCTCTGCACACCATTGATCTGCCTGACCCGGAGCGGCTGATCAAAGAGTTCTGGGATATTGTCAATAACCCCAACAAGGCCAGTGTCAACCTGATGTCCTCCAAGGATGTCTTTGTGCAGGAAGTGGACGGCGACCACATCGTGGTGATCCAGGTCCCCCGAGCCGAGCGCTGCTACAAGCCGGTCTATGTGGAAGGCAATCCCCTCTGTACATATCGCCGCAACGGCGAGGGCGACTACCGCTGCACCAGAGAGGAATACCAGGCCATGGTCCGGGATGCCTCTGTGAAAACTCAGGATATGCTGGTTCTGAACGAGATGGATCTGACCGTGTTCAACAAGGAGAGTATCCGCAGTTACCGTCAGCGGATGCGGCTCTCCCGTCCCGGCCATGTCTGGGAGGCGCTGGAGGATGAGAATTTTCTCCTGAAGCTGGGGGCTGTCGGGATCGGCTCCGATGGGAAGAAGCACCCCACTTCCGCGGGACTGCTCATGTTCGGCAACGAGTACGACATCGTGAGGGAGTATCATACCTACTTCCTGGACTATCAGGAGCAGTACGATGCCGATACCCGCTGGACAAACCGAATCATTTCTTCCTCCGGCGACTGGAGCGGCAATGTGTACGATTTCTATTTCCACGTGTATAACAAACTGCCCCAGGATATCAAGGTGCCCTTCAAGATGGACGGCGACACCAGAGCGGATGATACACCGGTGCATCAGGCCCTTCGGGAAGCACTGGCAAACTGCCTTATCAACGCCGACTATTACGGCAGGCAGGGCCTGGTCGTCATCAAAACGCGGGACGCCATCACCATATCCAACCCAGGTGGCTTCCGCATTGAGATCGACACGGCAAAGAGCGGCGGCATTTCCGACCCCCGCAATGGCGCTATGCAGAAGATGTTCAATCTGATCGATATCGGCGCATGTGCCGGCAGCGGCATCCCCAATATCTACCGCGTCTGGCGAGAGCAAGGATGGGTGACGCCGACGATTACCGAAACCTTTGAGCCAAACCGAACCACACTCACCCTTGCCTTCAAAACGGTCGGCGATGAAGGAACAGCGATAACCAACGCCAGAAAGAAAACGGCAATGAGCGGTAAGGTAAATGAAAGCATCATTACGTATCTCACCGATCACCCGGAAGCGAAGGCATCGGCAATCGCAGAGTACATTGGCCTGAAGCCATCCCGCACGCGGGATTACCTCAAAGAGCTGATTTCAGAAGACATCGTTGCAGCAGAGGGCGGCAGTCGAAACAGAACGTATCGGCTGAAGTCCTAACAGTCCGCCGGCTGAAGAGCCGATGCACTTTGACGGGGGAACAAATTGCCGCGTGCCAGCTGTGTCCAGCGTTCTTGTCCTTAGTGGTTGCAGGCATTCCATATGAATATTTGAGGCGAAATTTTGTGGATACAAAAGAAGAAAACCTGCTTTTTGATTCATTCAAAAAGCAGGTTTTCAGTTCTGCCCAGTAATGACTGGCTCCCCGCTGATCCGGCTGATCTTTCAAAACAGCAAGCACATCTACAGCAGAGAAGAACCACTCTCCTTTTCCCTCATCTTACGCGGTGCGGATACGCTTATCCTCAAAAAGCTGGATCTTGAGATATATCAGGTATTCCTGCGGAAAAACACCTTGTTTGGCGGGAAAATCCCTTGTCTACTCGGCATTTCCTGCTTAAAATACAGGTTCTTATCTGCGCCTCTTGCCTCCGAAGAGCGTGCCCATCAGGCCCCGCTTCAAAATCTGCCCGCTGGCGCTGATGAGCTGGCTTTCGATCTTGGCACGACGGCGCTCCGCCGCCTTCTGGCGGGCGGCCTCCTCCCGCTCCAGCTGCTTCTCGTACCGCTTCCGAGCGGCCTCCTCCTCTTTTTCCGCCTTTTTCCGGGCAGCCTCGGCCTCCTTCTCGGCCTTCTTTCGGGCGGCCTCCTCTTCTTTCTTCTTCTGGGCCTCGTAGGCGGCCTTCTCCTTCTCGAAGGCCTCCCGCTCCGCGGCCAGCTTCTTGGCCTCCTCTTCCGCCTCCTTCTGCTCGGCAAGCATCTCGTAGGCGGACTCGCTGTCCACCGCCTGGTCGTACTTGCCCATCCCGTCAGCGGCAAGGACGGCCTGCCTGTTCGCCTCTCCGGCGGGGGCCATCAGGCTCTGGGGGCAGACGATGGAGGTGTTCTGCACCATTCCCGGCACGCCCTCCGCGTCCAGCACCGACACCAGGGCGTGGCCCACCCCAAGCTCCATGATGACGTCCTCCGTCTTAAATGAGGGATTGGCCCGGAACGCCTGGGCCGCGGCCTTGACGGCCTTCTGCTCGGCGGGGGTGTAGGCCCGGAGGGCGTGCTGCACCCGGTGGGAGAGCTGAGCCAGGACAGAGTCGGGAATGTCGCTGGGGCTCTGGGTGACGAAGTAGATGCCCACCCCCTTGGAGCGGATCAGCTTCACCACCTGCTCGATCTTCTGCACCAGCGCCTTCGGCGCATCGGAAAACAGCATGTGGGCCTCGTCGAAGAAAAACACTAGCTTGGGCTTGTCCAGGTCGCCTGCCTCGGGCAGGCGTTCGAACAGCTCCGAGATCATCCACAGCATGAAGCTGGCGTACAGGGTGGGGTTCTGGACCAGCTTCACGCAATTGAGCACGTTCACCATTCCCCGGCCGTCCGGGGCGAGGCGCATCCAGTCGGCAATGTCCAGGTCCGGCTCCCCGAAGAACAGACCGCCGCCCTGGCTCTCCAGAGGCAGCAGCGAGCGGAGGATGCCCCCCAGGGACTGGCTGGCAATGGCGCCGTAGGTGGTGCTGTACTCCTCCCGGTGTTCCCCCACATAGCCCAGCAGGGCGCGCAGGTCCTTTAAGTCCAGCAGCAGCAGACCCTTGTCGTCAGCGATGCGGAAGACGATGTTCAGCACTCCCTGCTGGGCGTCGGTCAGATTCAAAATGCGTGCCAGAAGGTCGGGGCCCATGTCGGAAACGGTGGCCCGGACCGGGTGGCCGGCCTCCTGGTAGATGTCCCAGAATACAGTGGGATACCCCCTGTAGGCGAAGGAATCCCGGAGGCCGAATTTGTCGATCCGCTTCTCCATGCCGTCGCTCTTCACGCCCTCCTGGCAGATGCCGGACACATCCCCCTTCACGTCACACAGGAATACCGGGACCCCGGCGTCGGAGAAGGACTCCGCCATCACCTTCATGGTGATGGTCTTGCCGGTGCCGCTGGCCCCGGCAATCAGGCCATGGCGGTTGGCCATATTCAGTGGTAAATGGATCCGCGCCCCGTCCTCCGACAGTCCCAGGTAGATGCCGTCGCTTGTGTACATGTTCCATCCCTCCATAGTATTGATTCGCGCTGGGATCAGTATACTATTCCGCATCCCTCCGCGCAACTATTTTCTTCCATCGGCCGTTGAAAGCGGAGGAGTCCGGATTTTTGGACGCGGAGCGAGTGAAGAACAGCGGGGCCTATCTGGCGGAAAACCAGTTCGACACTTCTGCCCTGGTGTGGACGGAGAAGGGGTCTCAGAAGGTCGAACCGACTCCGTCAAGAGGACAAAGAAGAAATACAAAAAACGACAAACTTCGATAAGAAGTTTGTCGTTTTTGGTCCGAGTGGGGAGACTCGAACTCCCGGCATCTTGCTCCCAAACTTAGTGAGAGAACTTTTTCCGCTTGTTTTTGGTGGTTTTTAGCCATTTTCTATCGGTCTCAGTTACTTTTTAAGCATCTCCGAGCAGACTGTTTCCGGGTGTTCCGGCCCGCTCTGTAGTAATCTATGTGGTCAAAAACGCTTCCCGCCCGGTTTTCGGTGAACATTCACCGGTACCAAGCAGGAAGCGTTTCGCATTTTATGTCGGTCGTATTGTAACTCTGAGCGAGGGGTTATGCAAGTGATTTCTGCGAGAAGCGTAGCTCAAAGTTTGAGGGGCAATAAACAAAGAAATAGGGGCTCCCTGTTCACTGTCCGTAGTAGGCCAAAATCTACAAGAAAATATATCCTCATATATGCTTCGACAGATTGCAATCATTCGCCAAATGGTATATAATATACTTGGTATATTCGATACATCAAGAAATCTTGCCATGGGATAGACGCGGATCTCAGATCCTCGTTCCTTTTGTAGTAGCATTAACTGTACCCAAAAGTATGGCCATACCTTGTGGTAGGTCTATTTTGTTTTTGATGGAGTGTGAATTATGGATTACATTTCGATTGCAGAAGCTGCAGAAAAATGGGGAATCACTCGGCGTCGTGTTCAGACTCTTTGCTCACAAAATAGGATACCAGGGCTGACAAAGTTCGGGAAATCTTGGGCGATTCCTAAAGATGCTGAAAAGCCTGCGGATGCGCGGAAAAAGTGTGCACAAGTGCTCAAAGGGAATTAGTCCTTGATGTCCTGTTTAATGGACATCAGATATGTTATCCTATGACTTAATGTGGAGATAACACACCCGTTTCCAATGATTATATGTAGGAGAATCTAAAAATGTGGTGTAAGAACTGCAATATTGAAACAAATGAGCCATTTTGCCCTGTGTGTGGCTCCGCGACAATTGAAGATTTGCCTACTGAAGTGTATTGGTGTGCCCATTGTGAGGTCCCGGTCATTCAAGTAGTTACACAGGCAGATAAAGGATACTGCCCTCTCTGTGCTAAGAAAATGAAGTATTTGTCCGCAGATTTGAGACCGGTATTCCCAGAGGAACGACTATTGTTGGAGCTTCTTTTGGGAGAAGAACCATGCGCCTTTGTAGGGAAATCTGTCTGGGCCGCAAATAGCAGGTATTATATTAACGGAAAACCCATCTCAATCTCGAGCAAAACATTTCAAGAAGCTGATGCTGAAACATTAGCTCAGAAGTTGGATAAATACAAATCTCAGAATACATATACCTATTTTGAAGAGCATATTGCTCAATTCATCAAAGCTAATCAATTGCATTTGCACTACTTAAAGGACGAAGCCTATGCCTTCATAAATACGGCAGCAGAAAAATTTGATGAAGAACACATTGTACTATCTTTTTCCGGGGGCAAAGACTCAACAGTGACTGCAGATCTCGTTATCAAAGCACTCAGCAATCCAAGCTTAGTACATATTTTTGGCGATACCACATTGGAATTCCCATCTACGATTGAGTATGCAACGAGATATCGAAAAAAACATCCTCGCGCAATATTCCAGACAGCAAAAAACAAGGAACAGGATTTTTATAATGTCTGTGACGATATTGGCCCCCCTGCAAGAATGATGCGCTGGTGCTGTTCTATGTTTAAGACTGGACCGATTACCAGAGTCATTAATAGCTTGTATCGCAATGAACAGATCCTAACCTTTTATGGAATAAGGAAATCAGAATCTGTAAGTCGTAGTAAATATAACCGAATTGAAGATGATGCAGAGTCTGTCAAAATTCAGCAGCAAACTGTTGCGTCGCCTATTTTCTTCTGGAAAGACTTTGATATTTGGCTTTATCTCCTTTCGGAAAAAGTGGACTTTAACGATGCATACAGATTGGGATATGACCGTGTCGGTTGTTGGTGTTGTCCCAACAACAATCAACGCGCACAGTTTTTATCCAGAATCTATATGCCAGAGCAGTCCAAAAAGTGGAGAGACTTTCTAATAAGCTTTGCAAAAAAAATTGGAAAACCAGATGCAGAAGTATATGTAGATTCAGGAAAATGGAAAGCTCGCCAAGGAGGAAACGGCTTGCCTGCAGCTGGTGATGTAAAAATCCGCTTCACAAATTGTACAACTGAAGATCACGCTAAGATCTATAGTTTAGTTCGCCCTCTGGATGATGATCTGATTGGCATGTTTACTCCGTTTGGCAGAGTTGCCCCTGAGCTGGGTCAGAAACTGCTACATGAGGTTTTAGTTCTGGACATTAAAACTAATGTCCCCATAATTTCAATTCAGCCGTTTGGTCAGGATGGATTCAAGCACGCGGTTAAAGTCAGAACTATGAATGTGGCTGATCACGAATCGTTGCAGAGGATGATAGGATATCAAATTCGCAAGTTCAATGCTTGCCGTAAATGTTTGAAATGCGAATCACTGTGCAGAGCGGGGGCAATTTCTATTGTTGGAGATAGTTATTACATTAATCCTGATAAATGTGTTCGTTGCAAGATGTGTGTTACCGCCAAGTATTTGGATGGTGGCTGCATGATGGATAAATACCTGAGAACAAAGTAAGGCATTTGGAGGTATGTACCGATGGCTATGAAATTTCGTGCCCATGATACATTTTTTATAAGAAAGGGTTGGCTGAGCAAGGGCATGAAGCATGTCCACAACAAGCCAGACGTCTTTGTTGATCGGGACGAAAATCCAACTGATGTGCTCGGTATCGGTACAAATATGGTAAAGGCTCTGCGTTATTGGTTGCAAGCTGTTGGCATAACCCAGGAGCCAGCAACCGGAAGGCGAGTTCAAGCTTTTACTGATCTGGGAATCCGGATTTATGAACACGACCGCTTCATCGAAGAGCTCGGGACCCTACATCTTTTGCATTACAAGTTGGCCTCAAATAGAGAGGACGCAACAGCGTGGTATTATTTCTTTAATGAGTTCAAGATGACCGAATTCACAAGAGAGGACTTTGTTTCAGCTTTACAAAATTACGTGTTAATGAGCGAGGAAAACATCTCTGTTGCCATTCGTTCTCTCAATGATGATTTCGCATGCATTGTAAACACCTATTTGCCGAGATATAAATCCAATCCCGGTAAAGTATCTCCCGAAAATAATATTGATTGTCCTTTTGGAGAGTTGGGTTTCATCGATATTTTGAGCAAGGAAAAGCATACCTATAAAAAGTCGATCCCTGCAGCAAAGAGCTTTAATCCTTGGGTGATCCTCGCTGTAATTTTTGATCAGGTAGAAGGCCGAGGAGAAATCGCACTAAACGAGCTGCTAACAGCACCTTGCAACATTGGTCGCATTTTTAATCTCGATGCTATCACAATGCTTGATATTCTTCATCGTGTAGAAAAAATAGGTGAAATAAAAATAATTCGAACCGCTGGCCTGGATATTGTCCACCTAAACAATCAGAGAACCTTCCAAGAGTGCGTGGACAAGTATTATGAAAGTATTGAAGAGTAATTTTAGGAGAAATCAGAAATGAGTAATATGATTTCTGTTGCTTCCGGTTTTCAATATTCAGTCAATATTGGTTATGACCTGAACAACGATGATAAACTGAAAAACTTCATACCGACCCAGTCTGCGCTCAATCTCCTGGAGGACATTCTTCTGAGTACCCGAGTCACGTCTACAGAAAGAGCTCGGGTCTTAATTGGTGCCTACGGAAAAGGAAAGTCTCACATCATTTTGATGAACCTTTCCATGCTCATGAAGAGAGATCTGTCTTTATTTGAGAAGCTCTTGCCTAAGCTTGTCGAGAACGAGCATCTTCGTCAATGCGTACAAAATTATTATGAGAGTGACCAGAAGATTCTCCCAGTGATTATTAATGGCAGCAATACCAGTCTTCCGCAAGCGTTTCTCCTGGCACTTCAAAGGACACTGGCTGAAAACGACCTGATGGATATCATGCCGGAGACAAACTACAAAGCCGCAGTTGCAGTAATTCAGAGATGGAAAACTGAATTCCCGGATACTTATATGCAACTGCAAAAGGCAATTGATGAACCCATTGGAAAATTTGTTGAGGATCTTGAAGATTACAGCATTACGGCTTATGAGAAGTTTGAGCGTATATATCCCACATTAACTGCCGGTAGTGTGTTCAGCCCCTTCCTGGGTTTCAATGTTGTTGATCTATACGAGAGTGCTGTCCGAGGATTGCGTTCAAGAGGATATACAGGCATTTATGTTGTCTATGATGAGTTTAGCAAATTCTTAGAAGCAAACATTTCTGAAGCATCTGTGAGTGACACAAAAATGCTTCAGGACTTCGCAGAAAAGTGTAATCGTAGTGGCGAATATCAGATGCATCTAATGCTTATTTCGCACAAAGAAATTGCTAACTACATTGACACGCTCCCGAAGCAAAAGGTTGACGGCTGGAGAGGGGTATCCGAGCGTTTTAAGCACATTCATCTTAATAACAACTTTGCTCAGACCTATGAAATCATTGCGTCTGTTATTCAGAAAGATGCTTCCATGTGGACAGCATTTAGCCAGCAGCATAAGGATGAATTCGATAGCGTAAAGCATCGCTACATTAACCATGCAATTTTTGCAGACGACGCAAAAAAAGATTTAGAACATGTCATTTATAATTGCTATCCCCTCCATCCCATTTCAACTTTTATGCTTCCCAGGCTCTCTGAGCGCGTTGCTCAGAATGAAAGAACACTTTTTACTTTCCTGTCTGCAGATGGAACTTCTACATTGCCGGAGTTCCTTGCACATTATGATGATCAAAGCTTCGATGTAATCACGCCTGACAATATTTACGATTATTTTGAGCCTCTGTTCAGAAAAGAGGTTTATTCCGGAGAGATCCATCAAACCTACTTGTTGACTGCGGCTATATTGCCCAAATTGCAGCCAGATTCGTTGGAAAGTAGAATTGTAAAGACACTGGCACTTATCTATATTCTGGAACAATTTGAAAAGCTCAAGCCTTCAAAAGATGAGATCGTTGGTATTTTCTCTGTCAACTATTCCGTCGACGAAATTGAAACAGCAATTACCACTCTAATTGAAAAAGAATATGTAGTCTACTTGAAGCGCAGCAATGACTACTTGCGCCTAAAGCAAACCTCGGGCGTCGATATTGGGCAAAAGATTCGTGACACTGTTGCCGCCCTCTCTGGCAAGGTTTCCACAAAGGCTACGCTGAATGCATCGAACTTTGACAACTACATCTATCCCTCAAGATATAATGATCAAAAAGAGATGACCCGTTATTTCTCTTTCGAGTTCATTGAGGAGAACGAGGTTCAGCTTGATACTGATTGGTCAATCAAGAGTGAGGCATATGACGCTGATGGCGTAGTGTATGGAATCATTCCAGAAAGCGACGAGTCCATCAGCCGACTGTACGATGCGATCATGCAATCCAGTGCTGGTCATCATCGTTGCATTTTCATTCTTCCAAAAAAATACACGAAGATTGCTGATCTTATTCAAGAGTTTAATGCCCTTGCGTTATTGAGAGAGCAAGCAGCTGGGGACAAAGTATTGTTCGATGAGTATGAAGTAGTATACGAGGATCTTCGGGAAGTCATTTCTGACTACATAAGCACCTATACCCGCCCAGAAAGTTATAAATCCGCTTATATCTATATGGGTGAAGAACGAATAATTACACGAAAAGCTGCTCTTACCGGACTGGTGTCGGACATTTGTGATAGGGTATATTCTCGCACACCAGTTATTAATAACGAGGCAATCAACCGTAATGAGATCACATCTATTGCGAATAACAGCAGGAACAGAATTATTGCCGGCTTACTAAGAAATGAGCTGGAATATAATTTGGGATTAGCAGGATCTGGCCAGGAAGTTTCCATTATGAGAAGCACGCTTCTCCGCACTGGGATCCTTGTAACAGAAAACTCGTTGACCAGAATTAATCTGTATCCTGAAGATGAATTGATTAAAAACATGCTGGCCACGATTATAGGTTTCATTCAGGACACAAAAACCCAGGGCAGGCTTTCCTTTGCCGAGCTCTATCGTCGTCTGATATCCCCGGAGAACAACATAGGTCTCCGAAAGGGGCTTATCCCCATCTATTTAGCAGCGGTGTTTCATGAGTTTAAGCAGGAACTGATTCTGGAAGACAGATTTGGACAAGTTCCATTAACCGCCGATGTATTGCTCCAGATAAACGCTAACCCTAATAGTTTCTCTTTAGCTTACCTGGACTGGAATCCAGAAAAAGCAGAATTCATTCAGCAGCTGGCAGAAATTTTTTCTGATTATGTCATCGAAGCCGAAAGAATGGCTAACTCATATGACTATGTGGTTTCTGCTATGAAACGCTGGTATATGGCACTACCAAAGTACACCAAAGAACTAAAATGGACTGTAAAAGGCCAGAAAGTTGATAAACGCCACTCCGCGATGATCCGTTTGCTAAAGCAAAGTGCTGGCGGGCATGAATTGCTGTTTGAAAAGCTTCCATCCGCGTTTGAATACACGGGTCAGTTTAGCGTTGGCTTGGCCGAAAATATTGCAGCTGCGAAAAAATACTACGACAACTGCATAGCGCAATTGAAGAAAGACCTTATTCAAACAGTAAAAGAGCTCTTTAGCATTTCGCCAAACACATCTAATCTCAAGTCTGTCTCACTAACGTCAGTCATTAAAGATTGGTGCGAAAGTCTTGATGAAAGAGTGTTCGAGCAGTTGTTTGCTGATGGCACAGAAAAGTGCCTGGGATTATTTAAAACAGCGACAAACGATGAGGAAACTCTAATTGCGCGACTCGCCAAAACTGTTACGGATCTTCGTCTTGAAGACTGGGACAACAGCACATATGATCGTTTTGTTACTAACCTTCAAAAATGCAAAGCCTCTGCTGAAGAATATCACAGTGTTGAATCATCGGCAGAGGAGACACCAGCAAGCGCCTATCAAGTTACCTTTGTTGACACGCAAGGTGTTTCGGTAACAAAGAGATTCTCTCGCATTGACTATAGCAAGCGAGGACAGCTCTTATACAATCAAGTTTCAGATGCGCTGTCTTCCATGGGGCAGTCTATTTCCGAACAGGAAAAGAGACAAATTATAATGGATATTCTAAAAGAATTGTGTTAGGAGGGAGTTTCGTGGCCTACTTCGACAATGCAGCAACAACATATCCCAAACCGGAAACGGTCTACACCAGTATGGACCAGTTCTATAGGCTGAATGGTGCTAACGCAGGAAGGGGCCGCTATAACCTTGCGCAGAGTGCTAACGCCCTGATTGGCGAAACCCGGGCGTTAGTACAAGAACTATTGCACTGCCCGACAAAGCAAGTTATCTTTACTCCCTCTGCTACAATTTCTCTGAATATTATCATTCAAGGAATGATTCAAAAAGGAGTAAAGACCGTTTATATTAGCCCATTTGAGCATAACGCAGTGACCCGGACGCTACATCATTTTGAAGCATCAGGATCTATTTTTGTTCACCAGTTATCCGTTTCAAAAGATATGAAATACGACCTTGATCGGATAAGATATCAATTTGAGGCAAATCGCCCGGATTTCGTCATTATCAGTCATGCAAGTAATGTATTTGGATTAATTGCACCTGTAGCTGAGATTTGTGCTTTGGCCAAGAAGTTTGATGCAGTTACTTTGATTGACATGGCACAAACTGCAGGGCTCGTTGATTGTGATCTTGGCCTTAATGTATTCGATTTTGCTGTTTTTGCCGGCCATAAGACCTTATATGGACCTACAGGAATTTCTGGATTCGTTATGAACCCATTGATTGATTTGCCTCCTGTGATTTTTGGTGGAACAGGGTTTGAGTCAGCCAACCAGAATATGCCTACAAATCTGCCTGAGCGATACGAAATGGGGACAATGAACATTTCCGGCATAGCTGGTTTAAACGCTGCTCTTAAATGGAAGTTAGCCCAGGGTGTTGAAGCATTTTGGCAGAAAGAACAGGAACACCGAAGGAAATTGCTTTCACTTCTGCAAGAGTATTGGTTTATTAGAGTAGTTGGCAACTATCCGGACTGTAACTATGTTGGGATTGTTTCATGCTTAATCGAGGGAATTAGTAGCGATAGCGCGGGGGAAATCTTTGATCGGTGTGGTATTGCTGTTAGAACAGGATTACAGTGTGCACCATTTGCTCATCAATTCGCGGGAACACATCCAGCTGGAACGGTTCGGTTTAGTGTGGGATACTTTACTTCAGAAGATGATTTTGAGCAGCTAAGAGAAGCCCTCGATTACATCGAAGAAAACTTATGAGGAGAGGGACATATGAGTTTTCAAGAGCACACCATAAAAACCGAATATCGCTCTCTGATCGATAATGTGGTGCAGAAGTTCTATATTCCTTTGCTCAAAGAGGCCGTGTCGTATAAGCGTGCTGTAGGATTCTTCTCATCATCCTCCCTGATTGAAATTTCTAAAGGAATTGCTGAGTTGGCCAGCCAGGGAGGAAAAATTCAGATCGTGGCATCTCCGTATCTCTCAGACGATGATATCGAGGCAATTCAAAAAGGATATGCTGATCGAGATGAGATAATTAAGGCTGCATTGTTAGGGCAGCTGTCGGACGAGCATACCGATTACTATTCGATGGAACGGCTCAATCTTCTGGCAAATCTAATCGCAAATGGCGTTTTAGATATAAGAATTGCCTATACCGAAGATTCAAAAGGAATCGGGATGTACCATGAGAAGATGGGTATTATTGAGGATGCAGACGGAAACAAGGTCGCATTCTCTGGCTCCATGAATGAATCATCCACCGCCATGTCGCTTAACTACGAAACAATTGATGTGTTTCGTAGTTGGTATAACGTGGACGAGGCAGAACGCGTTAAACTAAAAGAAAATGCATTTCATTCCATTTGGAGCGATTGTGAGCCCAGCATTCGCGTTTTGGAGTTCCCTGAAATTTCTCAAGCACTAATTGAAAAATATAGGAAGAAAGCTCCGAATTTCCGCATTGATTATGAGCAATTTCCACCCCGTAAAGAAAGCGCAAGGGGTGGAACAACATCGCCTGCAGTCCCCGGTGTGATTGGCGCCAGAATACCGCAAAACATATCGTTGCATGATTATCAAAAAGAGGCCATCTCTGTGTGGGTGGGCGAAAACTATCGAGGTATTTTCGACATGGCAACCGGCACAGGAAAGACCTTTACAGGATTAGGCGCTATCTCGAAAATATCTGAAGATTTGAACGATGAGCTCGCCGTGATTATTGTTTGCCCTTATCAACATCTGGTTGAGCAGTGGGTTGATGATATTGTAAAGTTTAATATTCAACCAATAATTGGCTACAGTAGTTCCTCGCAAAAAGATTGGAAAAAGCGCCTGTCAAAGGCTGTCCGCGACCAAAAACTCAGAAGAGAAAAGAGTTTCTTCTGTTTTGTTTGTACCAACGCTACATTCACAAATAGTTTTGTCCAGGAGCAAATTGGGAAAATAAAAAGTCCTGTTCTTTTGGTCGTAGATGAGGCCCATAATTTCGGTGCTAAGAGTTATGCAAAGCTTTTGGATGCCCGCTTTACATATCGGCTTGCACTATCAGCCACCTTGGAGCGACATCGTGACGAAGAAGGTACTGCCGCTCTGTATAGCTTCTTCGGGAAAAAGTGTATCGAATACACCTTGGAGAGAGCTATCGCAGAAGAAAAACTTACTCCATACAAATACTATCCTGTTCTTGTCTACCTAAATGATGAGGAACTTGAAACCTATGAGCAACTGTCCTATGAAATGTCCAAGCATATAATCAAGGGCCGAGGCGACAAGATAAAGCTGGATAGTTATGGGGAGATACTTGCAATCAAACGGTCGAGGATTGTTGCCGCAGCTGCGCTAAAACTGGTTAGGCTGAAAGAAGTGATAGGCCCCTACAAGGATGATCACTTTTTGCTGGTATACTGCGGTGCCACAAATGTGCTGCCTCCCACTGCTGATAAGTCAGATGTTGACGAAGGGGACATGAAACAAATCGAAGCAGTAACCCGAATCCTCGGCAATGAATTTGATATGAAAGTATCTAAATTTACGGCTGAGGAAAACATTGATGAGCGCAACGCCATAAAGCAACATTTCAAAGACGGCGATGATCTACAGGCAATCGTGGCGATAAAATGCTTGGACGAGGGCGTGAATATCCCCGGCATTAGAACGGCGTTCATTTTGGCAAGTACAACGAATCCTAAAGAGTATATCCAGCGGCGTGGTCGTGTTTTGAGAAAATCCCCTGAAACAGGTAAGGAGTTTGCAGAGATTTATGACTTTGTAACTTTACCCCGGCCGCTGGACGAAGTACCTGGCTTAACGGAAGAACAAATGAAAAGAGATTTGTCTCTTGTAAAAAACGAGTTGGCGAGAGTGTTAGAGTTCGGTCGGTTATCTATGAACTCTATGGAAGCCTCTCAGTTAATCTGGGAAATCTGCGACTGTTATAGATTACCCTACGATTTGAACGATGATGAAAAGGAGGATCCATATGGAGACATCGAAATTTGACCTTGACCAAAAGGCAATTGATCGTTTGAAACGAAAGATTGTCATTGCCGAAAACACGAATTTGCGAACAAAAAATAAAACTGATGCGCAGATGATCCGGGATATAAAGAAATGGATAGAGGAGGAAGTTCAATGCTGCTCCAATCAATAGAATTACAGAACTTTCGCCAGTTTATCAATGAAAAGATAGACTTCTCCACTGATCCAGAGAGAAATGTTACTCTCATCATTGGCGAGAACGGAACCGGTAAAACCACTTTTGCGCAGGCGTTTTTCTGGTGCTTGTATGGTGAGACAGATTTCACGGACAAGGTTATGCTCAACAGAGTCCTTGCTGAGCAGATGACGCCTGATCAAAAAATAACGGTTAAGGTTGTGCTCAGACTCACTCACGGAAGTGCAGCTTATGAAATCATTCGGACGCAGGAGTATAAGAAATCCTATAGCAACAAAGTTACCGGTGCCAATACGGTGTTGAACATCGCTGTAAAATCCGCTGATGGTAATACTCGCTATTTAAAGCAGCTCGAGTGTGAATCTGAAATCAAGAAGATCCTTCCCAAAGAACTATCAAACTACTTCTTCTTTGATGGCGAGCGCATTGAGAAAATGAGCAAAGAAGTTGCCAGCGGAAGAAAGAGCAGCGAGTTTTCCAATGCCGTGGTAGGCTTGACTGGTTTGAAGGCGATTTTGGCCGCACTGGGACATTTGGCACCTACAAGAACTACTTCAGTTATGGGTAAGTTTACTGAAGACTATGCGGGAGATAGTAGCGGACAAATCCAGCAGCTTTCCAAGCGCATTGATGAATTACAGGGTGAGCTCGAAAGAATAACAAAGAGATTGGTAGAGATTGATGATGAAATCGATGCTGCCACTTCAGCAAAAGCTAAGTTCGAGCAGGACATTAAGCAGTATGCAGACGGCGAAAAGCTGCAAAACGAACGCGACCGTTTGAATGGTCAGCTACAAAAACTTAATCAATATAAGGCTCAGTTTATAAAAGATAGCTGCAGGAAGTTTAACGACGGAATGACATCGTTCTTCTCGCTTTCTCTTGTCCAAAGAGCGTTGGAAGTGTTATCCCATAGTGATTTTAGTGGAAAAGATATCCCTGAAATGCACTCCAAAACCATTGAATTCCTGCTAAAGCGTGGTACATGTATTTGTGGGACTCATCTTGACCCGGGTACAATTCCGTATGCAAAGGTCAGGGAATTGATGGACTATTTACCGCCCCAGTCCATTGGTGTTACCGTCGGCCAATTTATAAAAGACTCTCAGATGAAATATGGCAAAGAGGTATCTTTGTACCAAGACATCGCAGATCAAGTAAGCTTGATCAGCCAGCAGGAAGAATCTATCGCTGATCTGGAAGAACAATTGGCTGTTATTACAGAAAGGCTCGATGGTGATGATGTCCGAGAGCAAGTAAAAAAGCTGAACGCTCAAATCCAGGCATGTGCAAAAACGATTTCCGCCCGCAAAGCGGAGCAAAAGCAATTGTTATGCAAGCAAGGTGCCCGTGAAGAGGAAAAGAAGCAAAAGGAGAACAGTCGTTCTGAACTCTCGCTCCTTGACAAAAATAATCAAATGGTTGAGCTGTACAAGGCTTATACCCAGAGAATTTATGATGAAATGAATGCTGAGTATAAGCAGAAAGAAGCCCAGATCAGAAGCCAGCTCGAGACATCAATTAATGAAATCTTTAAATCAATTTATGCTGGAGGATTATCTCTCACCATAGATGAGCACTACAATATCTCTGTCTATGTAACCGATTTTGAAGGCGGTGTTGAGACCTCTACCGCCCAGAGCATTTCTGTCATCTTTGCATTTATCTCTGCTATAATCAAGATGGCTCGTGAGAACCAAGTTGAGAGTGACGATGAGGCATATTCCGAACCTTACCCGCTTGTTATGGATGCTCCGCTGTCCGCTTTTGATAAGCGCAGAATCAAAGCAATTTGTTCCGCTATTCCAGAAACGGCAGAACAGGTCATTATTTTCATTAAGGATACGGACGGTGAACTGGCCGAAGAGCACCTTGGCACAAAAGTAAAGACTCGTCATTATTTTGAAAAAGTTGACGAGTTCCATACTCGTTTGGTATAGGAGGTGTAATCATGTTTGATAAACAGTATCGTTTTTCAGGAAGCCATGCCGAAAAAGTAAGTGCATTAACCTCAGTGTTTGATGGTACCTCAAAGGCTAAGCTTTTTGACCGCAATTTGGATGTCTACATGAATGCCCCGTTGGTTGGATTCCTCTTTAAACGGAAGGGCATCAAAAACACAGACGGAGGCATAGCAGATCAGAATATTTTCCCCGAGCAGCTTATTAACAATTCTGAGCAGCTAAAGTATATCTTCCGCCTTATACTTATTTTGGATACCCAGTATGAACCAAATGAGGAAGCACGGTTAGACAAAGCCTTTCGTCGTTTTGGTGCAGATGAGGCAGATCTACAACTTTTTGATGCTTATGTGCTTGGTGGTGTTGAAGTTTTATACGAAAAGCTCGTTGAAGGCCCAACTGAACCTGTTGAGTACATAAACCGTATGTATGATTTTATTGAGGAATTCAACGAAAGATTCAATGACGGCATTACCAGCAAAGACATCCTGGATCTGTGCCGCGCTAACGCCGAATAAGATGTGATTTGTGTAGAAAGAAGGTGTCCGGTGTGTCTAAAGTCGCAGAATGCCAGCAACTACTTTTTGATGAAGCTGCGAAAAAAGGGTTCCTGACATTCGACGACATTATGGACATATCGGACACCTATTCATTATCAGTATCTGATGTTGATCAGCTCAGCGAAGCACTACAGTTACGCGGAATTATTATCTATGAAACTGCCCCTTTAGAAAAAGACCTTGACCGCTTCGAAGACTATAGCCGAATAGATTACGATGCAGTTTTTAAAGAAGTTGTTTCATTATCAGATGAGTTGGAATATATCGTTGAACTGATTAAGAAATTACCTCCCCCACAATATGGAGAGATCTCTGCGCTTACAGCGCAGATTGCAGAAGGAAATGCTTACGCCCGAGAGCGGTTGATTCTTATACATTTGCGTGTTGTACTGAAGATTGCGCTTTCAATGGCTAAAACACATCAGTACAATATTGTCGATGCTGTTTCTGCTGGGTTCATAGGGCTGATTTTTGCAGTAGATCGATTTGATCCAGATGGTTTTTCTGCGTTTCAATCCTATGCGTCGTTGTGGATTCAGCAAAATATTAACAGGGAGTGCAATCCCGTTTGGCTGGAGTATTATTTCCCAGCTCACTACAAAGAAAAAATGCTCCCTATCTATGAACGATATCTTTCCCACTCGTGCGAAAATTGCGAGCCGAATCGCATATGCGACAGATTGATATCAGAGATCTCGGAACAGATGGATATTACTGCAGCGCAAGCCGAAGAATATCTTAGTGCGGCAATTCAGCAGGCTGAGCGACATATCTATCTTGATGAAATCAATGATGGAAGGTTGCCCGGAATACCAGAAGAGTTACTCCAAGCAGACGACACACTATTTGAATGTGTGACTGCTTCGATGGCAAGAACAGCCCTTTCTGATGCGCTCACTTCACTGAAAACTAAAGAAGCTGATGTTGTACGACTTCGTACGGGTTTCGATGACGGACACCCGCTTACTTTGGAAGAAGTGGGAGCAATATATGGGGTTACCCGAGAGCGCATACGCCAAATCGAAGCAAAAGCATTTCGCAAATTGGGTCACCCAAGCAGGTCTAAGAAATTGAAGGATTTTTGGTAACAAGTTGTTTTGGTGGATTACAACTTTTGAAATCATTTCCAGAAAACGAAGGAAGAGAAGTGATTATGGAAAGATTAGATATGTGCGATGCAGTAAAGTTGCATCAAGTATCATTTGTTCTAAATCCCTCTGGGGAGTGGGAAAGCTTTCCAGCTCCCCTAAAAACATTGGTGGAACAACCTTGGACAGAATTCAAGTATTTTCTTGATGATACCGGTCAAGTAAACCCGGCAATTTCAAGCGTCCCGAATAATTGCGGTGGCATATATGCGTTTCTGATAAAACCTAACATCATCCCAGATGCACACCTATATTTAGCATACATAGGTAGGGCAAGAAAAACCACCTATCAAAACCTTAGGAAACGTGTACGTGAATATGCCACTGAAGAAGGACGGCTTAAAATCGCAAATATGAAGCGTCTATGGAGCCCATACCTTTATGTGCGGTATTTGGCATTACCAGGAAAAGATAATGATTGTATTGATGAACTTGAAAAAGAACTAATCAAAACAGTATTGCCGCCATTCAATGATCAATATCCTGAGGTATATAACCAGGCGATGAGCGCCGCGTTCTAATATTGGGGAGGTAGCAATGAAAATACCAGCCATACGAGCCTATATAGGCAATTGGGTTTATTATATCGCAACCATGCGCTTTAAAGATGTTTCCGAATATGTAAAAAGAGTGGATAATGAGCTCCACAAATCTGATTTGCTAAAACAGATGCTGCAAAGAACCATAACCAATAATTACAAAAATATAGCGCATTATATAGAAACTCAAGAGGAGCGCTTTTTCAATGCGCTCGTTCTTGCGGTTTACGATGGTGTTCCTACATGGCATGAAGTGCGTCTTGAATATGATGACGGATCAGAGTTTTATAATTTAGGCGTTCTTGAATTAAGTGGCAATGAAAAGATTTTCCCTGTAGATGGGCAGCATAGAGTCGAGGGAATCAAGAAAGTTGTCAGGGAATCCCCAAAATATGATAATGAGCAAATCCCGGTCATTTTTATTGGACACAAGACAGATGATGCAGGCATGCAGCGTTCAAGAAGGCTTTTCAGTACGCTTAACCGATATGCTAAACCGGTATCGATGCGTGATATTATTGCACTCGACGAAGACGACATTGTGGCAATAGCTTCAAGAGAGTTGATCGATACTCATCCATTGTTCGGTAAAGAACGCCTTTTGGATTCAAAGACGAAGGCTATCCCTGAAAGCAATGATAAAGCATTTACTACAATCATTACATTCTACGAGTGCAATCTGGAAGTATTATGGATATTGCTTAAAGATATGGAGGTTTTAAATCCTGAAGGGACAAAGGCCCGAGGGAAAGCCAAGGTCAAAGAATTTGTCCGCAGGCGTCCTGATGATAAAATGATTGGCGAATTTGAAGAACTATGTGTTTCTTTTTGGGATGCTTTGATTGACAGCTTCAGTGATGTATATAATTATGTGACTGAATCCCCTAATACCCAGCCATATCGTAATAGATCAGGAGGCAATCTACTATTCCGTCCAGTTGCCTTGCTGCCTTTTGTCAAGGCTGCAGTTAAAGTTTCTATTCAGCAGCAAAAGAGCTTTAAGGAAATCTTCGATTGTTTTCCAAAAGAGCTCCTATCTATTGATAATGTGCTTTGGCGCAATATATTGTGGAACAATGATAAAGGCACAATGATTGTTAATAATCAGAAGCTAACAGAACGGATTTTCCTGTATTACTGGGATAGAAGCACTTTAACTGAAAAAGATATTTCGACAATGAAGTTGGATATAAAATCAATTCGGCAGATTAATGATATGGAAGATGTCGAGATTCTTCTCGACGAAGCAGTAGATAAATGATTTTTTGAGGGAATAGATTTCGGAGATTTTCAATTCTAACGGACTACTCCACTAATGGTTATAACCTAAAAGGGCGGCTGAAACGATGTGTTCCGGCCGCCCTTTTTGATTTAAAACTAATTCGAACCCACATAATAGTTTAATCAAACCGTTTGATGTGGGTACTGTCAAGAGTTATGCGCAAATTCATTTGCAGACTCTGGCTGAACAAGGTCAGCCGGCAACAGAGGCTTCCTGGCAGACAGCCTCTAAGTGCTTCATGTTCATGTACTTCTTGTTGCCCCACTGGGTACCAGCCACGTGGCGCAGCCGTGCACATACCAGCATGAGGGCGGAATTGCCATCCGGGAAGGTTCCCACTACACGTGTGCGGCGGCGGATCTCGCGGTTGAGCCGCTCAATCACATTGTTGGTTCGAATTCGTGTCCAGTGCTCGGAAGGGAAATCACAGTAAGTCAGCGTCTCCTCAACACTGTCCTCTACCTTCTTGGCAGCCTCCTTCAACTTCATTGCCTTCAGCTCGGCAATCACGGCCTTGGCCTTTTCGCGGGAGGCTCTCTTGCTCTCCTGGGCGTGGATCGCCTTGAGCATCTTGGCCACCAGTTTCACCCTGGAATGGGGAACAACAGAGAATACGTTGCGGTAAAAATGAACAGTACAGCGCTGGTATTTGGCGTCCGGAAACACTTCTCCCACAGCCTCCAACATACCCAAACACTTATCTCCAACAACCAGCTTTACACCGTCCAACCCACGACCACGGAGCCACTGAAAGAAACTGACCCAACTGGCCCTGTCCTCTTTCATACCCTCGGCAGCACCCAAAACCTCACGGTATCCGTCCTCATTGACTGCAATTGCAACCAGGATCGCAACATTTTCGTACTCTCCGCCCCAATTCCGCCGCAGGTAGATGCCATCCACATAGACATACGGATACTTGCCGCCTTGCAAGGGGCGGTTCCGCCAATCTTCGATGTGAACGTAGGCTTTCTTGTTCAATTCGCTGATCGTGGCAGGAGATACCTTGCTGCCCCAAAGAGCCTCTGTAATGTCCTCTACACGGCGGACGGACACGCCGGCCAGATACATCTCGATGAGTGCTTCTTCCACACTGCTTTCCCGGCGGCGGTAGCGCTCAATAATGGCGGTCTCAAAGGATACCCCCTTGAGGCGCGGTACGTGCAGCGTGACGTCACCGGAGGTGGTAGTGAGGTTCCGGTCATAGTGGCCGCTGCGGTAGCCCTGACGGGCCTCGCTGCGCTCATAACGTGCAGCTTGGGTCAATTTCTCCGCCTCAGTTTCCAGCAGCTCGTTCAGAGTTTCCTCCACGCTGCCCCGGACTAATTCTTTAATCTGCCCCTTGATTACTTCCTCGTTTAGCTGTACAATTTTTTCGGACATGGTTTGCTGTCTCCTTTCAGAATGGTGTGTCGCAACTTCATTCTACCAGAGATCTGCAAACCATGTCTCTCTTTATCCCTTTTTCAATTTGCGCAACTTATTGTACCTTATCTTGATGTGTAGAAAAAGTTTTACTTTTCAACGGAATTTGCCGTGCCTTATTAGACCAGGGATTTCAGATACTGCTCAACATTCAAATACTGAACGCCGTCGATCTCGGTGTTTTCGCCGCGATAGATGACATACCGGCCGGTAATCTCTCCAAAGCGGTGTTCGGTCTCGGCACACTTTTCGGCATTGATAAGATGCCTGTACTGATTGGCCACAACTTCCTTGCTGTGCTTGATCTCATAAATTTCGCAAGTAAGTGTAGTGGGGTCGTGCACGACCATATCAAATTCTCCGACCGCAAATTGCAGCTTGAAGACCTGCTTTTTGGGGTTGGCAAGCTTCGTTTCCAGCAGAACGATATCTTCCATCATTCTGCCTTTGATCTCGCTTAAAATGCGTTCAAGGATGCGATTGCGCTGCATGGCCGAAAGGGCATTGAATTTTTCGTCAAGCAATAGGCTGCTGATCAGTGCGTCTGCTTGCGCATAGCGCAGGCCCGGTTGACTGATCACGGTGATCTTCTCCCTATTGTTGACGTCCGGGAAATGCAGCAGATCCAATTCCATGATCAAGTCAAGAAGGGTCAGATATTCCTTGATTTGATATGCGTGTGTATCATCCACCTCGACCGTTTGCTCTTCCTTGTCGAGGATATCCAGCATCGTTTTGACAAGCTCGGTCACGGCAACTTCATCGATGTTTTGGGTGATATCCACAGGGTCTTCACGGTCGTGGAGAAGGTTGCGGGCGGAAACGGACAAATCGTGAGACACAAAAGTCCTTGTGAGGACCTCTTGGGTGAAGCGGTGGTTGATATCCTCAACAACACGGTTGATGGCACTTGTCAGCTCACCCTTTTCGTACAGTTCGTATAGATGACGAAAATGACCGCCCTCCTGGTAATACTTGAGTGAGTGTTGGATGTTTCTTGCAATGGCGCTGTCGATATAGTCGCCGGTGCTCTTGCTGGTCGCAAAAGAAGACTTTTCATTGTAATTGACGCCGCCCATGCTCATGGTACCACCGTATCGAATGTATTCATCGATGCCCTCAATACCCAGAACGGTTTCAAATTCCCGGTATGGGATGATAGTGGTGTGCAGCAAAATACAGCGGTCGTAAAGCTGCTCATGTTCGGTAAAGATAAAGCCAAGCGAATCCGTGCCAGACAGCACGATTTTCATGCCGCTGCTGGCATAGATATCGGAAAACAGCGCGGCGCCTTCGATAAAGTCCTCCATGAGAGTGACTTCATCGATGAACACATACTTGTAACCCTGATCTTCCAGATACTTCAGGTCCGTATTGATTCCCGACAGAGTGTCCTTTGCCTTGATTTGAATAAACGCCGCAGTATTCAGCTGCTCGGGCGTCATATCCAATATCGCCTGACGGATCAGTGTGGTTTTGCCCGTCCGCCGCAGACCGTAGAGGATGAAAACTTTATCCTGCTGCTCGCCAAACACGAAATCATGCAGGACAGAGTAGCACTCACGTCGCTTGTATTTTTTCACAGGAGCCGCCAAGTTTTTCAGCTGAGAACCGATCCGCACATATGTGGAAAATTGATGCGTGTCCCTTCCCTCTTTCGCAGGTTCCGATGAGGGGGCAAGTCTTTTGAGCTTTTTCAACTCTGTCTCTAATTCTTTTCTTTTCTCGATCTGGACACGCAGCTCATCTACCTGATCAAAATCCACATAGGTTTCGGTACGCTTCTGATTTTGCGTGATCCGGTGGTAGTAATATTCTTTTCCTTTGACTTTTTTTGCGGCAATACTGCCAGGAGGTAACAATGCAATTTCGCGTTCCAGTTCATGGATACGCTCTATGATTTCAAACTGCTCCAAAATAACACCTCCGCCATTTGTTATACCCAATTATACCCCCGTTATTCATGCGAGTCAAGGGTATAACCAGGATAACAAGCTTACTGTGCCAATGATATATGTGTAGAAAAAAGTTTTAGTAGCTTTTCCCTCGGACTTGTGGTATATGTTTGTGCTGCAAGGAGGCGAGGATATGCAAAACAAACTGCTGAATGATTTGTACGACTGCTTCTACACTCCACCGGCGCTTTCAACTGAGCACCAGGAGGTGGAAGAGTGCCACCAGGCGCTTATCAAAGCGCTGGAGAAACCGGAGCGTCGGCTGGTTCTTCGGATTATTGACGCCAAGGACCACATCATCGCAGATACTTCCATCGACAGCTTTATCTCTGGATTCCGGCTGGCGTGGAAGCTCTTCACAGAATTGAATCACTACGAAAATGAGCGCCCAGTCTCTTGTCGAGCAGGCAAGGAATTGGTCGCTCATTTTATATGCGAGGAGGAAAACGAAATATGAAAAAGCTCATCATAGGGACTGTATTCATCGCCTGTCTGACCCTGTGTGCCGCTGTGTGGCCACAAACCGAAGCAACCAGGGAAACAACGCATGCCCCGCTCCAAGTAACTGCCGCGAGCGCCCCGGAGCCGGCTGTTGAGGACATCGCAGCAGACGCAGAAACCACGCCACTGCCAGAGGAAGAAAGAATTGAGATCCCACAACCACAGGCTGACCCTATTCGTGAAGTCATCCATGAACCAGGGCCTGTACCAGAGGAAATACCTGCGACCACCGAAGTGCAGCCGACTCCGGCGCCAGTATCCGCTCCGACACTTGCCCCGATGCCCGCCTCATCGCAAACGGTCACTGACCCGAAGCCAGGCGATATGGTCTATGTCCCCGGCTTCGGCTGGCTGGAATGCCAGGGTCCCGGCGAGGTCATTCATGACGAAAGTATATACGAAAACGGCAATAAGATAGGCATCATGGGTTAGAGTTCAAATCCATCCCGTACGATCAGAATATCCATTCAAATTTTAAGGCTATATGAGTTCAAATCTACCCAGCAGATCTAAGTCGCTGTGGATTTCGCAAGTTCACGACGACTATTCCTAAAAAGTAATCTTTTACTCATCACTATCGCTTCATCTCCGTACTCGGAACTTCCCAACTCATAGCTGACGATGTGCTTGCAGGTGCAAAGAATAAAGTTTATGTCGAAACCCTTATAGGCAATCTGTTTGATTATTACATTGAAATCATTGTCGAAATGCGGTATAATCTATTTACTGTCATTTAAAAATTGTAATCCACAATATGATAGGAAGTTGCTGTACCATGCCGAAAGCTGACAACAAGGAGATAGTATCTGCCTGTATAAAACGGTGGGATGCTGAAGATAGTCGTACTGTTTATTTTTCAGAACACTTTGATGAATGGATTTTGCAGATACCCGACAATATCTACGATATTGTTTTGCGCCTATTGGAAAAATTCGAGTACTATTCACAGAAAAGTGTGAATCGCTCTCTGTACGAACTTGGAAGGAAGTTGGATTCTTGCGAAACATTTAACGGTGACACGGCCGTCTATACTCATATTCCTTCCCGAAAAGGGATTGAAAACAGTTCCATTGACTACCTATATGATTACAAAAATATACATGGCGTTACTAAATATAAAGTAGCTATTGATCTTAAAAAAATGAACACAGAAGAATTTGAAAATGTGGTTGTAATCGATGATTTTTGCGGTTCCGGTGGCTCTTTAAAATATTTTTTGGAAGTAAATAGCGAATATCTGAGAGGAAAAACCGTTTATTATCTTGTTACATATGCTATGGATGAAGCGATTACGACCCTTCATACCGCTGCAGCTGAATACAACATCACATTAAATATTTTATATATCAACCATGCAGCAAAGGCTTTCGACGATGTAACAATCACGGATACCCCTGATGAGGCTCGAAAGTTGATTAAATCCTTTTCTCAATCAGTTGGAATTCCAAAGGATCGGCGCCTTGGAGTATTTAAAACTGAGTCTCTCGTTTCGTTTTATGGTGATACACCCAATAATACAATAGGCATATTTTGCTATGATACAGAAAAGTATTTTTCACTTTTTCCACGGTCAAGAGACGATTCTGGGACTGTTAAGCGCCCGTCACCCTCATCTATGAGGGGGGAAAAGAAGCAGCGGAATATTCAAAACTATAATGCATCGATAGGGGAGTCCTTGTATGGATGATTTCTTAAGTGGTATTATTTTAGCATATTTTAAAAACCACAAAAACGAGTACTCTTTTATGAGGTTAGCTGAATCGCTTGGAATACCAATTTCGAGGATTGATGATACAATCGACTGTTTGATCCGGGAAGAAATGCTTGTATATGATGAATCGCACTTATTGTCTTTATCAGCAAAAGGGCGTCTTAAGATACTCAACCAAAAAGCAGATAATATTAGTTTTTCTGAAAACCCCCGATTTCGGTACCGTAAAATAGATCCCGATACAGCTATTCCTATCGACCAAATCTATGTCCCTCTAAATTTTAAATATTAGAACCTTAGTACGGATAATAGCCAAATGCACCCATTAGAATGCGGGTGGCGAGTCGCCTCTCAAAGAAGCAAAGTTGCTTTCTTTATCAGGACAACAATTCGCCCAGAATTGTTGTCCTGATAAATTACTTGGAATGAAGTAATTTATTAGGGCGACAGGATGTGTCCTGTCGCCCTGCTTTTCAGAAACAGGATGGGTAGTGGGTGCATTTGGCTTTATCAATAAAGGAGCAAGGCTTATGGATAAGGAAAGATATCTGAGTAAATTACAAATGGCGCTCCGTGACACAGGAAAAAGCGAGCGCTATATCTCAGTATGTCTTTCCTATGCTTCAACCTTGTTAAGTGAAGAACTGCCAGTCATATTTGATGTTAGGCACCTGGCGTTGTTGCTGGGGATAGACCCGTTTGAATTTGGAGAGTTGTTTTATTCTATTGATGATTTCGGCTATCATGAGATGGAGATTCCTAAAAAATCCGGTGGGATGCGAAAGCTCTCTGTGCCGTCCGTTGATTTAAAATATATCCAGCGATGGATACTGGACAATATATTGTCAAAAGTCCATGTTTCCGAATATGCAAATGGATTTGTTCCAGACCGGTCGATTGTTACTAATGCGGTAGCCCATATTGGTGCAGACTGTGTGATAAATCTTGATATCAAAGATTTTTTCCCCAGCATCTCCTATGAACAGGTGTTTTACATTTTCAAATATTACGGATACACAAAAGAGCTCTCATATATTTTAGCAAAGCTGTGTACCCACAATGGTTTTTTACCGCAGGGTTCCCCCGCCAGTCCATATATCACAAATATCCTCTGTTTGAAAATGGATAAGCGTTTGGGTGGGTTAGCAAAAAAGTATGGGGCTGTATATACAAGATATGCGGATGATATAACCTTTTCTGGGAAAAAGGGAATCTTATCCCTATTACCCGTCGCAAAAAAAATCATTCAAGAAGAAGGCTTTTCTGTAAATGCAAAAAAGACTCGTTCTGCACTAAAACACCAGAGGCAGGAAGTAACTGGATTGATCATAAATGATGGAACCTTGAAGATACCCAAAGAGTACAAACGAAAATTTCGGCAGGAAATTTACTACTGCAAAAAATATGGTGTATATGACCACCAAGAGAAAACCGGTGAAAACTATGCTTTTTACCGTGAGCATTTGTATGGAAAGGCTTATTTTATCCATATGGTCGAGCCAGAACTGGGGAAAAAGCTACTCGCTGAGTTGGACGATATAGAATGGGAGTACTAACATATGGGAAAATACAATTCTGATAAGATTGCTGTATTATTTAATATTATGAAACAGTTGTCTGAGGGTAGAGACCCCACCAGTGGTCTGGAGTTTCCAAATGATAGTGTTCTCAATTCAGTTATTTTGAAAAGAGCTTTTACGGACACCTCGGATATATTGGCCGACCTGATTTGTGACATAGCTAAGGGACCCTATAAAACTCCATTCTCGCTTACAACAGAAGAAATGGACACGATTCCAATATCTGATGAACCTCAGCCAATAAGCAAATTCGTGTTTATTATTAATAGCACGGTATCCCATCCAGATATGCGCAAGTTATACGCCAAACAGCTCACAGAAAAGCTCACACAACTGCATTACCTGCAAAAGGTCATTCCTGAAGATGGTCGAGAATATAAGATCTCAACAGAACTCGGAAAATCCTTAGGGATTTGCTCTGTACACAAGGTAAACTCTGCGGGGAATTATTATGTTACGAATTTATATGATGCCAATGCACAGAAATTTATAATTCATGAATTAATACCGCAATTGCAAGAAGGTCTGTGAAATTCCTAAATTCGCTTCAGTACAAGATAATTATCGCTACCCTCTGCCATAGCCGTCAAATAACCAAATATATCAATATGGATGACCGTCCTGGCTGACACCCAAAAGCCAGGGCGGTCTTTTTTATTTCCACGGCAGCTCAGGAGGTGTGCCGCGATAAACAAAGAAGAAGGAGCTGAGCATGATTGTCTCAGTTCCTTCTTTCATCTTTTTCAGCATCCAGTGCCTCACAGAATATCTCATGGGCACGGATCAGCGAGGACACCTCACAGATGAACCGTTCTGACAGCTTTTTCTCATCAACCCATGTGGTCTGCGGCGGTATGTAGCCACCGGAGTCGGCCTCCGCTTCCGCTCTCGCCTCGCGGATGGCTTTCTGAATGGAAAGCCACTGTCCGTAGGCGCCGGAATAGAGGCTCTTTTTCAATTTTCGCAGCGCACTCTTGTATGCTTTCTCCGCACCACTGGGGCCGTTGTAGTTGAGCCGTATCGCCAGCTCTTGAAAAGTCACCCCTTCTCCGTCCGGCTGACCGATACCCAGATAATAACGCACCAGATTCAAATCTCTGGGTTTGAGAACCTCCTCCATCAGCCGGAGTAGAAGTGTCCTGCGCATATAGCGGTCATAGGCTCTGGCGGGATCTCCGCCATGGCTGATGGAAAACACATCGTCGCCCAACTGCCTGGTCTGGAACAGTGTCCGGTATTCCCGCAGCAGCTCCGTCGCTACCTTCGATGACACATCCAGCTTCTCGCACACTGCATTGATGAGCGTATCCTCGGATTCGTCCTCTGCTTCGATGCAGATGTGAGCCACCTTGCGGAGCTGATCGTACCGGCTGGATGGAATCGACAGAGAAAGAGAAGCCTGAGCGCCGTAGTTCGCCATTGCTGATTCCATAGCTGGGGTCGCATAAGTCAGCAGCTTCGTCCTATACGCGGAATCAAACCTTTTCGCCGCTTCCAGGAGGGCCATTGCGCCCTCCTGTTTCAGATCCTCCAGCTCACAGTGATCCGCATAGTCCAGTGCCAAGTCGGTGATATATCCCTCGTTCTGCGAGATGAGCAGTTCCGCAGCCTGACGGTCTCCGGCCTGTATCCGCAGGGCGAGCTCTTCGTTGCTGGGGCAGTCCCCGGCAACGGTATACATGTTTATAGCCATGGGACAGCCCCCCTTTCTCACTTCAATCGTTTCTGAGCTTCCGCGTAGATATGCTCCAACTCCATATCCCGTTCATAACCACTCGCGGCATAGTCCTTATCCATCAGCGCTCGTTCTCTATACATATCAGCTACATAGATTGCCTCTTGCCGCAGCTCATAGGGGATCTTTCCTCTCTCGTAATGCTTGCGGATGGTACCGGTGCGTGTGGTGTGCAGACGGTAGACTGGATGCTGCTTGTTCTGCTCCTTCTGCCGCATCTTGGCACCGTACTGCCGGCAGGTCAATCGAGGATCCTGTGGCGCGATGCCGTCACAGTATTTCGGCATGTGACCATTGGTGGTCAGGAAGTATTTCCCGCAGCCCCGGCACTGGCTGGGAGCGTGGCCGTGGTGGAGTCCGTTCATCAGATCAAAGATATAGAAGCTGATGAAATGCTCAAAGAAGTAACGGTTGACGAAGACCATTTTCTTTTCATCCTTCGGATGACGGGCAAACACATAGGAGGAGTTCAACTCGGGCGTGATGGTGAACGGTTCCATCTCCTGTGCCTGAAGGGAATGCATCTCCTCCCAAAACAGTTCGCTGGTGAAACAGTCATGGGCGGCGATGGCAAAAAAGGTCTCGTCATGCTTCTTCAGCCGCCGCAGATAGTCCAGCTCAAAGAATCTGCCGGCCGCATAAAAGTGATAGATCGCCGGAGGGATCCGGACGATAGATTTCAGGTAGCGCAGGAAAAAGTTTCTGGTCGCAGACCCCTGCCTGGCAAGATCGTTCAGAGTCTCCGGCGAGAACATTACCTCTATCAGATGTCGCTCCTGTTCCTTATCATGAAAGCAGAAGGGCGGATACTTCAACAGCAGCTCCGCCAATGTCTGCACCTGCTCTTTCAGTAACGGCAGCATGGCACCCAGCTTTTTCTTATCGGCTATGGAAACCTCAAGAAGCCTGCCCAGGATAACATCTCCGGCGCGGAGCATTTCCCCAATCTCGTCCATTGGCGTATTGAGGATGGCGGCCGCGAAATAGCCTGCGGGATATTCCTTCTCGTTGTGGAACACCTTGTCCTGCCAGACATCAAGGGTGAGCCTCAGAAAATTATTGTTCTGCTGATTCCCTATCGGCATTTTTCTGCCCTCCTGTCCTATATCTATTCCAGAGCTGTCTTGCGACAATCTCATTATACCAAAACTCACAGAATAATCAAGTGAAAGGACAAGAGCCACGGTGGCCGCGTGGTCTCTGTCCTTATTTTTTGCCTGATTTCAAATCCACAACAAGGAGTGATGTCCGAAAGCAACAACACCATCCGCCCATCAACCATCAAAAATCAAAGGAGGAAATTGTTCAATGAAAGAATCTCAGTTCACCAGCTACGACCAACTCCCGCTGTTCCTGAATGCCACACAAGTGGCCAGGACGCTGGGTGTCTCAATCTCCAGCGCATACGAGCTCATGCACGAGGACGGCTTTCCGTCTCTGCGCATCGGCAGCCGCTTCGTGGTACCCAAGGAAAAGTTCCGCCAGTGGGTGGAGCAGCAGACCGGAGGTGAAAATTGATGTACCGGCACTGGCCCAAACGCGATCCCATCAAAAATTATTTTCCGCTCCCCAATGAGCTGTTCGCTCTCGACCTGAACTCCAGTGAGATCTCGATCTACGCCTACCTGCTCCGGTGTGAGAATCGCGAGACGCACCAGTGCTGGCCCAGCTACAAAACGATTGGCAAGGCCACCAAGCTGTGTGAGAATACAGTGCGCAAATATGTGTGCAGTCTGGAGGAACGTCATCTCATCCGCACGGAACAGACTATGATCACCGCAAAGGATGGCCGTGGAATGAACGGTAGCCTACGCTACACCATTTGTCCGATTCAGGAAGCGCTGGACTACTACCACGAGCGGCAGCTCATGCGTGCTGATGAGGAAGCATCCAGACGGCGCATGGAGAAACGGCTGGCACGGCTCAACAAACAGAAGTCTATCAATTTAGAGAAAGAAGGAATGAGTGCATGATCGAGGGCAACAAGGTTCCCGCCGAAGCCCAGCGAAGCGGGTTCGGTGGGAGAAGGAGGAGTAGCGTAATGAGCGATTTTCGCCCTATGGGGCGGAAATGAGGGATATGGAGCTTGCGACGACGCAAAGCAGGATAAAGACCTGGCGTCGCTCACGCCGCCGGGTCTGTCACATCTGCCCGCAGTGCGGGCAGTTTCGGGGGTGCGGAAGCTGGCGTCTTTGATGGGAGAAAAATCGGCCTCTGGCGTCAGCTACCCCCGAAAAGCCCCGTATTACAGGATTTTCAAAGATGTCTTACAAAGAAATGGAGGAATTATGAGCACTGAAACAAGAGATCGGCTGGCACTGAGAATGCAGCCGGAAACCAAGCAAAAAATCGAGCAGTGGTACCAGGCGGACAACTGCAAAAGCCAAAATGAGTTCGTGGAGAGGGCAGTGAATTTCTATGCGGACTACTTGGCCGCCAGAGATAACTCATTACTGCCCGAAGCGATCCAGTCTGTCATTGAAGGAAGACTGGGTGTGCTGGAAGATCACATCGCCCGTCGGGAATTCACCAGAGATGTGGAACTGGATCTGGTCATCGGTATCATCGCGGACGCGTTCGAGATCGATCTGGATGACCTGAAGCGCAGACGCGCAGAGAGCGTCCGCAATGTGAAAGCCACTAACGGGCTCATCTCTCTGGAAAAGCGCGCACGCTCCCGTCAGGAACAGGAGTGGGATGAAGAATGGCAAGACTGATTGTCAAGAGCCCGTACATCAAAGGCGGCAGCGCTGGCGGATATCTGAAATACATCGGTAGCCGCGAAGGTGTGGAACTGCTGCCTCCCGGCTACATGGAGTACATGGCGGAGCGCCCCCGTTCCCACGGTCTGTTCGGTGATGAAGATAGTGTGGATCTGGATGCGGCCGTGGACGAATTACAAAACTACACCGGCAACATCTGGACACACATCATCTCGCTCAGGCGCGAGGATGCTGCCCGGTTAGGATACGACAACGCCGCAGCGTGGCGCAACCTCATCCGTGCGCACCGTAACGACATCGCGGCGGCGATGAAGATACCGCCAAATGACTTCCGGTGGTACGCCGCCTTCCACGATGAGGGTGAGCACCCGCACATTCACATGATGGCCTGGTCCGCTGACCCGAAATACGGATATCTCTCCAAGGAAGGCATCCGCCAGATCAAGTCCAAGCTCACCAACGATATCTTCCGTAACGAGATGCTCCACCTCTATGAGCAGAAGTCCGAGTCGCGGGATGAACTGGTGCGGGAAGCGCGGCTGGCGATGCTGAAGCTGGTGCGCTCTATGCAGGAAGGAGTATGCGACCATCCGGACGCCGAGCAGCTCATAATGGAACTGGCGGCACGGCTGGATACGGTCAGGGGCAAGAAATCATACGGCTATCTTCCAAAACCGCTGAAGTCATTGGTGGATGAGATCGTGGATGAAATGGAGCGGCTCCCCGCTGTGCGCGATTGCTATGAACAGTGGTTGGTGCTTCAGGGCAAGGTGGACAGCTACTATCACGATGAGCAGCGGGAGCGTATTCCATTGTCACAGCAGAAAGAGTTCCGACAGATTAAGAACGCGGTCATCCGGGAAGCGGAAGGACTGCGGCTGGGTGAGGTCACCTTTGAGGAGAAAGACTTCAGTCAGCACGATGAGCCGGAAGAGTTTCAAAATGTCTCCTATAACTACTGGACTCTGCGGGATATCATCCGGGATGATGACATTCCAATGGAAGACCGTATGGACGCCGTCAAAGAGATGAATCAAATGGCAGAGAGTGGAGATATGTATGCGCAGCACCTGATGGGAAAACTCTGGCGGGATGGTCCTCTGCTGATCCCTGATTCGGTGAACGCCCGGTACTGGTTTGAGCAGGCGGCACGGCAGGGCCATCTGGTGGCGCAGTATTCTCTCGCCAAGCTGTACCTCTCGGATGACCTCGAAGTGTGCAACACCAAGCTGGGAATGGAGTGGCTGAACATCGCCGCTGAGGGCGGCAACCGCTACGCTATGTACCGTCTGGCCAAAGAATATCTCAAGGGCGAGTTCATCGACAGAGATCCGGTGCAAGCGGTGGAGTGGTTCACAAAATCAGCGGAGCGCGGAAATCCATACGCCCAGTACATGTTAGGAAAGATGTATCTCACAGGAAAGGAAGTGGCCCATGATGAGGAGAAGGCGGTCTACTGGCTGACGCAGTCCGCGGAACAGGGCAACGAGTACGCACAGTTCCTCCTGGATCACCAGGAGGAAAACCGTCCGCCCTCCGCGATGCTGGCGGTGACACGGCTGCTCCACCACATGAGCCGGATATTCCGGGACAACTCCGTGCCAAAGTCCCGCCCCGGCGGTATCCAGATCGACCGCAAAAGACTGAAAAAACTCCAGGAAAAGCGCATCGCCATGGGACACAAGGCAGACGATCACGAAGAACAGTGGCCTGACATGATAATGTAAAAAAGATGAACTTATTTCAAAATACAGATAGCTATTTCACGCAAAGTGTGGTAGTTGTATGTGTTGCCAAAAACGGATTCCACCAAGGAGGTGACCCAAATGGCAAAACGAAGGCCGTCCGGAGACGGCATGGTACGCAAGCGGGACGATGGCCGCTGGGAGGGCCGCATCGTTGTCGGTCACAAAGAAAACGGCGAGCCACTGTTCCGTCATGTCTACGCGAAGACGCAAAAGGACCTGCTGGACAAGCTCCACCAGAGTATCGAGAGCTACCGTGATGTGGAGCTGACCGAGGACAGCCGCATGACCCTGGGCGAATGGCTGGACCGCTGGCTGGAGGAGTACAAAGCCGGAACGATACGGGCGAGTACGCTCAGCGGCTACCGCCGGTACATCGATTCCTACATCAAGCCGCAGCTCGGACACAAGCAGATATCCCTTATCACCACGCAGGACATCCAGAGAATGTACCGCCGCCTGAAAAAGGAAGGGCGCATCAATGACCATCCGGAGTACGGTCACCAGCTCTCCGACTCTATGGTTCACCACATACACTCCTTGCTCCATGAGGCGATGAAGGACGCGGTGCAGGCGCACATCATCCCGAAGAATCCAACGGAGGGTGCTACCGCTCCCAAGGCAAACTATAAGCCCAAGCAAATTCTGACCAACAAGGAACTGGATGCTTTCATGGAAGCCATTCAGAAGGATGACGTCTGGCGGGACTTCTTCTACACCGAGCTGACCACCGGACTGCGCCGGGGCGAGATCTGCGGTCTCATGTGGGAAGACTTCGACGAGGCGTGCGGCACGCTGAAAGTGAGCCGTACGCTCCACAGCAGGAAGAAGGGCGAGTACACCGTCGGCGAAACGAAAACCGGACAGGGGATGCGCACCATCATTCTGCCAAAGAGCACTGCGGACGTTCTGCGCCGGCGCAAGGCGGGATCCATCAGCCAATGGATCTTCCCGAACCCGGTCAAACCGGAAGACCCCGTAGATCCCAGCTCCGCCTATCACCACATGAAGACACTGCTGAAGCGTGCGGGTCTGCCCAGCATCCGCTTCCACGATCTCAGGCATACATTCGCCACCCACGCCCTCACCAGCGGCGTGGACGCCAAGACGCTGTCCGGCATCCTGGGCCACACCAATGCGTCCTTCACGCTGGATACCTATACGCACGTCACCTCGGATATGCAGAAGCAGGCTTCGGGCATCGTGGGCGGCTTCATGGAGGACCTCTTCGGAAAGGAGTTGAAACCGTGGCAAGAAAACGAAAGCCCGGCGAGGGAACCGTAAGGCAGCGCAAGGATGGACGCTGGGAGGGTCGGGTCGTCATCGGCTATGATGACAATGGTTATCCCAAGACAAAGAATGTCCTTGCGAAGACGAAGAAAGAATGCGTAGAAAAGCTCCAAAAGCTCAAGGAAGAATACGGCGGGCTGAAACCGGAAAAGGTGCGGCCCGACATGGCTTTCGGAGATTGGCTGCAGTTTTGGTACGAGAACCACTGCAAACCCAAGATCCGCCCTACCACTCAGGCAACCTATGAAAGCCGCATCCGCCTGCACATCATCCCGGAAATCGGCCACATCCCACTGAACAAGCTGACGCAGAACGACCTCCAGCAGTTCTACGGGCGGGTAAAAAAGAACGGCCGGAAAAGCCACACCGAGCTATACGGCGAGGGACTGTCCGACCGGATGGTGCGTATGTGCCATGCCACCTGCCGATCCGCGCTGGAGAAGGCGGTGCAGGACGGGCTAATCCGTGTGAACCCGGCCATCGGCTGTAAGCTGCCGCCAAAAAAGGCGCGGGAGATGCAGGTGCTGACACGGGACGAGCTGCAGCGGTTTCTTATTCAGGCTCAGGCGGAGGGCTACTATGAGCTGTTCCTGCTGGAACTGGCAACAGGCTTGCGCCGCGGTGAGCTGATGGCGCTCCAATGGGACGATTTGGACTTCAAGACCGGCGTCTTGACTGTCAACAAGCAGGTCTATGATGTGAAGGGCGAACTGCTGGTGAGCAAACCGAAAACCAAAGCGTCCATCCGCAAAATTGTCCTGCCTCCCGCAGTCGTAGAGGTGCTGCGGGAGTATAAGGAAATGGTACACTCCCGCTGGATGTTTCCATCCCCGGTGAAGGAGGACATGCCCCTGGGTCCCGGCGTGGTTCGCAAGCGGCTCCAACTGATACTGGAACACGCCGGGTGCAAGCATGTGCGGTTCCACGATTTGCGGCATACATTCGCCACGCTGGCACTGGAGAACGGCATGGATGTGAAGACCCTCTCCGCTATGTTGGGCCATGTGTCGGCGGCGACCACACTGGACATCTACACGCACATCACCGACGATATGCAGCGCACAGCCGCCGCCAATATCGACCGCGGAATCGGCAAGGCAGTGCCGTCAGAAGATGGTTCGGAGCCAGGGCAGGAACCTGCCCCGGCCCAGTCGGAAAAGCCGAAAATAACCGATTTCAAGCCCTACATGGGTCGCAAGCGCAAATCCGGCACCGGATGCATCAGCCAGATCAACGACCACCTCTACGAGGGGCGCTACTCGCCCATGTGGATCAACGGCAAAAAGCTCTCCCGTAATGTCTACGCCCACACCCGCGAGGAGTGCGAGGAGAAACTGAAGGTGCTCATCATGGAGATGAAAGCCGAGCTGGCGGAGCTGAAAGCGCAGAAAGCGAAAAGGGAGGTACAGGACCAAGCTCTGGAGGGTAAGAAAGGCAAGAAATCTAAACGGACTAAATAGAATAAACCACCGATATGGGTGCCAAGCACCCAGATAAGGTAAGATAAGTTGCGCAAATTGAATAGAGGATAAAAAGAGACATGGTTTGCAGAACTCTGGTAGAATGAA